>JAZQOC010000021.1:0-52360 GCA_045627645.1 Lachnospiraceae bacterium
GTACTAGATATGAACACAAACGAAATCATTTCGTATGATTTATCTATGAGTCCAAATCTTGAACAGATAGAAAGAATGCTAAACAGAGCTTTTGATAAGTTTCCTTCGGTTGAAGGTCTTATATTTCATTCGGATCAAGGATGGCAGTATCAGCATGCATATTTTAGAAATGCATTACAGGAACATGGTGTTATCCAATCTATGTCACGAAAAGGTAATTGCTATGATAACTGCATAATGGAAACATTCTTTGGAAGATTAAAAAATGAGATGTACTATGGCTATGAGAAATACTATTCTTCTTTCGAAAAGTTCTCAAAAGCTATTGATGAATATATAGATTATTATAATAATAAAAGAATTCAGGCAAAAACAAAATGGATGCCACCTGTTCAATACAGGATAGCATCCATGTGTTCAGCCTAGTTCATAAATATGTGTCCAGGATTCTGGGTACATATCAGGTTTACAGGGCTTAAATTTTTAACCTTATATATTATTAGTTTCCAGAGAATATCTGTGCAACAGGACTATCCTTATCAAGGAATAATGTTGTGTTACCATTTGTAACAGATTCTCTAAGAGCATCTAACTGAAGAGTAAAGAGATAAAAATCGGCTTTCTCCTCATCATTGTATGCATCTGAAAGAATTCTCATATACTCGGCTTCGCCTTCTGCAATAGTTTTTTCAGCTGTTGCTTCTGCCTGTGATAACATGACTGAAACTTCCTTGTCAGTTGTATTTTTAATAATCTGTGCTTCAGATTCACCCTGAGCTTTGTAAGCAGCAGCAATATTGTTACGTTCAGTAATCATACGTGTGTAAACAGCTTCCTTGTTTTCATCAGGAAGATCAAGAACTTTAATCTTAACATCTGAGATCTCAATACCGTACTGTTTGCACTGATCACCTATGCAGTTATGAAGTAAATCGGATATAACAATTACCTTTGTATTGTCTTCAACCTGTGTATCTTCAAGTTCTTCAGAAGTGATATCGTTGATATCGATATCTTCGATAGAACTTTCCGTGGCATTGATTTTCATTGCTGTATCACGACTGGCGATAAGCTCATCCTGTGTCATAGAAGAAATTGTAGTTTTAATTGCATTGTATACAATTACATCAATTCTGCCCTGTGCAATCTGAGCGCTGGAATTAAGTGACTGTGTATATAGCTTAACATCCTTGACATTCCAAAGAACATAAGCGTCAACAATCATTGTCTTCTTATCTGAAGTAATAACCTCAGAAGCAGGAAGGTCATAAATCTGAGTTGCCTTTGTTACTGAGTTAACAGTCTGTGTGAAAGGCATCTTAGTGTGTAAGCCTGCTACATCAGTTGTAGCAACAATCTTACCAAACTGTTTTACTACGGAGAACTCATTTTCCTGAGTAGTATATAGACAGGATGGAACGATAATGATAATAGCAAGTATTACTATAATAATTAATGCAGTTCTTAATTTTTTCATATTTCCCATTCCCCCTATTGTGTAATGTCATCTGTTGATGCTGCATCATTTACTGTACTGCCAATGGCTCCGACATTAACTGATGAACTTCCAACAGGGTAATATTTTGTAATGTCTGTCTCTCCACCTTCAATAACAAGCTTAACTTTTGGAAGAACATCTTCCATTGCTTCATAGAACATACGCTGTTTTGTAATAAGTGGATAGTTCTTGTATTCATTGAACTCTTCATTAAATCTGGCTACCTGACCATTGGCCTCGTTGATTCTTGCAGTTTTATCTGCTTCAGCAGCCTGAACGATTCGGTCAGCTTTTGCTTCAGCGGCAGGAATCTGCTCGTTTCTATAAGCATTAGCTTCGTTGATTGCGGATTCTTTTCCCTGCTTAGCTGTTTCAACGGCTGTAAAAGCTTCAATTACGTTGTCTGTAGGAGGCTCAACATCCTGAATGCTGGCATCCACAAGTGTAATACCAATATCTTCGTCTTCAAGTTCGGCAATAATCATTGATTTGACGTTGCTCTGAATCTCAGCTTTTCCTGTTGTAATAGCTGTATCAACAGAATATGCAGATACAGTTGAACGAATACAGCTCATGGAGATATTTTTAAGGATTTCATCAGGTTCGCTGGAATTGTAAAGATACTTTATTGGATCTGTAACCTGATATGAAATATAGAAGTCACAATCGATAAAGTTGAAATCTGATGTAATCATGATTGATTCATGCTCAACGCTGTATACATTACCATTGGAATCTTCGCTGTATCCAATCTTGATACCTCTTACTGTTGTATCAACGCTGGTAGCTTTCTGGATATAAGGAATCTTAAAGTGAAGACCCTTTTCATCTACAAGCTTTGCTTTTCCAAAGGTTGTAACAACAACAGATTCAGTTTCCTGTACAGTGTATGCACTTGAAAAACCTGTTATTACTACGAAAAGAATAACAATAAAACTAATAAAGGCACTGGCGAATTTCTTAGGATTCGGCATTCCTTTGCCCACAACATCGTCAACAATGTTTGGGTTCACATTTTTATTAAACATAATTACTCCTCCAATATGTTTGTTTATGGTGTTAAGTATAAAGCAAATCCGAGAATACTTAAATATATGAAATGTGTCAAATAGCACGCTCTAATGTGTTATAATTACAGCAATATGAAAAATTACAAAGAGTTTTTTATATCAGAGGAGGAAGGATTATGTTTGATGCAGTTAAGGTAAAAGACGAATGTGTAGCATGGATTAGACAGTTTTTTGAGGAAAATGGACCAGGCTGCAATGCAGTACTTGGTATCTCAGGCGGAAAAGACAGCTCAGTAGTTGCAGCACTTTGCGTTGAGGCACTTGGTAAGGACAGAGTAATAGGTGTACTTATGCCAAATGGCGAGCAGTCTGATATAGATATGTCCAAACTTTTGGTAGAGCATCTTGGGATTAAGCATTATATAGTAAATATTAAAGATGCATATGAAGGATTGAAAAATGCGATGCCAGCAGAGCTTGAACTCTCAAGCCAGACTTTAATCAACATGGCACCAAGAATTAGAATGACTACAGTATATG
Source organism: Lachnospiraceae bacterium (assembly GCA_045627645.1). Classification (GTDB taxonomy): domain Bacteria; phylum Bacillota; class Clostridia; order Lachnospirales; family Lachnospiraceae; genus Colinaster. The sequence goes on from JAZQOC010000021.1 coordinate 3,049, forward strand.
CTATTTCACAGAGTAATAATGGTCGTGTAGCTAACACATGTAATCTTTCTGAGGACTGGGTTGGATACTCAACAAGATATGGTGATGCAGCTGGAGACTTCAGCCCATTAGCCAATATTACTGTACAGGAAGTTAAGGCTATTGGCAGAGTATTAGGTCTTCCAGATGTGTTGGTAGACAAGGTTCCAAGTGATGGCTTATGCGGAAAGACTGATGAAGATAATCTTGGATTTACATATGCTGAGCTTGATAAATACATTCGTGAGGGTGTAATTGACAATCAGGAGCATAAGGAATTAATTGACAGAAAGCATAAAGCTAATCTGTTTAAGTTGCAGCTTATGCCAGCATTTAAGCCATCAGTGTAAATTGATAAAAAGGCGTAAATTGCGCATTTTTCACAGAAATTTAATTGTTTTTAGAGAAGTCTGTATCTATAATTGAAAAAGATATTTTGATACAGAGAGGTTTTAGATGGATAAATACGAAGGACAGAATAACCCTAATTCCGGTTCAAATAACGGCGGTGGTTATAGCGGCCAAAATAATAACAACAATAATCAGAATAATGGCAATGGTAATAAGAACAATGGTTCAGGTATGCCACCTAAGAGACAGAGCCTGATGTTTCTTGTTATAGCTTCAATACTTACACTTATTAGTATGAGTGTTTTTATGAATCTGTTTTCCAGCGATGCATCTGAAGAGCTTACATATGATGAATTTATAACAAAGCTTGATGCAGGTGAAATAGAAAAAGTAGAGATTCAGTCAGATAGGTTGATAATCATTCCAAAAGAAGAGGCAGCACAGCCAGATGATAGCGAAAAAGAATTATATTCACCTGTTTTGAATCCATTTGGTACAACAGCGCCTCAGATTACATATTATACAGGTTTGACAGAAAGCGGAGACACTCTTGTAGAGCGTCTTACAAAGGCTGGTGTAGAGATAAAGACATATATTCCAGACAATTCGGGATGGATTTTGTCTATTGTACTTCAGTATGTATTACCGATTCTGTTTATATGGTTGTTGCTTAATTTTGCCTACAAAAAGATGTCTGGCAGCGGTGGACCTATGGGCGTAGGTAAGAGCAATGCTAAAGTTTATGTTCAAAAGGAGACGGGTGTCACATTTGCAGATGTTGCAGGTGAGGATGAAGCTAAGGAATCACTTGTTGAAGTTGTAGATTTCCTGCATGACCCTTCAAAATATACAAAGATTGGTGCAAAGCTTCCAAAGGGTGCTCTTTTAGTGGGACCTCCAGGTACTGGTAAGACATTACTTGCCAAGGCTGTTGCAGGCGAAGCACATGTACCATTTTTCTCACTCACAGGTTCAGACTTTATCGAACTTTATGTTGGTGTTGGTGCCAGCCGTGTAAGAGATTTGTTCAGGGAAGCTAATAAAAATGCGCCTTGTATTATATTTATCGATGAGATCGATGCCATTGGTAGAAGTCGTGACAGTAAATATGGCGGTGGAAACGAAGAGCGTGAGCAGTCACTTAACCAGTTATTAAGTGAAATGGATGGTTTTGACCCTGCTAAGGGTGTTCTTGTACTTGGTGCAACAAACAGACCTGAGATTCTTGATAAGGCTTTACTCAGACCAGGCCGTTTTGACAGAAGAATTATTGTTGATAAACCTGATTTAAAGGGTAGAGTTGAGATTCTTAAAGTACATGCCAAGAATGTTCATATGGATGAGACTGTAGACCTTCAGGAGATAGCTTTAGCAACCTCAGGAGCAGTAGGTTCAGACCTCGCTAACATGATTAACGAAGCTGCAATTAATGCAGTTAAAGATAAGAGAGAATACGTAAGTCAGAAGGATCTTTTTGAGGCAGTAGAGCAGGTACTTGTTGGTAAAGAGAAGAAGGATAGAATCATGAGTAAGAAAGAGCGTGAAATCGTTTCTTACCATGAAATTGGACATGCACTTATTGCTGCTTTACAGAAAAACTCTGAGCCAGTTCAAAAGATTACTATCATTCCAAGAACCATGGGTGCATTAGGATATGTAATGCAGGTTCCAGAAGAAGAGAAGTTCCTTAATACAGAAGCAGAACTTAGAGATATGTTAGTAAGTACTCTTGGCGGTCGTGCGGCAGAGGAGCTTGTGTTTGATACAGTTACAACTGGAGCAAGCAACGATATTGAGAAAGCCACAGACCTGGCTAAGTCTATGATTACTCAGTACGGTATGAGTAAAAGATTTGGTCTTATGGGACTTGCTACAGTTGAGAACAAATATCTTTCGGGCAATGCCACACTGAACTGTGCAGATGCAACTGCAGCAGAAGTTGATGATGAAGTGAAAGAGCTTCTTGCAGAAAGCTATAACAAGGCAAAGGCCCTTCTTACAGATAACAGAGATGTGATGGATGAGCTTGCCAAGTTCCTTATTGAGAAGGAAACTATTACAGGCAAGGAATTCATGAAGATATTCAGAGAGCTTAAGGGTATTCCTGAACCAGAAGAAGAGGACAACAAATCAGAAGCAAAGGCTGAAGATAGCAATAGTACTGATACTAAAGAGGTAAAAGAAGATACAGAAGCTGTTGATATTGATGAAGCTGTAACTGTAGAAGACCACAGAGATACTACGGAAGAATAATTTTGGAAAAATTATTTGATATCAAGGAAGAACTTAATAAACTCCCCCATAATCCGGGGGTGTACATTATGCATGATAAGAGCGATGCGATTATATATGTAGGAAAAGCAAAAGACCTTCATAATCGTGTTCGTTCTTATTTTCGTGCAAATGTTGGACGTGGACCATGGATAGACAGAATGGTCAGTCTGATTACTTACTTTGAGTATATTGTCACTGATTCAGAGTTAGAGTCGCTGGTACTTGAGAATAATCTGATTAAGGAGCACAGGCCAAAGTATAACACTATGCTTGTGGATGATAAGACCTACCCTTATATCAAGGTTACTCTGGGGGATGAATATCCAAGGATAGTAATGACAAGACTTATGAAGAAGGATAAGTCAAAGTATTTTGGACCTTATACCAGTGGACTTGCAGTAAAAGATACAATAGAGCTGATTAACAAGATCTATAAGTTAAGAACCTGTAGCAAACATATCGAAGAGGGCGTTGAAAATGACAGACCGTGTCTTAATTATCATATAGGACAATGTCAGGCACCTTGCAGAGGATGTATAACTAAGAAGGACTATATGAAAGGTGTCGAAGCTGCACTAGGTTTTCTGAATGGCAATTTTAAGCCTATATTATCAGAGCTGGAACAGAAGATGCAGGAGCAGTCAGAGAATTTAGAATTTGAAGAGGCAGCCCAGACAAGAGATTTAATTAACAGTATTAAACATATTGCTCAGAAGCAGAAAATTACAGATTCAGATCTTGAGGATAAGGATGTCATTGCTCTGGCTAAATCTGATAAGGATGCTGTAGTACAGGTATTCTTCATCAGAGATGGACGACTGATAGGACGAGAGCATTTCTTTATGAAGGGTGTTGAAGAAAGAAGCGAGCAGGAGATACTTGGCAACTTTGTTAAGCAGTTTTATGCAGGAACCCCTTTTATCCCAAGAGAAATAATGTTGCAGTATACCATAGAAGATATGGAGTTGTTAGAGAGCTGGCTTAGTGACAGAAGAGGCAGCAGGACTTATATTAAGGTTCCAAAGATAGGATCCAAGGAAAAGATGGTTGAACTTGCTGCAAAAAATGCATCACTTGTTCTTGAGCAGGACAAAGACAGGATCAAGCGAGAAGAAGGTCGTACTATCGGTGCAGTAAAAGAGATAGAAGAGCTTATTGGTCTTACAGGTATATCTAGAATGGAAGCATTTGATATATCCAATATCAGTGGATTTGAAAATGTTGGATCCATGGTGGTTTTTGAAAAGGGTAAGCCAAAGAAGAGTGATTATAGAAAGTTTAAAATTAAGTCTGTTACAGGTCCGGATGATTATGCCTGCATGAAGGAAGTGCTTACAAGAAGATTCATTCATGGCATGGAAGAAACACAAAAGCTAAAGATTTTGGGAGAAGATACAGAGTATGGAAGTTTCACTAAATTTCCAGATTTGCTTTTGATGGATGGTGGACGTGGACAGGTTAATATAGCGTTGCAGGTACTGGAAGAATTGAAGCTAAACATTCCTGTGTGTGGCATGGTCAAGGATGATAACCATAGGACCAGAGGTTTGTATTATAACAATGTGGAAGTACCAATTGACAGTCACAGCGAAGGTTTTAAACTGATAACAAGAGTTCAGGATGAAGCCCACAGATTTGCAATAGAATTTCATAGGTCATTAAGAAGTAAGGACCAGGTCAGATCCGTGCTTGATAACATTCCAGGGGTAGGAGAAACAAGACGAAAGGCACTGATGAGATATTTTGACAGTATAGAAGAAATCAAAGGAGCTAACGTGGATAAATTAAACGAAGTTCCTGAGATTCCACGCAATGTTGCGCAAGATATATATTCTTTTTTCCATGGGGAAAATATGGTAGAATAAAAGACAAATGTATTGCAATTAATAGCAAGGGAGATTACAAGTATGGCAAGTGTAAAACTAACTGAAATTATCGAAAAGATGAAACTGGATAATCTTACTCCTGAAATTGATATCAGTAAGACAAAGATTACTCAGCCTGATATTAACAGACCAGCGCTTCAGATGGCAGGTTACTTTGAGCATTATGAGGCAACACGTCTTCAGATGATTGGTTATGTTGAATATACATACATGCTGAGTCTTGAACCAAAGAGACAGGCTGAGATTTATGAAAAATTATTGTCGTATCCAATTCCTGCAATTATTTTCTGTAGAGAATTAATGCCAGATGAGAAATTTCTTGCTAAGGCGAAGGAAAAGGGCGTTCCTCTTTTAATGACAAAGAAGGCAACCAGTGCATTCACTGCAGAATTAATCAGATGGCTCAATGTAAAGCTTGCTCCATGTATTACAGTTCATGGTGTACTCGTCGATGTATATGGTGAAGGTGTTCTTATTACAGGTGAATCTGGTATTGGTAAATCTGAGGCAGCTCTTGAACTTATCAAGCGTGGACATCGTCTTGTAACAGATGATGTTGTTGAGATTAGAAAAGTATCAGATGAAACCCTGATTGGTACAGCTCCAGCAGTTACAAAGCACTTTATCGAGCTTAGAGGTATAGGTATTGTTGATGTTAAGACACTTTTTGGTGTATCCAGTGTCAAAGAAACACAGAGTATCGACCTTGTTATCAAGCTTGAAGACTGGGATAGAGATAAAGAGTACGATCGTTTAGGTCTTATGGAAGAATATATAGAATACCTTGGCAATAAGGTTGTCTGCCATAACATTCCTATCAGACCAGGTCGTAACCTTGCTATTATTTGTGAGTCAGCTGCTGTTAACCACAGACAGAAGAAGATGGGTTACAATGCAGCACAGGTATTGTATGAGCGTGTTCAGGCAAATCTTGCTCAGAGACGTGAAGAAGACGAAGAATAATTAGAAAATAATGAGGAAAAATAGATGAAAAAATATTTATTTGGAGTTGACGTAGGTGGTACTACAGTAAAACTTGGTTTGTTTGATCCAGAAGGTGAAGTTAAGGAAAAATGGGAAATCGTAACTCGTAAAGAGGACGAAGGAAGCCATATTATTCCAGATATTGCTGACAGTATTAAGGCTAAGATGGCTGAGCATGCAATTGACAAAGAGGATGTTATCGGAGTTGGTATAGGAGTTCCCGGACCAGTTACAGATGATGGCACAGTACTTCTTGCAGCAAATCTTGGTTGGGGAAAGAAAAATATCAGTCTTGAATTAGGTGATATTCTTGGTGTTAATGTTAAAGCTGGCAACGATGCAAATGTTGCTGCGTTAGGTGAGATGTGGCGCGGTGGTGGCCGTGGTTACAAAGATATGGTTGCTGTAACACTTGGTACAGGTGTAGGTGGTGGAATCATCATTGGTGGAAAGATTGTCTGTGGAGCAACAGGCGCCGGTGGAGAAATTGGTCATATTCATCTTGAGGATGCCGAAACTGACATATGTGGATGTGGAAGAAAAGGCTGCCTTGAGCAGTACGCTTCTGCAACGGGCGTAGTAAGAATAGCTAATAAGAAATTAACTGGTTGTGATACAGCAAGTGTACTTAGAAATGATGAAGTATCTGCAAAGGCTATTTGGGATGCAGTTAAAGAAGGCGATGAGCTTGCTGTTTCTGTTGCCAATGTATATGGAGAATATCTTGGTAAGGGCTTAGCTGCAGTTGCTAATGTAGTAAATCCTCAGATTTTTGTAATCGGCGGTGGTGTATCAAAGGCAGGAGATATTCTTATCAACTACATGAAGCCACATTTTGAAAAATATGTATTCCCAGGAGCTGCAAACTGTAAATTTGGGCTTGCTACTCTTGGAAACGATGCAGGTATTTATGGAGCTGCAAAACTTGTATTAGATTGATTTTAAAATTATGGATCAGTTAATTATTGATGAAATCAAAAGAATAGTGCAGCCTGAGAATGTGCGCATTGATGAACTTATGTCCGGGCATACCACCTTTAGAATAGGTGGTATGGCCGATGTTTTTGTGAGCATAATTAATGATCATGAATTAACATCGTTGATAAAGTTTTTAAAGTCAAAAGATGTTCCATTTTTCATAATAGGAAAGGGAAGTAATCTTTTGGTATCAGATAGAGGCTACAGAGGTATCATTATTGAGATTGGTGCTAACTATAGTGGTATCCATATGTTGGGCAATGATATTGTTGCCAAAGCTGGAACGTCCATGAGTAAGCTTTCGCACTTTGCTATGGAAAATGGATACACGGGACTTGAATTTGCCAGTGGTATCCCAGGAACAGTAGGTGGTGGAATCATTATGAATGCTGGTGCCTATGGTGGAGAAATGCGTCAGGTCGTATCCAGAGTTCGTGTTCTCACTCCAGATGGTGAGATTAAGATGATGTCTAATGAAGAGATGGAATTTGAATATAGAAATTCCAAGGCAAAAAAAGAAGGATATATTGTTCTTCAGGCAGAACTCAGATTGAACAAGGGCAATCCTGAAGTAATCGATGGTATCATGAGAGATTTAAGTGCCAAGAGAAGAGAGAAACAGCCACTTGAATATCCTAGTGCAGGTTCAACCTTTAAAAGACCTGAAGGATTCTTCGCAGGCAAGCTTATTTCAGATGCAGGATTAAAGGGATATTCTGTGGGTGGAGCACAGGTATCGGAGAAGCATGCAGGATTTTTAATCAATAAGGATCATGCTTCAGCAAATGATATGAACAAACTCATTTGCCAGGTAAGAGATAAAGTATTAGAGATGTATCAGGTTGAACTTGAGCCAGAGGTTATATTTTTAGGGGAGTTTGCATGAGTTCGATTAATGATGAAGTAAGTAAAGGTCTGTCAGTTCAAATTATGTCCTTTGGATTTAAAAATGGAATTCCGGACAATGCAAATCTGGTATTTGATGCGAGATTTCTTCAAAATCCTTATTATGTTGAAGAATTAAGAAATCGTACAGGAAATGATTTAGATGTACAGGAATATGTTATGAAGTCTGGAGATGGTGATATCTTTTTGGATAAGTTGGAAGACATACTGGAATTTCTTATTCCTCAGTATAAGCAGGCAGAAAAAGAAGAACTGATTATTGCTATTGGATGCACTGGCGGGCATCATAGATCCGTAACAGTAGCTAACAGACTTAAAGCTAGAATTGACAAAAAAGGAAAATATGAGCTTGTGTTGGTTCATAGGGATATTAATAAGTAGGTAAATATGTCATTTTCACTTGATGTAAAGGAAGAAATAGCAAAGCAGACAAGCAATATGAGACATTGCCAGCTTGCAGAGCTTGCAGCGGTAATCAGCTATTGTGGATCTGTTGTTAAAACAGAAGATAAAAAAGACGCATTATTAATATCTGTAGAGCGCGAGCCGCTATATAGAAAATGCTTTACTTTGCTTAAGAAAACATATAATATAAGTGACGTGTCTATAAAAGGATACGAGAAAAATGGCAGATATGAAATATGTCTTTCGGATGCAGACATAGTCTGGGATATTTTTAAAAGTATTGGAATTGTTGATAAAAAGGGATTATTTATTGGTTTTGGTCATAGGGTTGATTCAACGCTGATAAAGAATTTCTGTTGTAGGAGAGCCTTTGTAAAAGGAACTTTTATGTGTATTGGTTCTATGAGTGATCCAAGCAAAGGATATCATCTTGAGATGGTATGCGAGCATGAGGAACAGGCGCTTCAGATACAGGAAGTTTTGAATACTTTTGAAATTGATGCAAAAATTATTTGCCGAAAGAAATATTTTGTTGTATATATTAAAGAGGGAGGCGCTATTGTAGATTTTCTTGGTATATGCGAAGCAAGTGTTGCTTTGATGGATTTTGAGAATCAGCGAATCTTTAAAGAGATGAGTAATTCCATAAATCGGCAGGTCAACTGCGAGACTGCCAATATTGCCAAGACAGTAAAAGCTGCTAACCGACAGGTTGAGGATATTATCCTCATACAGAAGGTATATGGGTTTGAAAAATTGCCGGATGGATTAAGAGAGATGGCTAGTCTCCGTCTTCAGTATCCAGAGGCCACACTACAAGAATTGGGAGATTTGTTGGATCCGCCTATGGGGAAAAGCGGAGTCAACCACAGACTAAGGAAGCTGTGCGAAATAGCAGAGGAATTAAGGTAGTGTACAATGCATTTCTATGCAATGTACGAGAGGAGACAAGATGATTAACAAAGAAATTACAATTAGACTGGAGAATGGTTTAGAGGCCAGACCAGTTGCCCTTCTTGTACAGGTAGCAAGTCAGTTTGACAGCTCTGTATATCTTGAGACAGGGGATAAGAAAGTTAACGCAAAGAGTATCATGGGAATGATGAGTTTAGGCCTTGATATCGGTGAGAAGGTTAACGTTATAGTTGATGGTGCAGATGAACAGGCTGCATTAGATGACATTGAAAAGTATCTTAGTGGTAAATAAATAAAAAAATCGCAATCCAAGGGGTTGCGATTTTTTTATTACAAATCTAAAACACATCTGTCATGTAGATTATCATTTATAGTATATCTTCCGCAGGTTCTAAATCCTAGTTTTTCTAATAGATGAACGGATGCCTCATTTTCAGGTCTTACAAAAGCGTGAATTCTGGTGAAACCTAATTCCTGCTTGCCATACTCAATTACTTTTGTACAGGTTTCAAAAGCATAGCCGTGTCTCCAGATTGAAGGATCTATTACAAAGCCAAGTTCTGGATCTTCAAAACCAGGACGGTAATTGAAGCCTACTCTGCCGATAAGTTTTCCTGTAAATTTATCTTCTATCAGCCATGTGCCGAAGTTATAAAATTTGTACATATTGTTGACATAGTCTTTTATGTACTGTAATTCCTGCATTCGGTTTTCAAATAAATCTTCAGTATATTCACAAATTCTCTTATCTGAATACATATCATATAAATCGTTAAGATCACCTGGGCACATCTCACGTATTCTGCATCTGTCTGTGTCCATGATATGCCATGGAATATCGTTGTATCTTTGCCAGTATTTTACAAAATAATGCCAGTCAAGTTCTGTAAAATCTTCAACTGCATATGGTACATTGAAATGCTTGTTTTTGTTGTCTTCATGTAATATAGCAACTACATAGTAATTTGCTCCGAGAAATGCGTGAGCCAGTTCTGGTTCATCACATAAGATAAGACAGCTGCGTGGTGTAGCATTTTTAGGTGGAAGAAATTTTTCTATTGAATTGTAAGGTACCTGAAAAATCTTTATTCCATGATTTGCCAAATCCGTTGAAAGAGATTGAGGAATAGTAACAAAATGATTGACGGTAACATAGTATATACATCTCAATAATTGTGAACGCATGTCAGAACCTTTTATTTTTCCTTCCAATGAGTTAAAATACGTATGTATTAATAATAAATCAATTGACTTGGAAAGGAAATAGAAAACTATGGCACAGAATCCAATAGTAACTATAACAATGGAAGACGGAAGTGTGATGAAGGCAGAACTTTATCCAGAAATTGCACCACAGTCTGTTAATAATTATATTAGCCTCATTAATAAGAAGTTTTACGACGGACTCATTTTCCACAGAGTAATTAAAGGGTTTATGATTCAGGGTGGATGTCCTGAGGGAACAGGAATGGGTGGCCCAGGATACAGCATCAAAGGTGAATTCACACAGAATGGCTTCCAGAACGATCTGAAGCATACAGAAGGTGTTTTATCTATGGCAAGAGCAATGAATCCGAACTCAGCAGGTTCACAGTTCTTCATCATGCATAAGACTTCTCCACATCTTGATGGAAGCTATGCGGCTTTCGGAAAGCTTATCGAAGGTATGGATGTAGTCAATAAGATTGCAGATGAGAAAACTGACTGGGGTGACAGACCACTTAATGATCAGAAGATTGCTTCAATGACAGTTGAGACCTTTGGTGTTGAATATCCAGAACCAGAACATGTATAAATCCGGATTTTTAACAAATCTTACTGAAACAGGCGCCTTTTTAGGCGCCTGTTCATATTTCGTTCATAATTAATTAACGATACGTTAATTTACATAACATTATTTAGACAAATTCCCCCTTTACAATACTAAGTATAGAGAAGAGATTATCAAGTTAAATAACTTTTTCATAATAAATGCCAAGTATACTGAGTATACTTGGCATCCTCCCTTTTTAGGGGATATATAGAGAATTCAGGAGCTGTCATAAACAGCTCCTTTTTTAATTATGAAGGGCGTGAAGTGTAGATATGAAATATAGATATGATTGAAGCTCCCCTCAGATAGATATGTGATTATTTATCCAGCAGTTGTTGATATCGTATCAGCCGGATTAACATGTCCATATTTTCATCATCTGTATACTGAATAACATATTTATTGTTTACTTTGACAATTTTGTATTTTTCAACATTTCTTTCAATTATCAGATCAGAAGGTAAGTTGAAGTAGTCAGCTATAGCTTTAAGCGAACTGACATACACATTGTCTGCTCCCTTACGCATCTTATATATGGTACGCTCGGACAAAGGGATTAGGTCTGCGAGATCATTTGGAGTAAGTCCTTCAAGTGACATAAGAAACTGAATTGAATTCATGTTATTGTTCATGTTTATATCTCCATATTCTTTATAATTAAATTTTATCAATAATTGGAAAAAATAGTTCAGTAAAGATGTGCAAAACTTGCATATTTCTACAATATCTGCAATATTGTGCAGATTTTGCACATTAATGCAAAAGATGGATATATGAAAAAACGCAAGATGTTGCGTTACCGCTTAATCTTGCGCATTTATCAAACAATATGTATGAATTTTAGAGTAACTTGATTTTTTTGCAGACTCTGAGAAGAAGTCTTCCTTTTGGAAGTTCAAGAAGAGCTTGCTCGTCTACTGCTTTAAGTTTAACAAGCAGCATAAGATAAATAAGAACTGAAACAATCAGATCAATAACTAAGATAATTGCATTTGAAAACCAACTCAGGGTTGCGTGAGAGGCCATGTAGATGTATCTGCCGGCGTAATTTATCACCCATGAAAAAAGACCCATAATCAAAGCGCTTATGGCTGGAAGCACAAAGGTGTGTTTTACTTCCTGAATATAACCCAGCTTATGTCTCATTGATAATCCATTCATAATGCACATAAGCAGAGAATAAGTAACATTGGCAAGACAGAGCGCATATAATCCCAAATTAGTTTTAAATAATAAAGCCACGAGAAGGATTGCCTGAATTATCAGAGCTACTGCGGCGTGAATTACAGGTCGATTTACATAGCCTGTTCCCTGAAGCATGCCATTACTTAAAGTTGATAAACAATAAAAGATAACTGCTATGGCGAGAACTTTTATTAGTGAGGAAACAATATTAACAGACGCCTTCTGATTATATAACAGCATAGTAACAGGATTGGACAGAACGAATAATCCAACTGCTGAAGGAATGGCAAGAAGCATGGTAACTCTAATGGCGCTGGCCATCTTTTCTTTTGTCGCCTCTAATTCTCCTCTTTCATAGGTTGCAGAGATAACTGGCATCAGCGCTGCAGACATGGCGGTTGCAATTGCAACAGGGATATTTATTATCTGCATACCCTTTCCTGCAAACAGGCCGTAACCGGTAGTGGATGTGACTTCGTCCATTCCTTGATAGACCTGTGTAATAGTCTGATAAAGCTTTTGGTTTGATGCTGTGGAAAGATTGTAAATAAATGTACTTAATACAAATGGTGTAACCATGCTCACGAGTATTTTGGCCACCTGTATACCAGAGAGTGTATCCTGGTTTTTATCTGAATCAATATCAGACATAAACTGCTTTCTGCTTCTCATATACAGAATAAACATGAATATCAATGCAATAATGACACCACTACCCGTACCAATGGCACTACCAATAGCACCATAGATTGCCTGTGTGGTCTCACTTTGATTTGCAACTGTTGACATCAATAGGTATGCGGCAGAGATACTTACAATAGCGTTAAGTATCTGTTCTATAATCTGTGAAAATGATGTCTCTACCATGGAGCGATGTGCCTGGAAATATCCTCTCAGACATCCTAAGAAGCCGGAGAAGAAAATAGTTGGTGCAAATACTCTTAAAACCATAGCGGAATTGTGACCAACCATGGACTGTGCAAAGATAAAGCAGACTGCCGATCCAAGAATACCTACTATAAATACGTATACTAATGAACCATGAAAAAGCTTGTGGGCATTTTTATATTCTCCAAGTCCAAGCCTTGCAGCGATAACCTTTGATATAGCAGAAGGTATGCTGTAAGAAGACACAAGCAAAATGATTGTATAGAAATTATAAGCTGAATTGTAATATCCGTTACCCTCGTCGCCAATGATAGCAACAAGAGGACTTCTATATAATATGCCGATTATTCTGACAATAATTCCGGCAGCGGCAAGTATACCCGCCTGAACAATAAAATTGTTTTTTGGTTTTTGATTCATATATTTTTCCTACCATATCAAATGACATACATATTTTATCACACTATTGCAATAGATAAATAGGCCTTGGAAAATAGCAAATCTGAAAAAATTGTGAAAAGGCTAGATTTTTTTATTCTTTAGTTGTAAAATGTAGCAGAATACCGTCCATGACTAGGAGATTAGGTAATGACAAGAAAGTTAAGTGTAATCGCTGTTCTTGCACTTGCAGCTACATTGACAGCTTGCAAGACACCAAAGGAAGCAGCGGAAGAAGCACAAGCTATAGAAGAAACTCAAGAAGTAGTAGAGGTTGTTGAAGAACCACAGACTAGTGAAGTAGAAGAGGATAAAGAAATCATCAGCTACTTTACAGGAGAGCCATGTACTATTGAGCAGCAGCAGCACAGACCGTTGGCAGTTATGCTCAATAACATTAAAGAAGGTTGTCCTCAGTCTGGCACATCACAGGCTTCTATAATATACGAGTGCCCTGTTGAAGGACGTATCACACGTCTTATGGGTATTTTTGAAGATTATGAAAACGTAGAAAAGATCGGATCAATAAGAAGTTGTAGAGATTACTTTGTATTTTTTGCAAATGAGTATGACAGCTTATATTGTCATTTTGGTCAGGCCACACCATATGTAGGAGATTATCTTAATTCAGACGGAGTAGATAATTTAAGTGGCGCTGTATCAGGAATTGACAGACCAGCTACAAATACCTTCTACAGATCAAGTGATAGAAAAGCCCCTCACAATGTATATGTAGACAGAGACGGACTTTTAACTGATATTGAAAAATTCGGATATCGTACCACATTAAGAGAGAACTATACACCTAAATTCACATTTATGGATGAGGGTGATTCTGCTTACAAGGATGCCCAGTCGGCAACTGTTCTTTATCCAGGCGGTAAGGAAACAGGTAAGGCCAATGGCTTCTCAAAGGTTCAGGCTAGGTTTGAATACAATGAGGCAGATGGTAAGTATTACAGATATCAGTATGGCGAAAAGCATATTGATGAAGTAACTGGTGAACAGCTTGCATTTGACAATGTTATCTTCCAGTATTGTCATGGTGAAGTCAGAGATGCAAAGGATTATCTTGCCTTTGGATGTCATGGTGACAATGGATATAAAGTGCAGGTATTTACACAGGGAAAGATGAAAGAAGGAACCTGGGTTAGAACAGAGGATACTGTTCCTGCAACATACTATGATGCAGATGGAAATGTTATTCCTGTAAGCAAGGGCAAGACTTGGGTTTGTATAATTTGGAATGATTACGCAGAGGATGTTGTAATCGAGTAAGGGATGAGTAAATTATGAATAGCGTATTAAAAAGCTTTATTATGGCTTTTTCAAAGTATTCTTTCTGTCCAAAAGCAAAGTTTGATGAGGACAAAGAGAGTACAAAGTACATTTTGGTTTTTGTACCAATTATAGGTATGATAATAGGAGCAGTTATATATATTTGCTCAGAAGGATGGCCATATCTTTGTAACTATGCATTACTTCCAGCGGTTGTATGTGTTATTCTTCCAATCATTATATCTGGCGGTGGCCATCTTGAGGGATTTATTAAAACAGTAGATGCTTTATGTGCACATAAGCCAAGAGAACAGAAGATGGAGATCATGGCTGATTCTCATGGTGGATATTTTGGTATTATCGTATGTATCAGTTATTACCTTCTAGGTGTTGGTATCTGGAGTGAGATGCCTGTAGATGGTATTCCAATTTTAGCTATCGGATTTATAATGTCCAGAGCCTTATTTGGCCTTTCAATTCTTACATTGAACCATGCTAAAGAAAGTAAGTGCAGATGTTACGTACCAGGGTCTTCTGCAAGAATGATTGAGATAGTTATTCTTGGTATTATTGCAATGATATCAGCATATTATATGGTATATTTTGATGCCAGTGTTGGTTTGTGTTGTGTAATCGGTGCCGTAGTAGCGTTCCTTTATTACTGGTTTGTAACTCACAAGCATTTTGGTGGAATTACAGAAGACAGCGCAGGATTTTTCCTTATTCTTTGCGAAATTATAATTCCACTTGCAGCACTCTTTGCTTACAAGAAGTGGTGGTAAAATTAATCAAGATTGTTAATGTAGCCTTGTTTTATGCAAGGCTACTTTTATTTTATGTGGTATAATATTAGAAAAATGAGTATGTTTTGGAGGGTTAGTTATGAAAACATATGGTGTCATTATGGCAGGTGGTGGAGGAACAAGATTCTGGCCACTTTCAAGAGCAGGAAAGCCAAAGCAGTTTTTAAATCTTAGTGGAAAAAATACAATGGTTATGGATACTGCACTCAGACTGGCAAAAGTAGCAGACAGCAAAGACATATTTGTCGTAACCAATGCAAAAACAGTTGACGCAACCTGGGATCAGACTCAGAGCTTACTTAAGAAAGATCATATCCTTGGCGAGCCAGCTGCAAGAAATACTGCAGCATGTATTGGATATGCTGCTATGGAGATAGTAAAGAAATATGAAGATGGAATAATGGTAATTGTTCCTTCAGATCATTTCATTAAAGATGAAGAGGAATTTGCCAGAGTTTTGGGTTTGGCATGTAATGCAGCTGAAAGTACAGATAAGCTTGTTACTATTGGTATCAAACCAACTTTTCCATCAACTGGCTATGGTTATATAAAATTTAATTCTGCCGAATCGGGAAGTGCAAAATCGGTGGATGAATTTGTAGAGAAGCCAGATTTGGAAACAGCAAGTGAATATGTAAGTACAGGTGAATATGCATGGAATAGTGGTATGTTCATCTGGAAGGCGTCTACAATCCTAAAGTATTTTGAGGAATTACTTCCAGATATTTACAGCTATCTTGTATCTATTGGAGAAGCTATGGGAACAGTTGATGAGCAGGAAGTCATAGAAGAGTTATATCCGCTTATTCCAAAGATCTCAATTGATTATGGAATTATGGAAAGAGCTAAAGGTGTACTTATGCTTGAAGGTGATTTTGGATGGAACGATGTCGGAAGCTTTGATGCCTTTGATCAGATTCATGACAGAGACAAAGAGGGTAATGTTAATCTTGCAAAGAGCTGTAGTATAGAAAGCGAAAATAATGTTCTATACAGCACAGAGGATGGACATCTGATAGCAACTCTTGGAATAGATGACGTTGTTGTAGCTCATACAAAGGATGTAACACTTATATGTGCAAAAAACAGGGCACAGGATATCAAATTATTCGTAGACAAATTAACGTCTGAAGGAATGGAAGAATATCTGTAATAAAGGTCTTGTATTTGCCAATATTACTATAATTTGGTACAATATACCTCAGTATTATTGAGGCGTATATCATGAATATTCTGGGAATATTTTTAATATTAGTTTTACCTTTTGCAATAGGGGTAATATTTAATTTTATAACTAGACAGAAAAAAACTAATCAAATTGAAACATATTTGATTGGTTTTTTTTCGTTTTTTTTGATGCAGGGTGCCGTATTCTCGCTTTATAACTTCGTGGGTGTACCATATGAGTTGTGTTGCAAAATAATGATGTATGCAAGTTATGCACTGGTAGCTATCGCTGTAATTATAGGTGTTGCAGGCTTCAAAAATTATATTTTATGGGATGCAAAGAAACTACTTTTGAAGAAAGAGGAGAGAGTTGTGTTTGCAATACTATTAATTGCAATGCTTGTTGTTATAGCACGAATTATCTCGATTTATAACATGGAACGAGATGACCTGATGCTAGAGACAGTATTAATTAATACACTTACGCACACTGTAAATACTTATAATCCTATGACGGGACGTTTATATGAACTTGGTCTTATCACGTCTAAAAAATTGGTTACATTACCACTCTTATATTCTTACTGGTGTATGAGTTATGGTATTGAACCTAGACTTTTGCTGTATATTGTATGTACAATTCAGACCTTTATTTGCGTGCTGCTTGCGTGCAGATGCGCAATGACTTCTGTGATTAAGAGCAGAAGAAAGCAATATATGTGCACATTTTTTGTGGCTGTGCTTTTAGCATCAGGAGATTATTTTAAAGGGGCAATTGGATACAGGGTATTATGGAACGGTTATGATGGTTCAACAATTATTGTTGCTGTCATGATGGCGTACGTAATCTATATGATTATGGATATGTACAGACTTGAACGTGGTGATTATGGTAAGGCAACATGGCCACAGCGATTCTTAAGAGTGTTTAAGTTGTTGATATGTCTTGGCGCAACTCTGTTTATGACCGGGCTTGCGACAGGTCTTCTGTTTATCATATTATGCCTTCTTTCTATGGTTGTTTGTGCAACCCTTAGATTCGGAAAGGAGGAAAAATCGTGACAGACACATTGAATATAATGTTACAGTATTTCTCTGATTCCAAGCTGGCAGGAAGTTATTTTTTGTTATTCCTGGTAAGTATTCTTATGCTTTATTACATCAATAAGGAAAAGAATATCTGGTTTGTACTTTATGGCATAGTACTGCTGGTAATCGTAGTTATGAATCCAATCGTGGTATTCGTACTGTCGCAGATATTCCCAGTACTTTCTACCTATGGGCCGATTACATGGTTGATTCCAATACTATTTTATATTCCTTTTGCGGCAATGGAGCTGTCAGAGAGCATAAAGAAAAGAAAGCTTCGTCACCTGATAGTGATAATACTGGTATTTTTAATATTTATTAGTGGAAATATGTGCGGTCTTGTGAAGGACTATTCAGTTGCTGAGAACAATGCAACTACGCGTGAAGAGATAGAGATAGTTGATTATCTTAATAGTAAGTCGCCAACTATGGTGCTTGCTGATGAATCATTAATTCCTGTTATAAGTGCAAGAGGCAATGCTATTCCGTTGTTCTACGGAAGAGACCTTTGGATGCCTAATCTGGATACAGGTATAATGGATGGATACAATGAAGAAGCATATACATTGTTTGATGCTATGAAGAACAGTGAAGATAATTCGCAGTTTATCGCAGAAACGGCCTATGAATACAGTTGTGATATAATTGTAATGGATTATTATGACGATGCACCACTTCTGATAGGCAATTATAAGCTTGAAGAGAAAACATTAAATTATTTAGTGTATGTAGTGAAATAAGAAATTGGAGGCATATATGGAATTACTTAGTGTAATCGTTCCATGCTACAACGAAGAAGAGAATGTTCGTTACTTTTATGAAGAACTTATGAAAAATGAGTCCTTCTTTAAGTCTCGTGAACTTGATGTTGAAGTAATATACGTTAATGATGGTTCAAAAGATAAAACTGTAGATGAAGTTAAGAAGCTTCATGAAGAAGATGAGAGAGTAAAGTTAGTATCATTTTCAAGAAACTTTGGAAAAGAAGCAGCAATCTATGCAGGTTTTAAGAAGTCAAAGGGCGATTATGCAGTTATGATGGATGCCGATTTGCAGGATCCACCACATCTGTTGCCTGAGATGTTTAAATATATTGATGAAGGTTATGATTCTGTTGCAACCAGAAGAGTAACAAGAAAAGGCGAACCAGTCATCAGATCCTTCTTTGCAAGAATGTTCTACAAGATGATGAATAAGATGAGTAAGACAGAGATAGTTGATGGAGCTAGAGATTACAGACTTATGACACGTCAGGTGGTTGATTCTATACTTGCTCTTGGAGAGTACAACAGATTCAGCAAGGGTATATTTGGCTGGGTTGGTTATGAGACCAAGTGGATTGAGTTTGAGAATGTTGAAAGATTACATGGAGAGACCAAGTGGAACTTCTGGGGATTATTCAAATATTCCATCGAAGGTATTGTGGCATTTAGTACCACACCATTATCACTTGCATCTTTCATGGGAGTACTGTTTTGTTTATTAGCGTTTATTTTAATAATAGTAATTATTATTAGGACAAGTATATTTGGTGATCCAACCAGTGGATGGCCTTCGCTTGTATGTATTATTAGTTTGATAAGTGGTGTCCAGCTTCTGTGTCTTGGAATTATTGGACAGTATCTTGCAAAGACATACCTTGAGGTTAAAGACAGACCACTTTATTTTGTAAAAGAGGAAATATAATTGGCTACAGTAAGTATTGTTGTACCCGTACATAATGCTGAAAATTTTATATTGTCTACTATTTCGATGGTACAGGCCCAGACTTTTGAAGACTGGGAGATGATTTTGGTGGAAAATGGTTCAACCGACGACACTAAGCTCATTTTACAGGACCTGATGGAGAACACCCTTGATAAAAGATTAAAGGTGATATTCTTAGATACAAATAAAGGTGGCCCTGCACCAGCAAGAAATGCGGGTGTTGAAGCTGCAACAGGAAGATATATTGCTTATCTTGATGCAGATGATGTGTGGAAAAGAAATAAGCTTGAGCGTACTCTTGAATATATGAAGGAGAAACAGGCAGGGTTTGTTTTTACAGCCTATGAATTTGGTGATGAACAGGCTAAACCAACAGGGAAGGTTGTGCATGTACCTCAAACGCTCGGATATAAGAAAGCATTGTCAAGAACAGTGATTTTTACATCAACTGTTTTATTTGATACAGAAATAATAGGAAAAGAACTAATTAAGATGCCTGTAGTTGCCAGCGAAGATACAGCAACCTGGTGGAATATTTTAAGACAGGGATATCTAGCATATGGTTTGGAAGAAGTTCTAGTTATATATAGAAGACCTGCAGTTTCCTTATCATCCAATAAGGGAAAGGCAATTACAAGAATCTGGAATCTGTATAGAAATGTTGAGCATTTATCAATAATCAGAAGTGGATGGTATTTCTGTGGATGGGCAATCAGAGCAACCCTTCGCAGATTGTAATAGAGAAGTTATGAAGAGAAATGAAGCATTAAAAAGAACATTTATACTGATGATGTCTATTCTGGGGATATTGTTTATGGCTGTAGGATATGCCTATGTATGGACTCAGTTATATCATAGAAATTTGGTTTGGAATGTTAAGTTCACATTCTGGGGTCATTTTCTGATGATTTTTATTTACACCGTTTTACTGTTCTTTTTTGCAGTAAGTCTGGGTGGATTAAAAATTGGATATTTAAAAGTAAGGGATGTATTCTTTGCTCAGATTGTAGCTATTATGGGAGCTAATACAATTAATTATCTACAGATTTCCCTTATGGAGAACAGACTGGTTCGATCAGTGCCTATAGTAGTACTTGCATTAATGCAGGTGGTTTTTGCATTTATCTGGATTAATATGTGTAACCTGATGTATTCAGGAATGTTCCCTCCAAGAAAGTTACTTTTGATATACGGGGAATACTCCATTGATGATATTGTTAAAAAGTTCGAGGGAAGAAAAGACAAATTTATTCTCTCTAGTTGCATAAATACTAGTGAAGGAATTGATGCTATTAAGGCAGAGATAATCAAGGATGATTATGATGCCATTGTAATATGGGATATCCCAACAGCCACAAGAAATGTGTTGCTAAAATACTGCTATAGTCATGATAAGAGAATGTATATGATGCCTAAGATTAGTGATGTAATCATTAAGGGGTCGGATCAGCTTCATATGTTTGACACACCAATTCTGTTAAACAGAGAATATTCACTTAAGATTGAGCAGCAGTTTTTAAAGAGATTAATCGACATAGTATGTTCGCTTATTTTGATAGTACTTGCTTCGCCATTTATGTTAGTTACAGCTATTGCTGTAAAATGTCAGGATGGCGGGCCTGTATTGTACAAGCAGGTAAGATGTACTGTAGGTGGTAGAGAATTTAAGATTATGAAATTCAGATCCATGATTGTTGATTCTGAAAAAGATGGAGTAGCAAGGCTTGCTACTAAAAATGATGACAGAATCACACCGATTGGTCATTTTATAAGAGCAACAAGACTTGATGAGTTGCCACAGCTCTTTAATATTCTGAAAGGTGACATGTCCTTTATTGGACCAAGACCAGAAAGACCAGAGATTATCAAGCAGTATCTTGAGGAGATGCCAGAGTTTGCATTCCGTATGAAGGTTAAGGCCGGTTTGGCCGGTTATGCTCAGGTGTATGGAAAGTACAATACTACTCCTCTTGATAAGCTAAAACTGGATTTGACTTATATCGAGAATTATAGTGTGTGGCTGGATATTCAGCTTATGATACTTACCATTAAAATTTTGTTTACACCAGATGCAACAGAGGGTGTAGATGCAACTCAGCTTACAGCATTAAAGAAGGAATCATCCAATGACAGTGAATAAGCCAGATAATAACTTCATGAAGGAATCTATGGATATGAGAAAGTTTTTTCTGTGTATCTTCAGAAAATGGTGGGCTATTCTTTTAACGGTTGTCATAGGCGCAGTTATAGGTGTGTGTGCTTATAAACTTTACTTTGCAATTACTGATGGAGATACAAAGTATCAGATTAGTTCAGATTATTTTATCTCTTTCAATGAGAAGGATTTTCCTAACGGACTTGACTTTTTCAATGCTTATACCTGGGGACAGTTTGCGCTTGATGACAGAATTGTAGATTATTGCTTAGACCAGTTGGATGGGACCGTAACAAAGGAAGAAATCTTAGCAAGCGTAACAACTGATATGCCTAGTGATTATCGTGTGTTAACTGTAATTGTTACAGGTACAGATATTGATAAGATTACTAAAATCAATGATGGATATAAACTTGCTATGCCTCATTTTGCAGGTGATGTAGGTGAACTTTTATCAATTGAACTTTGGTCAGACAATGCTATAGAGGTTGCCAATATTCATAATCTGACAAAAAATGCGGCCATTTTAGGTGCCATTATTGCTCTCGTACTGGCTGGATTCGCATGGGCTATATTCTATTGCATGGATGACAGAATCTATGTTGAAAAGGATTGGGAAAAAATTTCAGGAGATATACCATTCCTTGGGTATGACTGCGAACCATATAAAGAGGACACTGATGCCAATGCAAAAGCCTTGATCAAATCAGATAAGGTAGTTTGGGCAGCAGGCATAAAGGAAATAGCGGATGGGGCAATAGATGGTCTAGTGCTTCAGATTCCATGGGGAAAAAAGCACGCTACAGCCATAGAATACGATATCAATGTATTAAAGAAGCAAGGTGTAAATGTGCTTGGTGTAGTACTGACAGATTGCAACAAGGCATTTTTAAAGAGTTATTACGGTTTAAAAAAGTAGGATAGACATGACATTACAGACATTAGTATCAACAGTACAACAGAATATGGACACAATTGCTGATACTATGAAGTTAGAGTCTGATGCTATTGTTATAAATCAGTGTGATGTTAATGACTACTCTGAATATGAATATAATGGCAATAAGATTTGTTGTTACAGCTTTAAGGAGCGTGGAGTAGGCTTATCGAGAAACAATGCCCTTTTGCGTTCCAGCGCAGATATTATTCTTTTTTCAGATGAGGATATCAGATATAAAGCTGGATATGCAGAAACAATCATAAAAGAGTTTGAAAAAAGACCTGATGCAGATATGCTTATGTTTAATTTTGATGTTATCGAAGAGAGAAGAACCTATAACATCGAAACAGAAACACGTGTTACTAAGATAAACTGTGGCAGATATCCAACCTACAGCGTGGCAGTGAAAAGAGAGGCTGTAGTGAAGGCTAATATAACCTTTAATCTCTTATTTGGTGGTGGTGCACCTTACAGTTGCGGGGAAGACAGTTTATTTATAATGGAGTGTATCAAAAAGGGACTTAAGGCGTATGCTTTGCCAATATCTTTAGGATCAGAAGAGCCAAGACCATCAACATGGTTTAATGGATACAACGAAAAGTTTTTTTATGACCGAGGAGTATTATATGTTCCTCTGTATGGATGTCTGGCAAAACCACTTGCGCTCAGATGGTTATTGGCAAATAAAGGAACATTTTTTAATAGCAATAAAGAAGTAGTAGATGTTAAACAGGCCTATGGCCTTATGAAGCAGGGTATGAAGGAATATTCAAGATGATACTGTATACTGGTGTTGCCCTGATCACTATCCTTTTGGGACTGTGCATAAACAGGGAATCCTGTAATTTCAATACAACAAGACAGCAGCTAATGAATAAGATATGTTTAGCTGCTATTTTTTGCGTGTTATTTTTGTTATGTGCATTTAGAGTTGGTGTGGGAAATGACTACACTTCTTATGTTCAGAATGCTCACGAGATTATTAAGAATGGAATTACTGTAACTGAGCCAGGATATAATTTCGTAGTAAAAGCGCTTTATATCATCTCGGGATGGGAAAATGTTTTTCTGGTATTTGCATTCTTTGGTTTTTGTACAATATTCATGTTCATGAAATCAATGTATGAGCAAAGCGAATGGTTTGCCATGAGCTTTATATTGTTTATGGCGCTGGGAATATATTTTAGATCTTTCAGTACTGTCAGATATTATCTCGTACTGGCGATTACGCTTTATTCACTTAAGTATGTGATTAATAAAGAACATGGCAAGTTTGTTCTGCTAATTGTATTGGCAGCATTTTTCCATAAGTCCGTACTGGTTGTGATTCCAATGTATTTCATATGTAACAGGCCATGGAAGAAGTGGTTCTATGGAATAGTTGCGGTTGGTACGGTAGTCCTTTACGCACTTAAAGATGTAATAATGGAGATAGCCCTTAAGATTTATCCATCCTATAAGGATACGATTTATCTGACCATGGATACGGGCTTAAAGTCTAATCTCCCTGGAATATTTAGATGTCTTGTGGTAATTGCATTTTGTATTATCTTCTACAAAGAGGCAATTAAGGATAATAAGGCAAACACCCTGTATTTTAATATGTCAGTCATGGCTGTTGCTCTTTATGTGGGTGGGTCATTTATCCCAATGGTATCTAGATTTGGATATTATCTGATTACAGCCCAGATTATTTTAGTTCCTGGAGTTTATAAATTCGTTGATAAAAAGAAGCAGAAACTTGTTCTGATATGTATTATGGGTATAGCAGCATTGTATTTTGCTTATTTCCTGTATACAGCATCAAAACCGGGAGTACAGGTGTTACCATATAAGACCTGGTTTTTTAATGAATTGGAGTGGGAAAACGTTGAAGAAATGCGTATATATACTCGTCGTTAGTCTTAACTCAGGTGGGAGATTAAAGACCACACTTGAGAGCATATTTGCTCAGGACTATAAAAATTACAGAGTAATTATTAAGGATGGTGGTTCGAAGGACAATTCTGTCAATGAGCTTAAAGAAAGCGGATTCCTTGATAATCATGATGAAGTTAAAATTGTTGTAGCTGCGGATAAGAGCATTTATGACGGTATGAATCAGGCTGTGGAAATAATGCAGACTGAGGTAGGGGATGATAAATCTTCATATTGTATGTTTTTAAATTGCGGAGATATGTTCCACGATAGTAGCGTGCTTGGTCAGGTGGCAGAACATCTTAAGGAGTATGACGAGCCTCATATTTTTTATGGAGACCAGTACAATCTGATTCAAAAAAGTATAGTAACATCTGCGACTGCAATTAATGATTTTGCATTGTTTAGAAATGTGCCTTGCCATCAGGTGTGCTTTTATTCCACACTTTTGTTCAAGAACAGGGCCTATAATCCTGCATATACAGTTAGGGCTGATTATGAGCATTTTCTATATAGCTATTATGAAGAGCATGCGGTTTGTAAACATATAGATGTGGTTGTATGTAATTATGAGGGTGGCGGATATTCGGAGACTAAAGAAAATCGAAAGAAATCTGCTCTTCAGCATAGAGAAATTACGGATAAATACATGGGCAGTCAGGCTGCAAAGTATAGAAGAATAATGCTTCTTACACTTGCTCCACTAAGAACTAAGATGGCAGAAAGTCCGACATGGTCTAAGGCGTACAATGGTTTAAAGAGTGCTGTCTACAAAATTAAAAGTAAATGATAGGTAATTAATTACATGAAAATTCTTTGGTTGTGTAATGTGGTACCTCCGATGGTAGCCAAACAACTGAATATAGATACAACTGTAAAAGAAGGGTGGATTGACGCTTCCCTTCGAAAAATCATGGGAGAAAAAGATGGCTCATTTGAGATGGGAATCTGTGTTCCAAGGCAGATTGATACACCATTTGTGAAGAATGAGGTTTCTTTAGACGGAGCCGGGATTAGTGTATACAGTTTTCTTGAGCATACGCAGACACCATGGGTTTATGACAAATCTCTGGAGGACACATTTGCGAAGATTATAGAAGACATTAATCCGGACATTGTTCATATATTTGGAACAGAATTTCCACATACTCTTGCCTGTGTAAAAGCGTTAAATGACCCATCCAAAGTTTTGATAGGAATTCAGGGTGTTATGGTTGATTATGCAGCGGATTATTGTAAGGGACTCCCAGAAGATGTAATCAATCGAAGTACATTCCGTGATTTGTTAAAGAAGGATAATATCAAGCTGCAAAAGGAAAAATATGAGCTTAGAGCCGATATGGAAAGTAAGGCTTTAGCTATTGCAGGTAACGTTACAGGGAGAACTGAATTTGATAAAAATGCGGCTTTTAGAGCAAATGATAAAGTCAAATATTATCATATGTATGAAACACTCAGGTCTGAATTCTATGATGGTGAATGGGATTCTGATGGGTTAGACAATCATACAATATTTGTAAGCCAGTGTGATTATCCAATCAAAGGTTTCCATGTTCTTTTGGAAGCAATGCCAGATATCTTAAAAGAATATCCTGATGCAAGAATCAGAATTGCAGGTAATTGCATTACCAGATATGATTCCTTTAAAAGAAAGTTGAAAATAGGAACTTATGGCAAATATTGTCGTGAGCTTATGGATAAATACGGGCTTGAGGATAAGATAGAGACTCTTGGTATGCTTGATGCAAAGGCTATGAAGCAGGAATACATGTCAGCATCAGTTTATGTATGCCCATCTATTCTGGAGAATTCACCAAATTCAATGGGTGAGGCTATGCTTGTTGGAATACCTGTTGTTGCATCTAAGTCAGGTGGGGTACCATCTATGATAGAAGACAGAAAAGAAGCATTGCTTTTTGATCAGGCAGACAGTAAATCTCTTGCAGCCAATGTAATTGAACTGTGGAAGGATAAAGAACTTGCGAAATCTCTTTCTAAGGCAGCAAAAATAAGAGGTATGCAGAATCATAACCCGGATGTAAATTTCCATAGGTTATTAGAGATATATAAAACCATTTATGGGGAAAACAATCATGAAGATAACAATGATTAGTAATTACATTAATCATCATCAGATACCATTTTCCAATGAATTGTATAAACGTCTTGGTGATGATTATTGTTTTATACAGACAGAGCCAATGGAAGAAGAAAGATCAAACATGGGCTGGGGAGTAGATGAAGCCCAAATTCCATATGTTAAGCTTGCTTATGAGGATGAGGAAGAGTGTAGACGTAGAGTCATGGACTGTGATTTGCTTATTGCGGGCTGGCAGGATAGAGAAGATTTGATTTTACCAAGACTTAAGGCTGGAAAACTGACTTTACGTTCAAGTGAGCGACTCTACAGAGAAGGTCAGTGGAAAGCTGTTTCTCCTAGAGGGCTTATTAGAAAATACAGAGAACATACAAGATTTAGAAAAGATGATAATGCCCACCTATTGTGTGCAGGCGCGTATGTACCATCAGATTTTAATATAGTTAAGGCATACCCAAAGAAGATGTACAAATTTGGATATTTTCCAGAATTTAGACCAATGGATTATAGCAAGAAGCCTTCTTTGGAAACAATTGAGTTTATATGGGCAGGAAGATTCATGCCTCTTAAGCATCCTGAGTTTGTAATTAGCCTGGCAGCAGATTTGATTGATGAAGGATATAATTTCCATATTCACATGGTTGGAAGTGGAGAGATGGAAGAGGAACTCAAGAATAAGGTTGAGCAGGCTGAACTTGAGGATATAGTCAGTTTTTATGGATTTCTAAAACCACAGCAGGTTAGGGAGCTTATGGATGAATGTCATATTCATCTGTTTACAAGTAATTATCTTGAAGGCTGGGGAGCTGTTGTTAATGAAGGAATGAACAGCGGACTTGCAGAGGTAGTAAATTCAGAGGTTGGAGCGGCTCCATTCTTAATTAAGCATGAAAAAAACGGACTTATATACAAAGAAGGTTCGTATGAGGATTTCCGTGAACAGGTATATAAACTGTTAGATAATCCACTTCTTATCGAAGAGTACGGAAAAGCTGCATATGAAACTATTGCAACTCAGTGGAATCCTGCAGTTGCAGCAGAGAGAATAATAGAGTTTTACAACAACTATCAGGAAGGAAAGGTTATTCCTCCTGAGGATGGTCCATTGTCAGTGGCGCCAGTGGTAGCTCCTGAAAATATGTATAGCTATTGTATGAGGCACAGATGAAAGTAAGTGTAATAGTACCTATTTACAATATAATAGACTGCCTTGAACGATGTGTGATGAGCATTGTTAATCAGACCTATAGGGATTTGGAGATAATTCTGGTGGATGACGGTTCTACGGATGGTACAGAAAAGCTTGTGGATGAACTGGGATCAAGAGATGAAAGAATCAAGGTGGTTCATAAGGACAATGGTGGTTCCTCATCAGCAAGAAATTTGGGACTGACATATGCAACTGGTGAATATATAGGATTTATAGATAGTGATGACTATATTGAACCAGATATGTATGAACTGTTAGTTGATGCGGTTAGTAGAACTTCCTGTAAGATGGCACAGATTTCCAGAGATGAAGTTAATGAGGATGGAAGCAAGAGAGAAGATATATGCATTCCTCCTGAGTCGGAAATAATCATTAGTTCAGCTGATATGATGAAGGAACTTTTGATGCACAGGGGAGATTGTTCTTTCTGCACAAGAATCTGCCACAGGGATTTGTTTAATAACCGAGAGTTTCCAATTGGAGAACTTAATGAAGACTTTAAGCTTTTGACACAGATGCTATTGGAAGTGGACGCATTTCCTATATTACCAAAGCAGTGCTACCACGTGTATTATCGTATGAACAGCAACAGCAGAAGAAAAGACAAAAACGATTTTTCCCGTGTGTTTACTGATATTGTGGTCAATGCGGACTATATCAGAGAATTGGTAAAAGATAATTTCCCTGAGTTAAATGAGACAGCGTTCAGGTTTGGAATGGTTCAGCGACTTGACTATATGCTTCATATCCCAATTAGTATGATGACTAAAGATAACGCATTTTACATGGAAGTTTCAAAGTATATAAGAAGCAACTGGGTTAAGGCCTGGGGCAATGATATACTCACAAAGAAGAATAAGATATATCTGACACTATTTGCCATGGCACCAAAGATGGTGAGAGTGGTGCATGCAAAGATAAGAGGATTATAAACAGGGATTAATGACGGAGGTTAAGGCATGAGATTTGTATATCCTAATGGTTTGGAAAAAGCACTGACATTTAGTTATGATGATGGTCAGGAGTATGATAAGAGGCTTGTAGAATTATTTAATAAATTCGGAATGAAGGGAACATTTCACCTTAATTCAGGTACACTTGATGGTGTGACAGAGATTCCTGGTGAAGCATTTATCAAGTCTTCAGAAGTGGCAACAGTTTATGAAGGACACGAGGTTGCATGCCACGGGGTTCATCATTACAATATGCCACCATTATCTATATCAGTTACAGTCAGCGAGTTATCAGATGACAGAATTGATTTGGAAAATCTTACAGGAAAACTTGTTCAGGGATTTTCATACCCATTTGGCAGCTATTCACCAGAAGTAATACAGGCAGCAAAGGCTACAGGTATTAAATATGCTCGTACAGTCAATGCCACACATGGATTTTTCCCACCTGTAGACTTTATGCAGTGGCATCCAACATGTCATCATGCAGATAATGCAATTGAACTTGGAAAACAGTTTTTGGACGTACCTGGATATATAGAGCTTCCACTTATGTATGTCTGGGGTCACAGTTTTGAATTCGGAAGATCAAAAGACTGGTCTGTAATAGAAGAATTTTGTGAAATGATGTCTGGAAAAGAAAATATCTGGTATGCAAACAATATGGAGATTTGTGACTATCTTACTGCTGTAAGACGTCTTGAATATTCAGCAGATGCAGAAAAGATTTACAATCCATCAGCAATCAGCGTTTGGTTTAAGAATGACAACGGTGATTTGGTAGAGATTAAGCCGGGTCATTGTGTTGAAAAATAATGTTAATAAAAAGCTTTTGCATTTATTGACAACTGCAAAAGCTTTTTTTATACTTTAGTACAGTAAAGGGCTTTTGTTTCAATGGTGAGATGGGCAAGAGCTTTTTTTGTTGTTTGGTATTTTTGGAGGAAGAAATTTGTTATTCGTATTACGTACGGCCATGGTGCAGGGATGCTTATATGCACTGGTACCGATGGCACTTTTTTTGAGTTTTAGAATATTAGATGTTGCAGATCTTACAACAGATGGATGTTTTGTTCTTGGTGCAGCAGTTTCTGTAACCTTTGCGCTTGCGGGACATCCATTTTTGGGAATTCCTGCAGCTATGGGAGCAGGCGCGCTGGCTGGTATTGTCACAGCACTTTTACAGACAAAATGTGGAGTGCCATCCATACTTGCCGGTATTGTAACCAATACGGGATTATATACGGTCAATCTTATGGTTATGGGCTGGTCATCCAATGTCAGTCTTCTTAAGACAGCGACTATATTCTCGCTTCTTAAGGAAACAGGAATCGGTGGTGACTATTATGAACTTATTATTGCTGGTGGAATAGTAATGCTGATGGCAATCTTGCTGTATCTGTTTCTTGGTACAAGGCTTGGTCTTATGGTGCGTGCGACAGGTGATAACAAGGATATGGTTAAGGCATCATCAATTAATCCTGTCTTTACCATAAATGTTGGTTTGGCTTTGGCCAATGCCATGACAGCTTTATCTGGTGCATTGGTTGGTCAGAATCAGAATACTGTTGATATTAATAGTGGAACAGGTATTGTAGTAATAGGTCTTGCATGTCTTATCATTGGTGAGACAGTTATTGGAAGACGTGGTATGTTAAGAGGAGTGATGGCGGCTATAATAGGTAGTATTGTATACCGTTTTATTTATGCGCTGGTTTTATATACAAAGATTGTTCCTGTTCAGGGACTAAAATTAATGACAGCAGTTGTAGTTGGACTTGCAATTGCAGCTCCTACTATTAAAAATGCAATCTCCTTTCAGAAGAAAAAGGCAGCAGCTATGAGAAAGGGGGACAAATAATATGTTAAAGATTGATCATATAAGTAAGACCTTTAATCCAGGAACTGTCAATGCAAAAACCGCAATCTCGGACTTGTCCCTTGAACTTGAGGCAGGGGATTTTATTACCATCATTGGTTCTAATGGTGCAGGCAAATCAACACTCTTTAATTCAATCGCAGGTAACTTTTTTGTAGATGAAGGTTCAATTCATCTGGATGGTGAAAATATAACATATGTTAAAGAGCATGTCAGATCTAAAGTGATTGGACGTATGTTCCAGGATCCCCTTAAGGGAACAGCGCCTAACATGACTATAGAAGAGAATCTTGCACTTGCTAGTGGTGGAGGTGGACTCTTTGGAAGAATCAATAAGAAAGAAAGAGAGGTGCTTAAGGAAAAGCTTGCTCTTTTGGATATGGGTCTTGAGGATAGAATGAAAAATCCTGTAGGACTTTTATCAGGAGGACAGAGACAGGCGCTTACTCTTCTTATGGCTACAATGTCAATGCCAAAGATTCTTCTTTTGGATGAGCATACAGCTGCACTTGATCCTGCAACAGCAGAAAAGGTGCTTGAATTAACAAAGAAAATAGTTGAGGAGAACCATCTTACTTGTATGATGATTACTCACAATATGCATCAGGCTCTTGAGCTTGGCAACAGAACCCTTCTCATGTCAGATGGAAACATTGTATATGATGTGAAGGGAGAGGAGAGAAAGAACCTTACTGTTAATGATCTGTTAGATAAGTTTAGACAGGGTACAGGTAAGGAGCTTGATAATGACAGAATCTTACTGTCAGAATAATGATGGTCTATAGGGATAATCCCATATATATATAGATTAAGGAGGAAAATTATGAAAAAGAGATTTTTAGCAGCAGCTATGGCTGTGCTCTGCGCATTCTCGCTTGTAGCATGTGGCAGTGAAGCCGTAGAAAACACAACTACTGAAGTTGCAACAGATGTTGCTACAGAAGTAAAAGAAGATGTAGAAATATCTACATCAACAGATGCGGCAGGTGCTTCTTACAAGATAGCAGTTGTTAAGCAGATGGATCATATCGCATTAGATGAAATCGCTGACAATATTACAGGCGAGCTTGATTTAATTGCACAGTCAAATGGAATAACAATTACTTATGATGTTTATTCTGGTCAGAATGATCAATCAACACTTAAGCAGATTTGTGATCAGGCAATTGCAGATGGTGTTGATGCTATTATTCCAGTAGCAACACTTGCTTCACAGGTAGCAGTTGTATCTGCTCAGGACAGCAAGACGCCTGTTATCTATGCTTCAGTTTCAGACCCAGAGTCTGCTGAGCTTACAGGATTTGACTTTGTAACAGGTACATCAGATGCCTTAAATACAAACCTTATTATGGATATGATTCTTGCTCAGAATCCAGATTGCAAGAAGATTGGTTTCCTTTACTCATTATCAGAAATTAACTCTGCAACACCAATCGCTGATGCTAAGGCATATTGTGAATCAAAGGGTATTGAGTATGTAGAGCAGACAGCTAACACCAATGACGAAGTTGTTGCAGCTGCAGCTTCACTTGTTGCGAGTGGCGTAGATGCAGTATTTACACCAACAGATAATGTTATTATGGCAGCTGAAATGGCTATTTATGAAAGCTTTATCGAAGCAGGTATTCCACATTACACAGGTGCTGATGAATTCGTAATTCAGGGTGCATTTGCAACATGTGGTGTTAACTATCCTCACCTTGGTGTTCAGACAGCAGACCTTGCTTACACAGCAATAACAGGTGACATTGCTTCTATGGACGATATCTATCTTGTAGATGGTGGTATCATTGTTGTTAATACAGAAACAGCAGCAGCTATCGGTGCTGATTACAGCATGTTCTCTTCTATGGGTGAGCTTAACGAAGTTACAACTTCTGAGACACGTGAAGAATAAGAAACAAAATTTAAGGGCCGTTTATGACGGCCCTTTTTTAATGTCTGTTTAATATTATGCAACGGTTCCAGCTTTATTTTCGTACTGTTCATAGGTTTTATTGTCCATGATGTTTTTGATACGTTCAACTAACTCGTATACATCGATATATCTTGTATATTGAGGTACAGGAGCAAGTCGGATGACGTTTGGATATCTAAAGTCTGGAATAACATTGGCAGCTTTCAATGCTTCGTTGATTCTGATAGCGTCAGTGTGTTCAAGAGCAACGTGGCCTCCGCGGTGTGAATCTTCTCTTGGATTGCCAATTGTAAATCCATATTTACTAAGTTCGGTTTCAATAAGATACATTAGGTATCCGGTTAAGTCGAGTGATTTTTCGCGAATATCGTTGATATCCACATCTTTATAGATTTCCAAGGCTCCATCAATGGCTGCCAGGCTTAAGATTGAACCTGTTCCTGTCTGGAATGCGCCGGCACCTTCTGTTTTTTCAAAATGATCTCTAAGTTCAAACTGAGTGTCCTTACGATTGCCCCACCAGCCGCTGAGACCAACTGTCTTATCAAAATGACGACTGTTGACGTACAATCCTGCAACAGCTCCTGGCCCGCCGGATAGGTACTTGTAGTTACACCACATAGCAAAATCTGGAGATATATCTGTAAAATCGTGATTAACATTGCCAATGCTGTGACAAAGGTCAAAACCAATTAATATTCCTTTGGCATGAGCTGCGTCAGTGAGTTTTTTTAGATCAAGTAACTGTGATGAACGATAGAGAACTGATGGAAGAAGTACTAATGCTACTTCGTCAGTAAACATCTCAATAATTTTATCTTCTGAAAGAGTTTTGCCATCATCACTTTTTACTACAGAAAGAACATCTTCTATATTGTAGCCTCTGGTAGTAATCTGACTTTCTACCGCATATCTGTCAGTTGGGAAATTTAATTCATCGATAATGATTTTATATCTATCCTTGGTTGGTCTCCAGAAAGTAGCAATACACTGGTGTACATTAAGTGTAGTGTTGGCACACACAGTTACTTCTTCTGGTTTCGCATTGATAAGTGGTGCAATCTTTGCTCCGATTACATCATGATATAAAAAGTAATTAGTTGAAGCTTTGCTCCATATATTAATACCTTGTTCTTTCCAGTCATCAATGGCACGCATAACTGCAGCTTCAGCTGGCTTGGAGCAAAGTCCTAAAGAATTGCCGTCCATATATATCTGATTTTCTTTTGTATAAAATAAATCTCTAAGCTTGTCAAGCTTATCCGTACTGTCTTTTGCTATTGCAAACTCTTTACCATTTTCATATATTCTCATTAGGTCACCTCAAGTTTAGTATTGGTAAAATGTATCAGTTATCATTATATACTTAATTGGAAAATTATAATAGGAGTGTATTAAGGTGAATTTGCACAAAAAGTGGCATTATGCTATAATTTCCTAGATTATGTAATATTATATCTTTGATATAAAGATACTTTTGTATCCGGAAAGGAATATATGTTAAACGACAAGACCATACTTATTACTGGAGGAACAGGATCCTTTGGTAAATGCTTTACTAAATATGTATTAACTCATTACAATCCTAAGAAGATTATCATCTATTCAAGAGATGAGTTTAAGCAGTTTATTATGCAGAATGAGATGAAGGAATATGCAAGTAAGCTTAGATTCTTTATTGGTGATGTAAGAGATAAGGAAAGACTCGAAAGAGCTTTTGAGGGAGTTGATTACGTTATTCATGCTGCAGCACTTAAGCAGGTTCCAGCATGTGAGTATAATCCTAATGAAGCAATTAAAACAAATATCCATGGTGCTATGAACATCATTGAAGCAGCACTTAATAAAGATGTAAAGAAGGTTGTTGCTCTTTCAACAGATAAGGCAGTTAACCCAGTTAACCTTTATGGTGGCACAAAGCTAGTTTCAGATAAGCTTTTCATAGCAGCCAATGCATATGCTGGAACAAAGGATGTTAACTTCTCGATTGTACGTTACGGTAATGTAGCAGGCTCAAGAGGAAGTGTTATTCCTTTCTTTAATAACATTATTAAGAATGGTGGAAGCGAGCTTCCTATTACTGATTACAGAATGACAAGATTCTGGATTAGTCTTACAGAAGGTGTTGAGCTTGTAATCAAGGCTCTTAATGAAGCGCGTGGTGGTGAAACATTTATCAGTAAGATACCAAGCTTTAAGATTACAGATCTTGCACAGGCTATGATGCCAGGATGCAAGATGCCAGAGGTTGGTATAAGAGAAGGCGAAAAGCTTCATGAGATCATGGTTACTGTTGAAGATTCCATGACAACATATGAGTATGATAAACACTTTATTGTATATCCTCAGATGATTTGGAATGATAAGCAGAAGGAGCCAATTCCAGGTGGTAAAAAGGTTGAGCAGGGCTTCTCATACAGCTCTGATAACAACACAGAATGGCTTACCGTTGAGGAAATCCAGGAACTTCTTAAGACTATTGATCTTGAGAAATAATTTAACAAATGATAAACCATGGGACATGTAGTTTTCGCTGCATGTCCTTTAAAGCATAGTAGGAAGATTATATGAATAAACCAGCAATTGAGGGCGGTACGCCTGTTAGAAATACAAAAATATATTATGGACATCAGTATCTTGATCAGGCAGATTATGATGCAGTACTTGATGTATTAAAGAGTGATTATCTCACCTGCGGACCAAAGATTAATGAGCTTGAGGAAAAGCTTTGTAAGCTTACTGGCTCTAAATATGCTGTAGTATGTAGCAATGGAACAGCAGCACTTCATATGGCAGCTATGGCAGCAGGATTAGGAGAGGGTGATGAGCTCATTACAACACCAATTACATTTGCAGCAAGTGCAAACTGTGCATTGTATGCTGGTGCTACACCTGTATTTGCAGATATCAATGAAGAGACATACAATATTGATCCGGCAAGCGTTGAAGCTCATATTACAGAGAAGACTAAGGCTGTTGTTGCAGTAGATTATACTGGTCAGGCAGTGGAACTTGATAGATTAACAAAACTTTGCAAGGACAACAATCTTGTACTTATTGAAGATGGGGCTCATTCTGTTGGAACCTTATACAATGGTAAGGGTGTAGGATCGATAGCTGATATGACCACTTTTAGTTTTCATCCGGTTAAGACTATTACTGGTGGCGAAGGTGGAGCAGTTCTTACCAATAGTGAGGAGTATTATAAAAAACTTTTACTTGCCAGAAGCCATGGAATTACAAGAGATGCATCATTGTTAGAAAATGATAGCCATGGACCTTGGTATTATGAGCAGGTTGATTTGGGATACAATTATAGAATGACAGATATTCAGGCAGGTCTCATTATCAGCCAGTTAGATAAGCTTGCTATGTTTAAAGCAAGAAGAAAAGAGATTGTTGCTAAGTATGATGAAGCTTTCAGAAAGCTTGATTCCATTGTAGTTCAGAAGGAGATACCTGAGTCTGACACAGCCAGACACCTGTACATATTAAGGATTAATCCAGATAAGCTTGCGATTAACAGAAGACAGTTCTTTGATGCACTAGGTGCAGAAAATGTTGTGTGTAATGTGCATTATATACCAGTATATTATTTCCCTCATTATGAGAGACTGGGATATAAGAAGGGACTTTGCCCTAAAGCAGAAAAACTCTACGATGAGATAATTTCGTTACCTCTATATTACGGTATGAGTGATGAGGATGTCGAAAGCGTAATTGTGGCAGTAACAAAGATTGCGCAGTACTACAGAAAATAGTTTTCTTTTGCGGGAAGATAAAAGATGATAAAAATTTTAAAAAGATTAAATATACTTTTAGATAAAAAACAAAAGAACAGAATGGCACTGATAGTAGTATTGATGCTTGTTGGTGGTGTACTTGAATCACTTAGTATTTCTGCAGTAATTCCTGTTATGGGGGTTTTACTGGATCCAGATGCAGTAAATACGAATAAGTATTTATCTGTAGTTTACCATGGACTTAACATGTCATCTCCGTTGCAGTTTACATTGCTTATGATGGTAATGCTGGTTTTTGCATTTATTTTGAAAAACCTGTTTTTATTCTTTCAAAATGTGGTACAGCTTAAGTTTGTATATACCAATCAGTTTGCTACATCCAGAAGAATGATGATTAACTTCATGAAGCGACCATATGAGTATTATCTTAATGCGGAGACAGCAGTAATTCAGCGAAACATTACATCTGATGTAAACAATATGTATGCGCTTATACTTACTATCTTACAGCTTGCTAGCGAGATTGTAGTATTTACATGCCTTGCAGCGGTACTTTTGGTGGTTGATGCAGCCATGGTTATTACTATAGCTGGATTACTTATAGCAGTACTTGTTGTAATAAAAGTAGTACTTAAACCTATTATGTATAAGGCTGGTGAAGATAATCAGCATTTTTATAGTAAACTCTTTAAGCTTATTGAAGAAGCTGTAATGGGTATTAAGGAAATTAAGGTATCCAATAAGGAGCACCATTTTATCAATGATTATGCTGAGTGTGGAGCAGGTTATGTAGGTGCTGTTCAGAAATACAATATTTACAATTCCACACCAAGATTACTGATTGAAACAATATGTATAGCTGGACTTGTGGGATATATGTCAGTAGTAATGGTTAATGGTGCGACTGTGGATGAATTACTTCCACAACTTTCAGTATTTGCCTTGGCAGCCATGAGACTTCTTCCTAGTGCAAACAGAATTAATAATTACCTTACTTCCATATCATATTTTGAGCCATTCCTCTGGAATGTATCTGAGCATTTACAGGATGAAATCAATGATGAGAACGTTGAGTATGATGAGGCAGTATATCGTGTAGCTAAGAAGGTAATAAAGCTTCCAGTCAATAAAGAGATTACTATTGAAGATATATCATATGCTTATCCAAATACAGAAAAGCTTATATTTGACCATGCTAATATGACTATACCTATTGGGTCAGCAGTAGGTATTGTTGGTACTTCTGGTTCTGGAAAGACAACTATGGTAGATGTTGTTTTAGGATTGTTAGAATTAAAGACTGGTGTGATTAAGGCAGACGGTGTAAATGTAAAAGATAATTATGAGGGCTGGCTTAAGAACATAGGTTATATTCCACAGACCATCTTTATGATAGATGATACTATTCGAAAGAATGTTGCATTTGGATATGCAGATGAAGAAATAGACGAAGAAAGGGTATGGGCGGTTCTTAAGGAGGCTCAGCTTGATGAATTTATAAAGACTCTTCCTGAGGGACTTGATACAAGAATTGGTGAAAGAGGTATCAGACTCTCTGGTGGACAGAGACAGAGAATAGGAATTGCAAGAGCGCTTTTCGAAGATCCAGAGGTTCTTGTGCTTGATGAAGCAACATCAGCTCTTGATGGCGATACTGAATCGGCAATTATGGAATCTATCAACAGACTTCATGGTAAAAAGACACTTATTATCATTGCCCATAGACTTCAGACTATTGAAAAATGCGACATGGTATATAGAGTAGAAAATGGTAAAGTGACAAAGGAACGGTAGAATTTGTGCAAATTAACCAAAAACCCACATGGCGTTTTGTGTTTTTTGTTAATCCTTTGCATTGTGACATGGGGGTACCTCTGATATTATACTACTTGTAACCCCCAATACATTTTGTAGTTTTTTGCTATACCCCATAAGAGAAATACCTTCTCTGAAAAGACAGCTGACCCGCTGTCTTTTTTTCTTTGTCTTCACATTGTTTTTAAAAAGATATCATATGTGGTACAATGAATGGTAGTTGTATTTAACGAGGAAAAAATCTTATGTTTAAAAAGACTAATACAGAAAAGAACGGTTTAAATATTATTATTGTTGGTTGTGGTAAGGTAGGAACTACTTTGGTGGAACAGCTTGCCAAAGAAGGCCATGATGTTACAATTGTTGACCTTAATTCCAGCAAGATAGAAACCTTAACTAACACATATGATGCCATGGGTGTAGTCGGTAATGGTGCAAGTTACTCGACACAGCTTGAAGCAGGAATAGAAACAGCAGACCTGTTTATTGCTGTAACTAATTCAGATGAATTAAATCTTTTATGTTGTACAGTTGCTAAAAGAGCAGGTAATCTTGCAGCAATAGCAAGAGTAAGAACACCAGATTATATCAAGGAAGTAGATTATTTCTCAGAGAAGCTTGGTCTGGCTATGATTATCAATCCGGACTATGTTTCAGCAAGAGTAGTTGCAAGAATACTTACTCTTCCTACTGCGTTAAATGTAACTTCATTTGCTCATGGTAGAGTAAATCTTGTAAGTATAGAGATACCAGAAGGCAATATGCTTTGTAACAGAACTATTGCAGATTTAGGTAGAGAAGGAATAACACAAAGAACAGTTATTTGTGCTATAGAAAGAGAAGGCGATGTATTCATTCCTTCAGGTAATTTTGTAATAAAAGAAGGGGATATTATTTCTTTTGCTGCAACACAGAAAGAATCAAGAGCCTTTTTAAAGAAAATAGGATTTAAGACCAATCAGGTTAAGAGCTGCATTATTGTAGGTGGTGGTCGTGCAGGGTACTATGTAGCAGATCAGCTTGTCAAAGCTGGCATGGACGTAAGAATCATTGAATCAGATAGAGAGCGTTGTGAGAAATTGTCTGAGCTTTTGCCAGAGGCGACAATTATCCATGCTGATGGAACAGACGAAGAAGTACTTAAAGAAGAAGGCATTGAGGAAGTTGGAGCATTTATTCCACTCACAGGAATCGATGAAGAAAATGTGCTTCTTTCATTGCATGCAAAACATGTATCCAATGCGAAGGTTATTACAAGAGTAACCAGAAATAATTTCAAAGAAGTTATAACACAGCTTGATTTAGGAAGTGTTATCTATCCAAAGTACATTACTTCCGAAGCAATTCTTGCATATGTTCGTGCTAAGAACAATTCAAAGGACAGTAATATAGAAACTCTTTATCCAATGCTTGATTCAAGAGCAGAAGCAATAGAATTCAAGGTGGAGAAGGCGAGTGAAGTGGTAGATATACCATTGTTCAAGCTTTCTCTTAAGAAGGATTTGCTTATTGCATTTATCAATAGAAATGGAAAAATCATTATTCCAAAAGGCCAGGATGTCATTCAGGTGGGTGATACAGTTATGATAGTGACAACTCATACAGGTTTTCACGATATTCAGGATATTTTGGCATAGGGATTGATTTAGGAGCAGACGCATTTTATGAACAGTTCTGTGATACGAGTGGTGCTGGGACATGTACTGAGGCTTGAAGCCGCATTTATGTTGTTACCATGCATAGTTGCAATAATATATGGTGAAAAAGAAGGTTTTGTTTATCTGGCAATAGCAGGTGGTTGTGCCATAATTGGAAGCCTGATGACTATGATAAAGAAGCCTAAGGACAATGCTCTTTATCTTAAAGAGGGTTGTGTGGCGACAGCGTTAAGCTGGATTGTACTCAGTGCATTTGGTGCATTGCCATTTTGGTTTACAGGTGAGATACCTTCATATGTTGATTCCCTGTTTGAAACAGTATCTGGTTTTACAACTACGGGAGCAACAATTCTTACAGATGTAGAAGTACTCAGCTATACATCTTTATTCTGGAGAAGTTTTACGCACTGGTTAGGTGGTATGGGTGTGCTGGTATTCTTATTGGCCATTATCCCACTTAGCGGTGGATCCAATATCAATCTTATGAGAGCAGAAAGCCCTGGACCATCTGTAGGAAAGCTGGTTCCGAAGATTAAATCTTCAGCAAGAATTCTTTATGAAATATATTTTGTAATGACAGTTGTCGAGATACTTCTTCTTTTATGCGGCGGTATGCATCCATTCCATGCCATAACCTTAAGTCTTGGTACAGCCGGTACAGGTGGTTTTGGTGTGCTCAATAGTTCAATTGGAAGTTACTCGGCGTATTGCCAATGGGTAATAACCGTATTTATGATTCTTTTTGGTGTAAACTTCAATGCATTCTATTTCATAATGCTTGGTAAGATTAAGAAGTTCTTCAGTGTCGAAGAAGTCAAATGGTACCTTGGAATTATACTTACAGCAATAGTTCTTATTACGATCAATATATATGGAACATATGAGAGCCTTGGTGATACGGTAAGACACGTATCATTCCA
Organism: Lachnospiraceae bacterium; assembly: GCA_045627645.1. Classification (GTDB taxonomy): domain Bacteria; phylum Bacillota; class Clostridia; order Lachnospirales; family Lachnospiraceae; genus Colinaster. The sequence continues at coordinate 43,340 of JAZQOC010000021.1, forward strand.
GGTAGCGTCAGTTATAACTACAACAGGTTATTCCACAGCTGACTTTAATCTGTGGCCGCTCTTTAGTAAGGTTATGTTGGTGGCGCTGATGTTTATAGGAGCTTGTGCAGGAAGTACTGGTGGTGGAATTAAAGTATCACGTGTAGTAATCATGCTTAAGACTGTAAAGAAAGAATTGAATAACTATATTCATCCAAAGAGTGTTAAGAAGATCATGTTTGAAGAGAAACCTGTTGAGCACGATGTGCTTAGAGCGATAAATGTGTTCTTCATAACTTTTGTAATCCTTTATGCAGCATCTTTCATTGTGATTTCATTGGAAAACTATGACTTTACCACATCGTTTACAGCAGTGGTAGCCACCATGAACAACATAGGACCAGGACTTGAACTGGTTGGTCCAACAGGTAATTTCGCCTTTTGGAATCCACTTAGCAAATGCGTATTCATGATAGATATGCTGGCAGGTCGACTTGAGTTATTCCCATTATTAATTCTTTGTAGTCCAAAAGTTATGAAAGAGTTGTTATTCTCAAACATAATAAAGAACAGAAGATAAATTAAAAGACCACGTTATCTGTTAAGATAATGTGGTCTTTTAGCGTCTTAGTCCTGAAAATACAAATCCATGCTCTAACAGGTAATCGCACCATAACGAGTAATATTTTGCATACAGGTGGACCTGATCAAATGAATATCCGCTATTCAGATTGCCGTCTGCATCACATACGGCAGGATTGATGTCCAGGTAGTATATATAATAGTCGTTAGCAAACTCAGCGAGTCGCTCATTTCTTCTGGTAAGGTTTGGATTGTTGATTGAAGCGTGTGATGCGGATTTTGAGGCACCAACCTTCATAATACTCTGTACAACAATAACTGCCTGAGGCTGCCACCTGTGAATCTGATCAATGACTTCAGCATACTTATCAATGAAGGTATCGATGTTTGAGCCACACTCGTTGATACCAAGCATAATATATACCTTGCCGTAATTTCTTGATGATAATATTTCTCTTGCTGTGGTATGGGATATGTCACAGAACTCAATATCACGATCAAGACAATCGTATATGGTCATACCGACGTCACAAAGGAAATCACAGTTATCCCAGCCGGAATAAAGCTTGAGGCCAACAGTTCTTGAATCACCTAAGAAAACTGCATCATCAAAATACGACTGTTTAACAGGTGCTTCCTGGTAATAGGAAGAAGGCTGGCTTGCGGCAATTATATCCTCCAGAGGTTCACCGAATATTGGCGTTGGAGTAGGCTTCTCTACAACCGCAAGGACATTACTGTTATCAAGTTCAGAGGTTTCTGGAAGCTCTATGTCATCAACAGGAAGTTCCATGACCAGAGTATGATCCTTCTTTCTCTGATTCAGCCACGTTTCTTCAATTGTATTTGCAATATCAATTGCAGTAGAGCTTATTGTTGTCCCTTCAACCTTAAAATACGGAAAATATATTTCCATTGTCTTAGAGTATTGAGCCAAGATGAATCCCAATATCAAGCTAAGGTAGATGAAGAGAAACAACGGAGCTTTTTGTAATAGCTGTTTCACGTTTTCTCCTAGAAATTAGCATACATAAATGGATTATTTCCATTTTTCATAACCATATAAACACAGAACCAGAACAGAGCAAACGAGATAAATCTTGTCATACGAATTCTGGTCTTTATAAGTATATCTTCGACAAATGGGAAGCAACAGATTATACCACCTATAAGGAAAGGTGCGTAATCTTTGCAATAAGTAATGTAGTCAGAACCACTAACATTTAGTGGCTGACATATAAAGGTAAGTCCAAATAATCTTGTGAAGAAGATACCAATCATTTCAGGATCTGATATAGCAAACATCATCCAAGTTAAAGGAATGACAAAGAGTACATACAGATGGCAGAAAATATTGGCAAAGATATTCTTGGACTTGATTACTCTTTTAAGTAAGAATTTCTCAAGTATTATGAAGAAGAGAAGTGTCATGGCCCACATCATAAAATTGATGGTGACACCGTGCCAAAGTCCAGTAAGCACCCAGACTGCACCCAGACTGAGGACTGTTTTAAGGGCACCGTTATGACTTCCGCCCATTGGGATGTATACATATTTTTTGAACCACTCACCAAGAGTCATATGCCAGCGGCGGTAAAATTCAGATATGCTTTTTGACATATAAGGTGAGTTGAAGTTTGTTGGAAGTTTAAATCCAAGCATCTGTGCCACGCCGATAGCCATTAGTGAATATCCCTGGAAGTCAAAGTATAACTGCATACTATAGGAATACATGGTAATCCAGGCGAGTGGAGTTGAGATACTCTGGAAGCCAATAGTCTGAACGTTGTTCCATAAAAAAGATAGATTGTCTGCAAGAAGAATCTTTAAAGAGATACCAAGAATAAAGGTTCTGATTCCCTTTTCAAGATTTTCAGAGGTAACCTTCTCTGGCATGGAAAGGTCATTTTCAAGATCACCAAATGGAACAATTGGACCCTGCAACACCTTAGGGAAGAACAATACGTAATTTGCAAAAGTAATTATATTTTTGCAAGGATAGATATTGCCCCTGTATATGTCCAGAAAATATCCCACAAGCTGTACAGTAAAGAAACCTACACCGATAAATGCGTGATTCTTAAACAGAAAGATAGAAGCTCCCATAAGGGAAATCTGAAGTATAATTCCTGTATAAATGAGTCCTTTTCTAAGCTTTGGTGAATCAAAAGCGTAATCTGACAGCATGCCAAAGATAAAAACCACAATAATATCTGCCAAGAGTACAGGAAGAACCCAGATATCATTGGCAGCATAAAAAGCAATTGAACCAGCCAGTAAAAGCCAAGGCTTTGCTTTTGTTGGGACAACTGCATATAAGGGAACAAATATTAAGATGAAAAGCATCAAAAAATTAATATCTGAAAAAGTCATAATACTCCTTATAATCCACAGTAAATTATATGATTTAAGCAGATAAATGTAAACATCATACTATTGAATAGAAATAGAATTATGTGATAAATTGAGATATATGATGTTAATGACCCGGGAACTTGAAAATAAGGCTTTTTTAAGTAAAAGGAGGGACGGTTATGGAACAGAATAATGCAATAGAACAGCCTGTAAGAGGTTTGGATATATGTAGAAAATATTATGAAGAAGTTGGGGCACCAATGATTCATGAGAAGTTTGAAAAATATGAATCAAGAATTGCAGTAGGACTCGTTGGAGAAGGATCAGACTGCTTTGGACTTGATGATGAAATATCAAGAGACCACGACTGGGGTCCAGGTTTTTGTATGTGGGTGGATGAAGTAACCTATGATGCAATAGGGAGCGAACTTCAGGAAGCCTATGACAATTTGCCATCAGAGTTTATGGGATATAAGCGTATGGCAACGAGAGAGGCAGAGGGAAGACTTGGTGTCATAAAGGTAAAGGATTTTTATTCTGCTTTGCTTCATATGAGAAATGGAATACCTCGAAATGAAGAGGAATGGCTGTGTGTTGCAGAAGAAGATTTGGCAGCAGCAACAAATGGTGCCATATTCAGAGATGACGAGGGCATATTCTTTGGATTGAGAAATGCTCTCCTGTCATATTATCCAGAAAGAATATTCAGACGTAAACTTGCCTTTGAACTGGTAAGAATGGCTCAGACAGGTCAGTATAATTTCTCAAGATGTATAAAGAGAAATGATAAAGTAACAGCAACTATGTATCTGGCTGAGTTTATGGAGCACACATTAAAAGTACTATTTCTTCTCAATAAGAAATATGCTCCATATAAGAAGTGGATGTTAAAGTATGCGTCTACAAAGCTTCAGGTTTTACCTGAGGTGACAGATATCTTAATTGCTATAGCTGATATGAATATTAATGACAGCAATATAGAATCGAGTATTGAAATTATAGCAAACATCATTCTTGCTGAATTGAAGAATCAGGGATATGTTGCCCAGATCAATATGAGAGATCCATACTTCCTCGAGCCATACGGTCATGAGATTTTGGAGAGCATAAATAATCTATAGGATTAAATAAGTAATAAAGGATTTAAGTATTAGATGAAAAAGTTATTAAGCGTATTAATGCTGATTATGATTCTTGCAATCAGCCTTGTAGGTTGCCAGACACAGGAACAGCAGCCACAGACTGAAGAAGAGGCAGCAGAACCAAGCATAATACACATATACTCTACAGATGAGACTATTGCTCAGAAGTTTGAGTATGTTTGGGAAAAGCATACAGAGTGGAAAGACAGAGTTGAGTTTGTAGTATTACCAGAAGAAGGATATGCAGAAACTATAGATGCCTTGTTTGAAGGTCCACTGCCAGTTGAGGAAAATGAAGGAACAGAGGAGCCTGCAGAACCGGTAGAATATAAGTATCCAGATATTGTAATAGCAGATTCTTCGGTGGTGTCTCATTTTACAGAGTCTGATAAGATTCTTGCCATAGAAGGCCTCGGTATTGTAGCCGATGATCTTGAGCAGATGTATGAGTATACATTAAAAGAAGTGACTACTGAGGAAGGTGCGTTAAAGGGAATTACCTGGAAAGCTAACCCTGGTGCGTTTGTATACAGAAAATCAATTGCCCTTGAATGTATTGGTTATGACGATGAGGACAATGTTCAGTCATTTTTAAAGGACTGGGAGACATTGGCGGACACAGCCAGAGTGGTCGAGAAGAAAACAGATGGTAATATTCATATTATCGACAATGTTGATTTATCGACCATGGAATATGATATAGCTTCTATTGATATGTCAGATATTAATTACTTTAAGAACATAAATTTAGGAAGAGTATTCGGATATTTCTGTACTGCAGACATGATAGAGAAGTTAGACAAGGCCTGCAAGGGAGATGGCAGAGGCGACTGGGCAGTTTGCGCAGGTCCTCAGAATTTTGTTGGGGATGGTACATGGCTGTTTGCAGCAAAAGACTGTTCTGACAAAGAGTTTGCAGGAGAAGTGATGAAAGCTCTCTGTACAGAATCAGATGTACTTAAGAAAATTTTTGAAAATGATAACGATTTTGTTAACAATATGCGTGTGATGTCTAATGCCTATAACTCAGGAAAAGGAAAGACTGAGCTTTTTGGAAGCGGAGAATACATAGCAGTTTACAGTAAGGCAGCACAAAAAGCCGGGCAGGAATAATTATGACATCAAAGAAGGTAAATGATATACTTGCAGCTCTTGATGAAGCTTACGGAACAGAATTCAAATGTTATCTTAATCATGACAGCGCGTGGCAGCTGTTGATTGCTACGATACTCAGTGCACAGTGTACAGATGCAAGGGTAAATATCGTAACCAAGGATTTATTTGTTAAATATCCTGATGTTAAAGCTTTTGCTGAGGCGAATCTTAGCGAACTTGAGGAAGATATTAAGCCAACAGGTTTTCATCACAACAAAGCTAAAAATATAATTGCCTGCTGCAAGAAGCTGGTTGAGGATTTTGACGGAGAAGTGCCGAGAAGCTTGGAAGATTTAACATCTCTTCCGGGAGTTGGACGAAAAACTGCCAATGTAATCAGAGGTAATATTTACGGTGATCCAAGTGTTGTTGTAGATACGCATGTAAAACGAATAACAAAGTTATTGGGGCTCACCAAAGAAGATGATCCGGTAAAGATAGAATTTGAGCTGATGAAGAAACTACCGAAGGATCATTGGATTATTTACAACATTCATATAATTAGACTTGGTAGAACTATTTGCATTGCAAACAGACCAAAATGTGAAGAATGTATGTTAAAAAATTTGTGTGATTACGGGAAAAAGATAAAGTGAAAATAAAAGTTGTAGAAAAAGCATATGACGAGGTATGTCAGCTTAAAGAAGAAAATCATATTAAGCCGGTAAAACAGGCTGCATTGTGGAGATATATTATTAAACTGCTTTCAAAGGGAGAGATGAAGGCAGTTAATTTTTCTTATGATGAAATAGATATGGACAAATTAGGAAAAGATGAGCCATGTCTTATTCTTATGAATCATTCAAGTTTTACAGACCTTCAAATAATAGGTACTATCTTTGCAAATCGTCAGTATCATATAGTGTGTACTAACGATGGTTTTATTGGAAAAGCCGGTTTTATGAGAAAAATAGGATGTATACCGACGAAGAAGTTTATTACTGACCCAGTACTGGTAAAAGACATGAAGTATGCATTTGATACATTGAAGAGTTCTGTAGTAATGTATCCTGAAGCAAGTTATAGTTTTGACGGAACTGAGACACCTTTACCAAAGAGTCTGGCAAAGTGCCTGAAGATAATGAAAGTGCCTGTAGTAATGGTCAAAACAGACGGCGCTTATTTGAGAGATCCTTTGTATAATAACCTCCAAAAGAGGCAGTGCGATGTAAAAGCAACGGTTACCTATTTGTTGTCAAAGGATGATATTGCAGACAAGTCTCCAGAAGAACTTTATGAAATATTAGCAAAAGCCTTTAAGTATGATCATTTCAAATCCCAGCATGCAAACAATGTAACAATAGATGAACCATTTAGAGCAGATGGGTTACACAGAGCATTATATAAATGTCCATCATGTATGACAGAAGGTCATATGTATGGTAAAGGAACAATGATTACATGTCAAAAATGCCATAAAGCATATTCGCTTGAGGAAAATGGTACTATAAATGCTCAAGAAAATAGTACAGAATACAAATATGTATCTGACTGGTATGCATGGGAAAGAGAACAGGTTAAAAAAGAGGTAGAAGAGAATAAATATCTTCTTGATATCGATGTTGATATAAAAATGCTTGTTGATTCTAAGAGTATATATAGCGTAGGTGAGGGAAGACTGGTTCATACAAGAGACGGATTTAAACTGACTGGTTGTGGAGGAAAACTTGTGTATGAGCAGTCACCGAAAGCATCTTACAGTTTATACGCAGATTATTTCTGGTATGAAATTGGTGATATGATTTGTATAGGTGATAATAAGAAACAATATTATTGTTTTCCAAAGGATCAGGAGAAAGCGATTGTTGCAAAAGCAAGATTAGCTACGGAAGAGATATATAAACTTACAGTATAATATTAGTCATTTTTAACATACTTATGCATCTTTTTGTGAATGTGAAACGTGCACAAAAATGACAGTTTAGTGCAATTATACGAAAATGTGAGAATATCCCCTATGAAAGGGGCTATTTTCTTGCTTTTTAATATGCTATCTTCTATACTTTAAGTACTATCGGTTCCTTCGGGAACACACAAAATACAAGATGTAAATGGAGAGAAAAAGCATGAAATTTGGTTATTTTGATGATGCCAACAAAGAGTATGTCATCACTACACCTAGAACACCATATCCATGGATCAACTATTTAGGAACTCAGGGATTTTTCTCATTGATTTCTAACACAGCTGGTGGATATTCATTCTACAAGGATGCCCGTCTTCGTAGAATCACAAGATATCGTTATAACAACGTGCCTATCGATATGGGCGGACGTTATTTCTATATCAATGACAATGGTACAATCTGGAATCCAGGCTGGTCACCAGTAAAGACAGAACTCGATTCTTATGAGTGTCGTCATGGTATGGGATATACAATTATTACAGGTAAGAAGAACGACTTAAAGGCAGAAGTTACTTTCTTCGTTCCACAGGATTACGATGGTGAAGTACAGCAGGTTGTTCTTGCTAATGAAGGATCTACAGCAAAAACATTCTCACTTTTCTCATTTGCTGAGTGGTGTTTATGGGATGCTCAGGATGATAGTAACAACTTCCAGCGTAACTTCTCTACAGGACGTGTAGAGGTTAAGGATTCTGTAATCTATCATAAGACAGAATATAGAGATCGTCGTAATCCTTACGCATTCTATTCGGTAAATGATACAATCGATGGTTATGATACAGACAGAGATTCATTCATCGGTCTTTACAATGGTTTTGGTGATCCTCAGGCAGTTATCGCTGGTCAGGCTACAAATTCATTTGCAGATGGATGGGCTCCAATCGCTTCACATTACAAGAAGATTACTCTTGCTCCAGGCGAGACAAAGAAGCTTGTATTTGTACTTGGTTATGTTGAGATGCCAGTTGAAGAGAAATTCGAAGCAGATGGCAAGACAATTAACAAAGTAAAAGCAAATGCTATGATTGAAAAGTTCAACACACCTGAGAAGTTTGAAGCAGGTATGGCAGAACTTAAGAAATACTGGGATAAGCTCCTTGGAATTCTTAGTGTTGATACACCAGATGAGAAGGTTAACCGTATGGTTAATATCTGGAATCAGTATCAGTGTATGGTTACATTCAACCTTTCTCGTTCAGCTTCATACTTTGAGTCTGGTATTGGACGTGGTATGGGCTTTAGAGATTCCAACCAGGATATTCTTGGTTTTGTTCATCAGATTCCCGATCGTGCAAGAGAAAGAATCATCGATATCGCTTCTACACAGTTCCCTGACGGTGGATGCTATCACCAGTATCAGCCCCTTACAAAGAAGGGTAATGCAGATATCGGCGGCGATTTCTCAGACGATCCTTTATGGCTGATCCTTTCCGTTTCCGCATATATCAAGGAAACCGGTGACTGGACCATCCTTGATGAAATGGTACCTTACGACAATGATATGTCAGTTGCTCAGACAATGCTTGAGCACTTAAAGGTTTCCTTCTATCATATCGTTAACAATTTAGGACCTCACGGTCTTCCTCTTGCAATGAGAGCTGACTGGAATGACTGCCTTAACCTTTCATGCTACTCCGATACACCCGGTGAAAGCTTCCAGACATACACAAATCCTAAGTTTGAAGCTGAAGGCGGTTACTCAAAGGTTGCTGAATCCGTTATGGTTGCAACACTCTTCACTTACACCGGTCCTAATTATGTAAGCATTCTTAAGCATCTTGGAAAAGATGATGAAGCAGCTTCTGCTCAGGCTGAAATCGATAAGATGAAGAAGAACATTATGGAATCCGCATTTGACGGTGACTGGTTCTTAAGAGCTTATGATGCTGAAGGCAAAAATCG
>JAZQOC010000022.1:0-23819 GCA_045627645.1 Lachnospiraceae bacterium
GCACCAGAGCTCAACTGAAGTCCGCCGATATCAACAGGCTTATTGTTCTGATCAACTACAGAATCAAGCTGAACTGTATATTCTCCATCTGTACTTGTGTTCTTAACAACCAACTTAGCTGTGTACGCATAACCAAGGTTATCATAAAACATCATATTCATAGTCTTTCCTGATGAAGATAGAACGTTAGTATCATTCTTATCAAGGATACCACTAACAGTTGCAAGTGTTGTTGCTTCTGGTGGATATGTCATATTCTCAGGACTCATGATACGAAGTGCAGAAACTGTATCCATCTTAATATCCTGTGTCTCAGGATCAACCTGCCAACCCATTACATTGTAACCGTTAGATGTCATGGCAAGATTACCAACACCATCTACGTAGAAAGAACCATCTCTTGTAAAGAGGTTATCTTGACCATTGCTTACGATGAAGAATGCATCACCTGTAATTCTGATATCAAATGGGTTATTAGTTGTCTGTGAAGCGCCCTGTGAATTGATTGCTGTGTTGATAGCTCCTGTCTTAACACCAAGACCAATCTGACGGGCATTGATACCTGCTGTACCTGTTACAGCATTAGCACCTGATGCAGACTGTGTTGTCTGGTACATGAGCTCTGAAAATGTTACAGACTGTGATTTGTAAGCTACAGTATTAACATTGGCAATGTTATTACCTATAACGTCCATCTTTGTCTGATGTGTCTTTAATCCGGCAACACCGGAATACATTGATCTCATCATAATGAGTGCCCTCCTTGTATTTACGACTAATGTCATATCTACTGGCGTCTCATCCCTTCTGTCATTCGGGGATGTAAGCTTCCTTGTGAGGTCCAGCTTATACGATTACCGCGCCATCGATATTTGTGAAAATGTTTTCTTTGCTTTCTGTCTGATCCATAGCTGTTATTACTGTGTTGCTTGGTACATTTACTATAAATGCCAGCTGATCCATAATAACCAGTGAATCCTTAATTCCTTTTTCGCTTGCCCTCTGCATGCCCTCTTCCAATCTTGCTACCATTGAATTGTCTAATTCAATCTGACGTGTCGCAAGTCTGTTAGTTGCATGTTTGGAAAATCTGATCTCACTTCCCTGTGAAACCCCTTCGCTCTTTTGATTAAGAATATCTCCAAAAGACTGGAGGCTGTTATTGGAAGAAGCATTTGCTTTTCCCGGACTCTTCAGGTATCTGTCCTGAAGCTGCTCTATGGAAAGGAATTGATTCTGAATATTATTCATACCTACTCCTCCATATCTGTTAGGTCAAATCTTTAAGCTTCTGCAGTTTTCTCTGTAGATGTTTTATCATCTGCATCGCTATTTGCTACATCATTCTCTGTCTGCCCCTTAGTTTCCTGCTCCTTAGCTGCCTGCTCCTTAGCTGCCTGCTGTGCTACATATGCGCTATCATAAACCTTTGCAAGGTCATCGAAGTTATATAAAACATCGTCGATTGAAAGATATGTCTTTCCGCCCTGGTAAACAACATTGTCAACAAGTCCACCAATTTCTTTTGTATTACCTGTTGAATCTGTAGTCTCCATAAGTACATACTGTCCGACTAACATTGTAGCTCTCTGCATATCTGTACTTGCTACAAGATTCTGCATATTCTCAAGTTCTGAGAATGTTGCAAGCTGTGATACGTACTCAGTATTGTCTGTTGGTTCCAATGGATCCTGATATTTCATCTGAGTAACAAGAAGCTGTAAAAATGCATCCTTATCAAGTGAACCACCTGCCTGCTTGCTTGCTGCTTCTGCTGCCTTGTTAACATCCTTTGCAGCTGTTGAATTGTTAACTATCTGACCATTTACAATATTTGCTACTGAACTCATGTATTTACTCCTTATGCCATGTAGTCAACCGTTGTGCCGTTGTGCATCATCATCTCTCTTGCGATTCTGATTTCATCCTCGACATTTATATTATCGTCAATTTCATCAATTTCATTAAGGTTTATGCTACGTCTTTTTTTACTATTTTGTGCTTCACCGCTATTTGAGCTGTCACCCTCTTTGCTAAGGTTTTCTTCAAATGCGTGAGCCGACACATTAACTTCAATTGCCTCTACTTTGATACCCTGCTCATTCATACTCTCTTTAAGCTGAATAATCTGTGTTTCAATGGCCGCCTTAACCTGTTCATTCTGAGTAGTGAAGTTTGCTGTAATAACACCATCCTTAGCTGCTACCTGAATTTTCACATTGCCAAGACTTGCTGGATGAAGATTAATTTCCATCTCTGTGACGTCCTGTGTCATATTAAGTTTAAGGCTCTCACTCACCTGCTCATAAATCTCATTCATGTCGGTTGCGAAAGTCTGTGTCTCAGCTTCTGTTGTAATCTCTGATACCGCTTCCTTAAGGTGATCCACAAGGCCCTCTGTCCAGTTCATGCCCGCCTGTGAATCATTGCCCGCATCGTCTTTTCCAGCCTTTTCATCAACTGGCTTTAATTCTATCTCATTGCCCAGATTTTCAGCTTCCTGAATCTGATTCTCGAAGCTTGTGATAATATCCTTCACATCCTCCTTAGGCAAATCAATCTCTTCGACAATCTCTGTAACAGCTTCTGTAACAGCTTTAACATCAGAATACAGACTCTCATCTGTCATAAGTTGTACTGGATCTTCTACGCCATTAATCGCAAGTGTTATATCCTGCAGCTTTGATTCATCCAAAACAGCAACATCTGTAAGACCAAGCTCATCAATTGCCACTTCAACTGTTTGGACATCAACATTAAGAATGTCTGCTATAGCTGTAAGTGCCTGAGCTACTGCTTCAAGAACTTCTTCTGGTATTTCTTTTGTTTCTACAGCTTCTTCTGTTTCTGATAGGTTATCCTTATTCACATTGTCTAAAGAATCATCTGAGATCTCTGTCTCTTCACTTCGCTTGCCAGATGTCTCAAGATTCAAATCCTTCTTGTCAGATTTGGCATTTTCGCTTGTTTTGGTACTCTTAACTTCTGCGTCATTGTTCTTAACACTATTTGCCTTGAGCACTTCAGAAAAATCAGTAGATGCTGTTGTCTGATTGGTCGCATTGACAATATTTGTAAGCTTTGCGAGTGAGTTAATCTGATTAATCATTCCTGTTGTCATCTTTTTTATCCTCCTTTCGTAGTATCGCCATAACACTAAGGCTATTACTTATATCGGCAGAGGATAAAAATACATTAGTCCGGATCCATAATCTTGGTAAGTTTGGCTGCAATTTCCTCATCCATAACACCAAGTATTGCTCCTCGCTCATCTGGTTCCATTTGCCATAAAATCTTAGCCACCAGTTCAAGATCATCCGTCATATCTTCAAAGATTGCTGCAGCATCCTTGGCCTTCATCTCTGAATAGGCCTGAGCATAGTTAGCCACAACCTTGTCTGTTTCCTGTTTGGTTACAACCTGTTTGTAAAGCATCTCTGCTGTTGCAGGATCCATGGTTGAATAATACTTTGCGTACTCCTCAGCGCCAGGACCATTGTCAGCATATACTACCTCATTGTAGAATTCCGTCTTGATTCTTTCGAATTCTACCTGACTGCTTTCAAAGGTCTTAAGTCTGTTGATTTCTTCAGCCTGAACTGCAACCTGCTCATCTTTACGAGCAATTTCCTCACTAAGTCTGCTGTTTTCAACCTCAAGTTCTTCAATTCTTCTAACTGCTTCTCTTAAAGAGCTGTAGCCAGATACATCAATCTCAGTATCATCAGAATAATCATGATCTGGCAGAATCTTATTGATTACAGGCACATTTTTAAAGATTGGTGTCAGAACCCCTGATCCAAATCCACCAACATCTAACTTAACCAACGCGCAAAGAATTGCTATCCATACCAGAACAATAATTACGGTTGTAATGAATACAGGTATGCCACTGCCTTCATCATCCATAATTCTAGCTTCTTCATCAGCAAGTTCCTTAGCTCTCTTCTTAGCTTCTTTCTTACGTGCCTTATCTTCCTGCTTTTGTTTCTTCTGTTCTTCTTTAAATTTCTTTTGATCGTCCTTTAGTTTTTTTACCTCAGGATCCAATGGTTCTTTAGCCATTACTATCTCCATTTCACCATCAGCTGGCACCACCTATTCGTTGCCGGACTGATTATTCTTCTTAATTCTCTCACCATAGGTATAACTTACAAGTTCATCGATTTCCTTACTCTCTGCAGCATTGATTTCCCTTTTGAAATCCTCAAAGCTGTTTTCCTTGAGTTTCTCATGAATCTTTCTCTCCTGCATGGCGTCCGTCAGTCTGATTCTTGCCTGTTCTACCACCTTGGCAGCCTGGTCCACCTTCTTTTGCTGGGCCTTTATCTGTTCTTTTATATTGTCGATGGCTCTGTTATTGTCTCGCATATCCAAGACATTGAGCACATCCTCGCGCATCCTCTTGCCAGCCTCTTCATACTCAATTCTTCTGGCGATAAGTCCGTCGCGTATCTCTTCTTCTTCATTAAGTTTAGCCTGTGCAGATGCAAATACTGCCCTGGCCTGATCTTCCATACGCAGCTTAATGTCTAGCACATTTTGCAATTTGTATTTAAATACTGCCATACGTTAATCCTACGTTTATTCATCAGCAAGCCTTGTTACTTTCTCATTTACTCAGCATCGCTAAAAAGTTCTCTCATTCGTCTTAAGCTCTCCTCGTAGTCAATCTTTTCATCAGTATCCTGGAGGAGGAACTCATTTACCGCATCTATCTTGTCGATGGCATAATCAATGTTCTTGTTATTGCCACGCTTGTAAGCTCCAATGTTAATGAGATCTTCACTGTCGCTGTAAGTTGCCAGAACGTTCTTAAGCTTGCCGGCCACTTTTTTATGATCCTTATCAACAACCTGGCTCATGCATCGGCTGATAGACTGCAATACATCAATGGCTGGATAATGATTCTTGTGGGCCAACTTACGATTAAGCATAATGTGACCGTCAAGAATGGATCTCGCCGTATCTGTAATAGGCTCATTGAAATCGTCACCATCTACAAGAACTGTATAAAGTCCCGTGATTGAACCCTTGTCGTCGCAACCAGCTCTCTCTAAAAGCTTAGGCATCTCCGAATAAACACTTGGTGGATATCCACGGGAAACTGGTGGTTCACCACCTGCAAGGCCAATCTCACGCTGAGCCATGGAGAAACGAGTCAGAGAATCCATCATAAGGAGCACATCCTTACCCTGGTCTCTAAAATATTCTGCAATAGCGGTAGCTGTTTTAGCAGCCTTATTTCTCTCAAGAGCAGGCTTGTCCGAAGTAGCCACAACTACAACCGAACGGCGCATACCTTCTTCACCCAGATCTCGCTCTATAAATTCTCTAACCTCACGTCCTCGCTCGCCAATAAGTGCGATAACATTAATGTCAGCCTTCGTATTTCTCGCAAACATACCCATAAGGGTTGATTTACCAACACCTGAACCAGCGAATATACCGATACGCTGTCCCTTACCGATAGTAAGCAGACCATCAACTGCCTTAACTCCAAGGCTAAGTACCTCATCGATAATTTTTCTAGCCATAGGATCAGGCGGTGGAGCCTCAACAGAATATGCTTTTCCACCGATTACCTCGCTGCCATCTGTTGGTCTTCCAAGACCATCCAATGTCTTTCCAAGCAAATCATCGCTAACCGCTACTGTAAGCGGGCTTTCAGTATTGACCACGATGTTTCCAATTCCAATACCCTCGGTTGAGCCATAAGGCATGAGCTGTGTCTTGCCTTCCTTGAATCCAACAACCTCAGTCATAATAGGTTTAGCCAGAATGTCATCAGGATAGATGTAGCACACATCTCCCAGTCTTGCATCAGGTCCCATCGACTCAATAGTCAGTCCTACGACATTGACTATCTTGCCTTTTCTAGAAAAAAAAGACTCTTCAGCAACCTTAATATATTTGTCAAAATTAATCTTAAGTGCGTCCAAGTCTACTCTCCTTAATACTTATTAAAAATGTTCTCATTTGACGTATGTCAAAAAAGTATCAGCAAAATATCGAGCCAATTCTAACGTCCGTCATATGCCAAAAGCATAAGTTTCTTCTTAAGCGAAGTAAGCTGTGTCTCTACTCCACAGTCAAATATTCCATTGGCAGTTTCAATGAAGCAGTCACCACTCTTCATAGTCAAATCTTCTACAACATCGATAATGGCATCTTCTGCCATAGCTGCCTCTGCCAAAGTCTTTTTATTGTCATATACAAACTTATAATCTTCCTTGCTCACATGAATCATATAATTCTTAGAGCCTTCCACCTTCTGCATGGCAGTTTTTAAAAGATTAACTACAATCTCCTTTTCCTCTGCCAGGTCCACCTGGAATACTTTCTCATATATGTTTGTAATAAGTCTTACGAATTTAGGTTCCAGTTCAAACAGCGTATCTGCAAATTCTTTCTCATGCTGTTCTTTCTCATGTTCAAGTTCACGTCTGGCCTGCTCGAGTTCTGCATATGCCTGCTCACGTCCCTGAGCATATCCCTGTTCTTTAGCCTCTTCCAATGCGGCTACTCTTTCACGAGCAATATCTTCTGCTGCCTGATCTTTCATTGCAGCAATATCAGCAAGAGTTTCTTCAAGAAGTCTGTGTCTTAAGGCATCAACTTCTGCCATAACATCTTCTTTTGACTGAGCAGCAGGCTGATTTGGTACGGCTTTGATAACATTGGATGAAAACTGTCCATCTGCAGATCCATCTTCCGATACCAAGCCACTTAATCCATCCTGAAATGTATCGCCTACACCACTGTTATCATCCACAAGACCGCTTAACATATCAGCATCTATGCCATCAGCATAACTTTCCTGGGTTTCACCATACACATCAGGATTGAGGCCTTCAAATCCATCCGACTGAGCTGCCTCAGAATAGATATATCTTATTCTCTCCAAAGCCTGCTCAACTTTTGCATTGCCATCAATAACACGTGGAGTACTACTTTCTTTTGTTGTGTAATAAGACTTTACAAGATTACTAGACAATTATTCCGTCTCCTCCGCCTCTTGAAATAACAATTTCGGCGCTGTCTTCAAGCTTACGTATAATATTAACAATCTTCTGCTGTGCTTCTTCAACATCCTTCATACGAACAGGACCCATGAATTCCATGTCTTCCTTAATCATTGAAGCAAGACGCTTAGAAAGGTTATTGAAGATTGCATTCTGTACTTCTTCATTTGTTCCCTTAAGTGCAAGTGAAAGATCGCTGTTATCAACATCACGCAGCACTCTCTGAATAGCTCTGTCGTCCAAAAGAAGAATATCTTCGAAGATGAACATCTTCTTTCTGATTTCTTCTGCAAGTTCCGGCTCTTCGATTTCCAGAATCTCCATAATGTGCTTTTCTGTTCCTCGATCTACAGAGTTCAATATCTCTACTACCTGATCTACGCCACCAATGATTGTGTAATCCTGGTTGACAAGATTGGCAAGTTTGCTTTCGAGCATTTTCTCAACTTCCTTAATAACATCAGGACTTGTTCTGTCCATAGTTGCCACACGTCGTGCAACATCCGGCTGTCTTTCAGGAGGAAGTGCAGACACAACCGCTGCCGCCTGAGCTGGTGCAAGATAAGAAAGAATGAGGGCAATGGTCTGTGGATGCTCATCCTGAATAAAGTTAACCAGCTGAGCTGGTTCTGTCTTTCTAACAAACTCAAATGGCTTAACCTGCAAGCTTGAAGTAAGCTTGGAAATAACATTGACCGCCTCTTCACTGCCAAGAGCTTTCTCAAGAAGTTCCTTAGCATAAGAGATACCACCTTCGGCGATATACTGTTGTGCAAGACAAACCTGATAAAACTCATCTATGACTTCTTCCTTGACACTTGGAATAATACTTCTTGTATTGGCAATCTCAAGTGTAAGTTCTTCAATTTCTTCTTCTTTCAGATGTTTAAATATCTGAGCAGATCTTTCTGGTCCCAGTGCTATAAGAAGTACTGCAGCCTTCTGAACTCCCGATAAACCTTCATCCACCTGGGCTCTAGGCATATCTTTTCTCCTTTATATTAACCCCAAATCTAATTATCAACACCCACTGGCAGGCATATTAGCCCCAGTCTTCATTGAGCCAGTTACGAAGCAGAGCCGCAGCGGCTGCCGGGTTCTCATCAACGAATTTATCTACAACCTTACGTGTCTCAGATCTCTCTTCGACATCAATAGATTCAAGTTCTTCATTAGATGGTGCTGACTGTAAAAGTGACTCAACAGATAGTTCTTCTTCGACTTCCTCTGTTGTCTCAACTCTCATACTTCTAAGTATTACAAATGCGAGAAGTCCAAGAATTACTACAATGAGTACAATCTGGATTACATCGCTGACTGCAATTGCAGTACCCTCTTTGTCGATGAATAATGGCTCTTCATAAGCCACAATTGTTATAGATTCTGTAGGAATACCAGATGCATTGGCAACTAACTCCACAAGGCTCTCATCAACCTCTATTCTGCTTCTTTGCTGATTAGCAAGTTTATATTCATCCCAAGTAATACCATCCAAAAGACCCTGAGTCTTAGCATCTTCTTCTTTAAGTGCCTTATACTTAATCGCAGCAACACTGACTGATGAGTTGCTGTACTTAATCAGACCTGCTGGTATTGTTGTAGATGTGATTTTCTCATTTGGCAGATATTTTCTAGATTCCTCAGTAACTGTTGAGCTCGAAGTTTCAGAATCCTGAATAACGTAGGTTGTTCCATCCTCGCCATTGGAAGCTGTACCCGGAACACCTGCTGTACCACCTGTTGCCTCTGAATTGTAGATATCTTCAGAGCTTAATACACCCTGACTCTGACCATCAGCTGGAAGGAACAGATGCTCTGTCTGCTCAACAACCGAAAAATCAAGTTCAAGATTGCTTGACACCTCAATCATGTCAAATTCATTAGTACCAAGAAGAACCTTCTTGATGCTGTTTTGAAGGATAACTTCAGCATTCTGCTTAACAGCCTGCTGGCCAGTCGCAGAACCCGTCAAAGAATAATCCTCATCTCCTGAAAAAAGAAGATTTCCTTCGTTGTCTATAATCGTAATATTGGCAATTGTAGTATTGCCAAGAGCTGTCTTAACAAATTTAGCTACGTTTTCCGCATTTTCCGCAGTAAATTCACCATCCGATTCAATCATGATAGCTGCGCTGCTCTCCTCATTCTTAGAAATGAGAGTTCCGTCATTGGATGGAATATCCAACTGAACTGTAGCATTCTTAACGTTAGCAAGACCTTCAATATGAGTCTCCATCTGACTTTCAAGATAGAGCTTATATGAACGCTGTTTATCCGTCTCAGTTGTTGAAAGTCCACCACCTGTAACATTGGATAGATCATACTGAGCAGTTGGAATATTGTTAGCACCGAGCAAAAGGCTTGCCTGAGATACCTGGCTCTTAAGTACGCTAATCTGATAACCATCATCACTTGTCTTATAAGTGATTGCAGGATCTGCGCCCTCAAGAAGGTCAACAATCTGCGCTGCTTCCTTAGTAGACTCACATACAACAAGAGTCTCATAAATAGGTCTGGTTAAAATAGTTACAAGCACGGCAAAAGCGACTATTACGCCCAGTACTACGGACACAATAATCGTCTTCTGTTTCGATTCAAATTTGTTCCACCACTCTAAGATTCTTTGTGGTATCTGTCTCAGTCTTTCAACCATGACCTGCTCCTGTATTATTTTGTCCATGCATTAGTGCATGAACCTATATATGCATTAATTGCTTAAATGCTAGATTTGTATCTGCATAAGTTCCTTGTATGCGTCAAGAACTTTATCTCTTACCGCAACTGTGAACTGAAGAGCTACTGATGCCTTGTTGAGGGCAATTGACAAATCATGAGTATTGTCTGTCAGTCCCATAGCAAACTTGAGTTCCTCATTTTCAGCCTCTGACAAATATGAATTAGTCTGATTAATATTGTCGAGAGCTGTCTGGAAAATGGAACCAAATGTATCTTCAGCGCTGTTATTTGTGGTATCAACACCAGCAGTTGCATTCTTGGCCGCATTCTGAATGACACCTGATGATATATTGTAAATGCTAGAAATATCCATAAATTATTCCCTCGATTTAACTTCTTCCAAGCTGTAATCCCTGCTGAGCAATGGACTTGCTTGCTTCGAACGCTGTCGCATTGGCTTCGTAACTTCTTGATGCATCAATGAGATCTGTCATCTCAGTGATGATATTTACATTAGGATAAGTTACATATCCATTCTCATCAGCATCAGGATGAGATGGATCATATACCATCGCGCCCTCTGACTGGTCTTCAAAAGTACCTGTCACTTTTACGCCGTGGCTCTGGTAACGAGCTGATGCACGACCAAAAATTGTATCAAAAGTGTCGTACTTACCATTTTTCTCTTCAAAAGTTACAAGCTTACGCTTGTATGGTGTTCCATCTTCAGTTCTTGTTGTATTGGCATTGGCTACATTCTCAGCGATAACATCCATACGGTAACGCTGTGCTGTAAGGCCACTTGCATTTATATCAAATGAGCTAAACATTCCCATAGTGAAATCTCCTTTTTATTACTTGCTTACCGCTTTGAGGTTGGCGAACTCATTTTCCAAAGCAGCCATAAGTCCTTGGTACTTAAGCTGGTTGGCCGCGAGTTTCACCTGCTCCTGCTCCGGATCAACATTGTTCTCATCAAGACGATACGAGAAATCACCATAGTCTGTGTAAATTCTTCCGTTGAGGTGTTTCAAATTAACATTCTTAACCTTCTCATCAATGGAAGTATAACGCTGATTCTTAAGTGCCTGCGAAAGCTGGCTCTCAAAATCAACATCCTGTCGCTTATAACCCGGTGTATCCTGGTTAGCGATGTTGCTGGATATCAGTTCATTTCTAAGTGCAGAAGCATCTGCAGCTTTATCGAGTACGTTTATATAACTATAAACACCTGAATTAAACATAGATTTCCTTTCTTGCGGCAAATCATGTTCCAAACAACTATATGTTGTGGTTTGCACAATTGTCGCACCTTATTACATTATAAAGAATTATATGGAAAATACAAGGGAATTTTGGCAAAAATGCACACTATCTTGTAGATAAATACAAAAAAGGACCTATAACTTGTATAAGTCCTTTTAATTCCTATGAATTCCATTTCAATTTATATATCGGAGATTAGATAAGAAACATTAATGTATGTTTTTAGCTTACTTTGTACGCGCCTTTTGTTGCCATACGGCATACATATAATCTTATTTAATATCCTATCTTCTTTCTCTTTTAAGCTGTTCTATCTCATCGAATACAACATCGTTAAGAACCTTAATGTATGTTCCCTTCATACCAGAAGATCTAGATTCTATTACCCCTGCTGATTCAAATTTTCTTAGAGCGTTAACAATTACGCTTCGTGTGATTCCAACCCTGTCAGCTATTTTACTTGCAACAAGTATACCTTCCATACCATTTAATTCATCAAAGATATGAACAATTGCTTCAAGTTCCGAGAAGCTTAAGGTTCCCATAGCCGATTTAACAACTGCAATCTTTCTTGATTCTTCCGCACTTTCTTCATTGACTGCTCTAAGCATCTCAAGTCCGACTACTGTTGAGCCATATTCGCAGAGAATTATATCGTCAATATCATACATCTGACCTGATTTGTAAATAAAGAGTGTACCAAGTCGCTCGCCTGCTATCTCGATTGGTGCAATTATAGCTGTGAACTTGCTTACATCTGTATCTTCAAATCCAAGAGTTACCAGATTAACATTCTCTTTGGTAGAAAGAACTGCCAGCATTCTCTCATTAAGCATGGCATCAATAAATCCACCAACCTTATCCTTGATAAGTTCATGAATCACCTCTACACCAGGCGCGCTGTCGATACCAAGTACCTTCCCCTTCTTGCTTATAACCAGCACATTGCTGCCAAGAATCTCCTGCATAACAGCGCATATATCGTTGAACACAACCTTACTCGAATTGTTGTTGTGTAAAAGTTTGCCGATTTTCCTTGTCTTATCCAGTAACTGTACACTGCTCATAAACAACGCCCCCGTCTGATAATACATCTCACGATTTATATGTATATTTACGAATGTTATGAATATTGTACCACTATTGGAGCTTTGTGGCAAATATATTTAGACAATTCAGACAATTCCATGTGTAGTTATGCTGAATTTTGTTGGTTTTTTGTTGGTTCTATGCTTGTTAAGGTATTGAATTTCGGTATTTGCAGAGGGATTCCTTTGCTTCTCGTTTTCCTACGTACTACGCAACTAGCGAACGGAACCTTGTGCAGAGGGATTCCACAGGTTCTCAATTTCCTACGCACCCCACTGGTTCACAGGCTTGCTTTATACAGAGGGATTCCACAGGTTCTCAATTTCCTACGCATCCCACGGGTTCACAGGCTTGCTTTATACAGAGGGATTCCACAGGTTCTCAATTTCCTACGCATCCTGCGGGTTCACAGGCTTGCTTTATACAGAGGAATTCCACAGGTTCTCAATTTCCTACGCACCCCACTGGTTCACAGGCTTGCTTTATACAGAGGAACATCATCGATTCGCATTTTCCTATGTATACCACCCACTAACAAAAATAATGCTTTATAATTCCAACTATTTCATCTGTCCCAAGCGGAACTGTTGCAGTCTCCTCAGTGATAATGAGCCTATCCCCTAAAAAAATGTCATTTTTAGCGTAAGTCTTAATTCTCAAAACTGAATGCTTGCAGTAATCTCTGTCGTCCATCATTCCTCTATGTTCCCAGTATTTTTCCGTTCTACTATTGACATCAAAAATTGTAAAATCAGGATAGATAATCGTGCCGCCATTCAGCACCAATGGGCATTCATATTTATATGGTACTCTCATTTTATGCAAAGTATTTGCTATATTTAGTTCCGACTTTGATCTAACTCGTTCGCCATTGTCCGTAATGTATACTGGAATATTGTCTGATATATCCTTGGGTGTAAATGAGCTTTCCAGCCAGCTTTCTACAATATCCTGTTCGGACATATCAATAGGAACTAATCTTTCTTTGATTTCTTTTGGTTGTTTGGAATATAATTCTTTGATTTGGTCACCATATGTCAGTGACTGTTGTAAAAATGTTTTGATGTTGGAGATTTCTTTCGAAATCAGCAGAAATGTTTTTTCGTCATAGGATTTTTGAAGATATTTTCTAATTAACTGCTTTTCATTTTTTGGAATATATCGTCCATTCTTTTCCGTTGACTTTTCTCTTAAATAATATTGATAGAACTTGCTTCGTTTACTGATACGAATCTTTCCGGGGGGATATTCCTTAAGATTCTTCTCAAGTTTGTCACTAATTCGCATCAATTCATTAAGCCTTCGCTCTGCTTCTCTGTATAAATTTGTTTGTTTTAATATATAAACCACCTCCTTGTTTTCATATATTATATGATAAGTTTTGTGGTGTCAATTCTATTTTGAGGTTGCCTGTGTAGAGATATCTCTCCCCGCGGTATCCCTCTGCATAAAGCAAGTCAACGAGTCTACGGAATGCGTAGGAATCCTAAATCTATCGGGATTCCTCTGCCTATTGTTACCTACACCACCACTTGGGTGCGTAGGGAAGCTTATTCCAACGGTATCTCTCTGCCCCAAGCAGGCCACCAACCCCTCAATATACATAGGAACACTTAAACTTACTGAATCCCTCTGTACAAAGCACAAAAAAGGCTCATCACGATGAGCCTTTTTTATCATCCCTTAGCCAGTAAAATAACCAGAAAGGAATTCCATATCCTATTTCACACTTTCAGAGTAATTGCACTCTTCCGAAGCACATACAAGCTTTGAGCCCCTGAATACAAGCATCTTGCCACACTTAGGGCAAAGCTTGCCTGATGGCTTCTGCCATGTCATGAAATCACACTCAGGATTGTCGATACATCCATAGTACTTGCGGCCCTTTCTTGTAGCCTTAAGCACGATGTCCTTGCCACACTGTGGACAAGATACGCCAATTTTCTCAAAGTAAGGCTTTGTGAAATGACAATCCGGAAATCCAGAACAAGCCTGGAACTTTCCGTGTGGACCATACTTGATAAGAAGTGGCTTACCACATTCTTCGCAGGCCTCACCAGATTCTTCATCTCTGATTTCAACATTCTCAAGCTGCTTCTCAGCCAAATTAACCGCCTCATCCAAATCCGGATAGAAGTTTGCAATAACGGTCTTCCACTTAACTGTTCCAAGTTCAACAGCATCAAGTAAAGCTTCCATGTTGGCAGTAAATGTAACATCCACAATACTTGGGAAAGCTTCTTTCATAAGATTGTTAACAATCTCGCCAAGCTCAGTTACATAGATGCTTCTGCCTTCTTTAACAATATATCTTCGGCCAAGAATAGTTCCAATTGTTGGAGCATATGTACTTGGACGACCAATACCAAGTTCTTCAAGCGCACGTACAAGACTTGCTTCTGTAAAATGAGCAGGTGGCTGAGTGAAATGCTGCTTCTGTTCAAAATCAGCACACTCAAGTACGTCGCCAACATTCAAATCATTGAGAAGTCCGTTTGTTTCTTCCTTCTCTTCGTCGCTTTCAATATAAACAGTTCTAAAGCCTTCAAATGCAATCTTGCTGGATGCTGCACTAAACAGATATACATCAGCATTGGTAGCAGGCTTTGCTCCCTTAGCTGTTTCGACAGCCTTGAACTTCACATTAGTTGTCTCATATACGGCCTCAGACATACATGAAGCCACGAATCTCTTCCAGATAAGCTGGTAGAGTCTAAGCTGATCTCTGCTAAGAGAATCCTTAAGAAGCTGCGGTGTTCTTGCTATGTCTGTTGGACGGATTGCCTCATGAGCATCCTGAATCTTTCCACCTGACTTCTTGCTGACATTAGCCTCACCAAGATATCTCTCACCATACTGAGATGTAATATATTCATCAGCGAGACGTCTTGCCTCGTCAGAAATTCTTGTAGAATCAGTACGAAGGTATGTGATAATACCTACGGTACCCTGGCCTTTAATCTCAACGCCTTCATAAAGCTGCTGCGCAATACGCATAGTCTTGGAAGTTGAGAAGTTAAGAGCCTTGCTGGCCTCCTGCTGAAGAGTTGATGTAGTAAATGGAAGTGGCGCCTTCTTCTGTCTTGTGCCCTTCTTAACATCATCAACTACAAACTTAGCCTTGCCAAGTTCTTTGACAATTGCCTTGATCTGTTCCTCAGTCTTTATTTCACCATTGTATTTAGCTAAAAATGTCTTCTTGCCCTTGCCAGCTACCAAAGAAGCATCTAAAGTCCAGTATTCTTCCGGAACAAATGCGTTAATTTCATCTTCTCTGTCACAGATGATTCTTAATGCTACCGACTGAACACGGCCTGCACTCAGTCCGCGCTTAACCTTTGCCCAAAGAAGTGGGGAAATGCGATAGCCCACACATCTGTCCAAACATCTTCTTGCCTGCTGTGCATCAACAAGATCCATATCTATCGTTCTCGCATTTTTAAGAGAATCCTTAACTGCATTCTTAGTAATCTCGTTAAATGTGATACGGTAAACTTTCTTATCTTCAAGTTTGAGGGCCGCCATAAGATGCCAGCTGATAGCTTCACCTTCGCGGTCAGGGTCAGTTGCGAGGTAGATTTTGTCAGCCTTCTTCACTTCTTTACGAAGATTGGCCAAGATGTCACCCTTGCCCCTGATTGTTATATACTTAGGATCGTAATCATTGTCCACATCGATACCCATGGAAGACTTTGGTAAGTCTCTGACATGACCATTGCTGGCTGCCACGCAGTAATTACTTCCTAAAAATTTTCCTATAGTTTTCACCTTTGCAGGCGACTCTACTATAACCAGATTCTTTGCCATAACTCATTCCTTCACTGTAACAAGTCCCATATGTAACCTTCACAGTGCACCAATATACAACAAAAAAAAATGAGTGTCAAATAAAAAAATAAAAAAAAAGACCAGCACCTGCGTACTGGTCTTGATCAAAACGAGTTTCTTCTATATAAATAGTACTATTACTGCTTGCTCTTTTTCTTAAGCTCGTCGTACATCTTCTTGTAAGCTGAAAGACGCTCAACCTGCTTCTTAAGTGCAGCATTCTCCTTGATAAGTTCGTCCATTGAAAGTGTGTTAACAACAGGCTCCTCTTTCTTCTTAGGCTCTGACTTAGCCTCCTTGATATATCTGTAGATTGTTGCCTGGCTTACGTCGTATTTTGCCATAAGTTCAGGAATAGTCATCTTCTCTGCTTCTTTCTTAAGAGTCTTAAGATTAGGCTTATTCTTGCAAGGTCTGCCACCTTTTGTAATCCAAATCATATCTTTTGCCATGAGTATTTCCTCCTTATAAGTGAGGCATCCCACACATCTTCATGTAACGCCACACTCTCTCAATTTTCTATCTCACACTATGATATTATACATTCTCAATAATAGTTTTGCAAATCCATTCACAAACACAAATCAACCTATACTACACAATCAGGCTATTCATATTCTGAATAGCCTGACTAAACTTTACTTAAATAACGACTTAAGGTCGAAGCATCTCACATTTACCCATGATCTGTTAACACGTTTGTTGCCTTCCTCATCGAAGCAGCGCATTACAACTGCACGATCAAGAACATCCTTAGGCGGATACTGAGCGTAAAGCTGACGATGAAGCTGATCAGGGGTTGTGACAATTGTGTATTCCTCATTGCCCTCTTCACTGTCATCACCGAATAAGTATCCAATGTTGTTATATTCAACAACTTCTTCCTCATCCTCTTCAGCACCGTAGCACCAGTCGATGTACTGCAAAATCATATCTGATTCACCACCAGTTATACATGAAGTATATCCAATGTAGTACATATTTCTGATTACATTCTCAGGCATAGAGATGTAGTTAACAAAGCTTTCAGCTACATGCTGCTTTCTTGGATCCTCTTCGATACCCTTCTTAAGCATAGCCCAGCCGTCGAACCAAACGTTAGTAACCTCTTCTGGTACAGAATACCAGAGTTCAACCTCATCCTCATCAGCCTGGTCCATAGTATAAACTGCATCACCAGACCACTGCATACTTGAGTAAATCTTGCCTGAAACAAGGTCAGCTTTACCTGAGTCTGTTTCAAATGAGTACACATTGTCCTTAGCCTGTCTTAAAACTGCCTCTACCCCTTCAACTGTCCCAGCATCTGTTCTGTTAAGATACTCAGAAAGTCTGTCATGATAATCATCAGCAGCCACGAAATCAGGATTAGTAATCTCATCATAGTAATACATTGCTGTGGCAGCAAAATACGAATCTCGAACACTATCCTTGATAGTAATCTGTCTGTTAAATTTAGGATTTAAAACCACGCTCCAGTTAGCAGCCTCTTCTTCTGACATTTCCTCTGGATTGTACACAATACCAAGAGTTCCCCACATATAACCAGCAGCGTATTTATCAATAGTCTCACCCTCAATGTTAAGGCTATTGAATACATCTGCAATATAAGGAGAAACACCCTTAGCGTAGTAATTCTCTTCAAGGGAATCGTCCATGAATTCCTCAGAAAAAGGCTGAAGCATGCCCTCACGCATCATCTTCATAATCATATACTCTGAAGGACACATGATATCATAAACATCACCGATTGTAATCTGGTTGTAAAGATCTTCATTGGTACCATATGTTGAATATTCTACTTCAACTTCAATACCATATGTATCCTCATACCACTGAGCAAAATCATCATAAAGAGCATTGATACCAAGGATTTCTGTTCCATCCTCAAGATCAATTAATTCATCTTCATCCCAATCGCCTTCATCAATATATTCCTCACAGTTTGCAACACGAAGAACAACTTTATTGCTATTCTCCTGTGCTTCATCACCACAGCCTGCAAGAGTAAATACAGAAAGTCCTGCCATAAGACAGCTTATAAATAACTTCTTTAAACTCATCTGTTTTCTTCCTCCTTTGCCGCCTGAATATTGATAATGACAACCGCCAAGATAACGATGACAAAAATCACAGCAGACAATGCCCAAAGTGCTGTCTTAATCTTAGTCTGAGAGCCCTTGGTCGCATTGACTACATAGGTACTGATTGTATTGAATGTAGCTGGCTTTGTGTAAGTAGCTACAAAATAATCGTCAAGCGAAAGTGTAATCGCTGTCATAAATCCTGACAAAATACCTGGCATAATCTGAGGGATTGTAACCTTGAAAAGAGCCTGAGCTGGTGTACTACCAAGATCAAGAGCCGCTTCATACAATGAGCCATCCATCATCTTAAGTCTAGGTAAAACTGACAGGTACACAAAAGGTGTACAAAGTACAGTCTGAGCCACAACAAGTGGAACATATGTAGCCTTGTCCATACCAAGCACAACGATTAAAAATACACAGATTGAGAAACCTGTTACTACGTCCGCATTGGCTACAGGAATCTCATTGACAATATCAACTGCTTTCATAACACCCTTCTTGGAATAGAAGGTACCAATAGCACCAATTGTACCAAGAATTGTAGACAAAATCGCAACACCAATAGCAAGAGTAAGTGTGCCAATCATCATGTTGATAAGTTCCTCTTCTGTGAAGAGTGTCACATAATTGTCAAATGAGAACGCACGAATACTACCAATCATAGTAGAATCCGTAAAACTATATACACTGAGGATAATAATAGGCAGATACATGAATGCAAGTATCAGCCAGATATATCCATGCTGAATCGCCTTTTTCATGCTCTACTTGACCTCCTCTCCTGATTTTCACCAGCAAGTCTGCCTGTGAATACTGTGAACAGGCCAATAAGCATAAGCAGAATCGCTGAGATAATTGAGCCGTTGTTCCAGTCGTATGTATTGAAGTAGCTACCAATCAGACTACCCATGATATATGTGCTGTTGTAAACCATATCAAGTACAACATAGTTAGTCATGGCTGGTAAAAATACCATAGTAATACCACTGATGATACCTGGAATAGTCAGTGGAAGTATAACCTTACAAAGTGTACGCACCTTAGTAGCACCAAGGTCATGACTAGCCTCGATAAGAGAGTCGTCTAACTTGGTCAATGCGTTAAATAAAGGCATTATCATAAATGGTAAGAAATCGTATACCATACAGATAATAGTATTCATGAATGGATGGTATGCCAGGTTGCCTTCAAGCAATGTGAGCACTTCCTTAAGAGCTGTAATTCTTAATGTGAAGTTAATCCACATAGGAAGTACAAACACCATAAGAAATGAGTGCTTTCTGGCATATTCACCCTTGGCAAGAATGTATGCCACAGGGTATGCCAATACAAGGCAAATGACAGTTACCAAAACACCAATTACAAGGGAATAAACTAAAGTTCCCATGGTCTTTGAGTTGCAGAAAAATGCTGTCGCATTTTCAAAGGACAAATGTCCCGAAGCGTCTGTGAAGCCGTAATACAGGATAACAATCAATGGCATAATAACAAACAGCGCCATGAATATCATGTATGGAATAGCCAGCTTCCATCTGTTATTTGAACCGTTCAATTCTATTCCTCCTTACTTACTACTTCATAGACAAATTTATCAAATGGCAGCTTTACGCTGACAATATCATTTCTATTCCAGAGGTCTTCGTCATCAACGATATAGTACTCTTCTGTTTCTGAGCTGATTGTGTAGCTGTAGTGGTCACCAATGTAGTGGAAGAACAGAATCTTACCAGTTACATCACCAGCCTCTACACCATCAAACATCTCAGCTTCGTCTGGGTTGAAATGAGCAACAACCACAAGTTCTGGAGCAGTCTCTGCGTCTGTACCTTCAGCTTTCGCATCGTCAGCGCCTGCAAGAACTAACTTGCCATCAACAACTGAAACGTTAGCACCAAGCTTTTCAACAGGAACAACAGCCTGGAAGTCAGCGAACTTAACAGTTACCTGATTGTCCTCGCTAATACTTTCAACACTACCTTCATATCTGTTCATATCAGCATCGTATGGGATAAGGTGAATGTTGTCTGGAACCACCTTAAGACCTACAGTTGTGCCTGGAGCATGATACTCTCTACACTCAATCATGAACTCATAGTCACCAGCCTGAACGAAAGTTGTGTAGAATGTACCCTTGAAATCTGCAAGTGTAACTTCACCTGATACCTGCCCCTCGCCTGCTGCAACTATCTCAACATCTTCTGGACGAATAACTGCATGAATCTTTGTATTTACTGCATAATCATCTACACACTTAAAGCTTGCGCCTGCAAATTCAGCCTCAAACTTCTTCTTAATAGTACCATTGAAGATATTACTCTCACCGATAAAGTCCGCAACGAAAAGCGTGGCTGGCTCATTGTAAATCATCTCAGGTGTACCAACCTGCTCGATGATACCATCGGCCATAACAACAACCTTGTCAGACATGGTAAGTGCCTCTTCCTGATCATGAGTAACAAAGATAAATGTGATACCCAGCTTCTTATGCATTTCCTTAATCTCAATCTGCATCTCCTTACGCATCTTATAATCAAGGGCGCTGAGAGATTCATCGAGAAGTAACACCTTTGGCTCATTGACCAAAGCTCTTGCGATAGCAATTCTTTGCTGCTGACCACCTGAAAGTGTAGAGATACTTCTCTTCTCGAATCCTTCAAGGTCAACCATCTCAAGGACTTCCTTAACCTTCTGATCTATAGTTTCCTTAGGAAGCTTCTTGATCTTCAATCCATATGCGATATTGTCATACACATTGTAATGTGGGAACAGGGCATACTTCTGGAACACCGTATTAACCGGACGTTTATTAGCGGGCAGCGTAGAGATATCTACACCATCAAGAGTAATTACGCCATCAGTGATAGTTTCAAAACCACCGAGCATTCTAAGTATTGTGGTCTTACCACAACCAGATGGACCAAGCAGAGTTACAAACTCGCCCTCCTTAATTTCGAGGTTAAAGTCCTCAATGACGTTAGTCTTGCCATCATATGATTTTTTCACATGATCAAGCTTAATAAGCGTCTTCTTCGCTTCCATTTACATATCCTCCTATGTCTGTTTGAGTTTTGGGATTAATAATAATATTTTTTGTGCATTTGCTTTAGTTGTCGGGGATCAAAGCCTTATGTTTTGACCTCATTTTGGGCAACCCCTCCCATTGAAAATGCACACGATAACATAATAACAAAAAAGTTTAAAATATGCTCTATTTTTTTTACATATTTTGATTTTATTTTTAGGCTTTTTTTGTGGAATTTGTGCGGTGTACGTAGAGACGCCCCGTCTCGTGGAATTTTCTCCGCCTTACCCCCACCTTTCCGCTCCCGGGACGCACAGGGAAGTTTCTCCTCGTGGGATTCCTCCGCACAATAAAACAGGTGCTTCTCAGCACCTGTTTTAAAGCAACCATATGTATCCCTCAATCCTACTTCCTATCGCAATCACCCTCTGGAGCATCAAAGCACTCGCCTTTAGCATAAGGTGACCCGATATCACAACGTCCATGATGATACACATAAGAATAACGGCCTTCACCTGGTTCATCTGTAATCTTAAGTTTAAGTCTTCCAATCTCGCTATCACCAAATCCATCAAGGATTGCCATGATGTTATCTATATCTCTTTCGCTGTATGAATTGTTCATAATCGTTACCTCTTCTCAACGCATATATCAAGGCCAAGCTGATTAGCCAGCAAAATAGCCTTTCCCATCTCTGATGTTGGTTTACCATTCTCCAAATTAGATATAAAGCTCGCACTCAATCCAGTAACTTCAGAAATATATCCTTGTGTATACCCTAATTCCTTACGACGCGCTTTTATAGCATCACCAAACTCAATACTATTATTTATCTTCATCATTAAAACTCCACTGATCCGCAATATAGCCGTACGGACATATCTGTCCCATCAGCATCGAAATATAGCCGTACGAATATATTTCACTATTTATATAGTACATTTAGTCGTACGGCTATGTCAACGCCATTATTTATTTCGGTAAGATTAAAGGTGGATTTTGTAACAATGAAGATATTATAGAATTATATTTATCAGTTCCATAGTCTTCAACAATAGCCGTAATTTTCGCCCCAGCATCTTTAGAAGAAGCTCCACATATAAATATTCTTTCATCATCAGTTCCGTAATCTAATACTATAAAGCGGTCGTGAAAAACGCCTCCAGCCTTTTGTATTTTTATCTGAACAGTTGGATATTCCTTGCAGAAGTCTGTGAATTCTATGTTGTGAAGTTTATTCGCACCAACATTATCACTAAAAATAATGCTCTGAACACCTGCCGGAGTATTCTTAAGGTGCACCAGTGTTCTGAGTCCAATATAATTATCTACGACATAGATTGTCCGCTTTGCTTTTCTGTAAATTGACTCAAATACTTCATCTGCGCTGCTGAATTTTGCATTAAACATGAGCCACTTGTCATCATCTTCAGATATGAAACAATTCATCATATCTGCAAGTTCAGATTTAGTAACTACATCTTTAAGTCCTTCAGCAACATCTGAAATCTGTTTTTCCAAAGATATCATGTCATGATTGATTTTGCTTATTGCAATTTTGTTATTGGCTGTTTCCATGCTTAGCTGAAGTATCTCACGTTGACCAATCAAGTCTCGGTTCACTAATATATAGTCTTTCATTTCTTTGAAAGTTCGGATTAGAGCCTTGCTTTGCTTTACCGCAAGTGGTCCCCTTAAAACAGTCATCAACATATATAATCCTTGCTCCGTAAAGACATGGGGACTATAACGACTTTTTGAACTTATATTTGCGGTACAATTTTTGCACCGCAAATATTCTAATTCGTCATACGTCAGTTCAAACATAAAATCATTGTCAAATTTATCAATGTTATTCTTCACCTGTCTATTGAAACCTTTTGTATCATAACCATATATTTCAGCCAAATCAGCATCCAATAGGACTCTCTTACCTCTAATCATATAGAGTCTATCTTTAAGGTATTCCTCTGTGACCTCAATGGCTGCTAATTCAATCTCACTCTTTTTATCTTCTGTCATAAACTCCTCCATCTATTTTGAGGTCGAAATTTTCGACCTCAAATCTTATCACTCCCTTGCGATCACAAATTGCGACAACACAATCTTGAGGTGAAAGATTTACATCTCAAGTTCCCCCCTAAACATCCCCCTAAAACTCCTTTCGACTTCCTTCGAACTTTTCTCTGAATATTATCAATAATTCCATTTCCGCCTATTGACAATTTCTCATGATTCATATATTCTCTAATTAGGATAACCCAAGCGGTTCGCCTGATTTTTAGTTATTTAAAAAAGCAACCTACTCAATTGGCTGGAGGGTTGCTTTTTTGCTGTTTACTATCATATATCGCAATAAATATATTAATTGTTCCAACAATAATATCTATTGAAGTCACAATAACACCTATCACGCTAATAATCATAATATCCGGCAAATTATACATATACCTTTCTTCAAATCTTTCCATAATCTTCAACCTCCTTTCATGGAAGCCATCAAACTGGACAGTTTGGATAAAAAGGCGAACCGCTCTTTCCGTTGAGTTATCCCGTAATCAAATTATAGTCTCCAAAAACGTCCAAAGTCAATACTATTTCGATTATTTATAGTTATTGATTTGATAATATTTTCTCATATCTCATTGACAACTCCACATGATTCATATATTCTCTAATTAGGATAACCCAAGCGGTTCGCCTAAATGTATAGTTCTAAAAAAGCAACCTACTCATTTGGCTGGAGGGTTGCTTTTTTACTGTTCATTACAATATCCCTCATCCCACAATCAAGCTCATGTATCCCCAGTCCCAGATAATATC
>JAZQOC010000023.1:0-9943 GCA_045627645.1 Lachnospiraceae bacterium
TAGTAAAGTTGTTGAACTTAGGAACTGTGAAGAAAGTGAATGTGAATTTCTTTTTCTAAACCATTCGAGTGATGATGACAAAATGCACCTAAGAGCTATCGATAACAGAATCAGGAAATTACAAAAAGAGTTAGACTTAGACAATAAAGATGAGGTTAGATCTCTACATGACTGTCGTAGAACTTACGCCAGCATACAATATCTACATGGAGTCGATGTAAAGACTCTTCAAGCACAGCTTGGGCACTCTTCTGCAGCCCAAACATGGGATTATATCAAAGATATTGTAGATAACTCCACAAGGCTTAGCAAAATCGAAAAGGGCTGTATTTTAGCCTAAAACAAGCGTTTTATCAACTGAACGCAACTGAACGCAACAAAAAAATACCGCAAACCCTATTGTTTGCGGTAAAATTTAAGAGCGCGAGACGGGACTCGAAGCAGAAAATAGCCCGCAAACCCGCATAAATACTGGAGGTAAAACACGCTGTCTAAGGGCTGTCTAATTCCAGTCGGGATATGCAGTAATTATGTTATCATCACGAGACGGGCAAAACCTTTTCTCGTGTGCAGAATATATTAATCTTAAACTAGCCATAAATACACAAAATGTCTTGCCTGAGATAATGCCTTGTATGTTTCGTTATCCATAAAGAACAATTCCTTCCTGCTCTATATTCTTGAAATATCCATAACTATCTTTCTTAGTTTCATACTCACTATATGGTATACATATGTATTCAACAATAGCATCCGTTTTCATTGCAATATCAGTAACTGTATCCATTAAATCTACATCATACTTCTTTGCTTCAATCCTATCTAAATCTGTCAAGATAGCTATATCAATATCAGAATCCTCTGTATAGTCTCCTCTAGAGCAAGAACCATACATTATAATTTTCTTTACGTGTTCATTAAGCAATTGAGGAACTCTACTTCTCATCATTCCACATGCATAATCTATATCCTGTTGTGTCATACAAATTCCTCATATCATAACATAAATCAGAATCAATCACTTTATCATAAACCGAACAATGATGTGCTTTATCATTAACGGTTTCCTTAATGATAATCTATAAATCTCAATAATTCGATAATTTTATATAAATCTGCTTTTAATCACGTAAGCAACCAATTGGAATAACCCTAACACCATTTTCTGTTGTATAAGCCATAGGTGCTGTTGCACATATTATTATCAATTCATCAGGCTCACGGTATGTTGCTTTTGGATGCTCAGGATTTCTATTAGCTTCTTCATTATGCATCCTTATTACATCTCTAAACTTAAGAAGTGATTTTTCTGCAGCTGCTATTTTAGATGCTCCTGTTTTTATCTCTATCAAAGCATATCTTCCATCTTGCATTTGATAAATAGCATCTGCCTCTAATCCTGTATCATCTGTATAATGCATAATATTAGCGTTATGTGCTTCTGCATAGACTAATAAGTCTCTTATAACCAAGTTTTCAAAAGCGTGTCCAAATAAATCCAAATCACCATTAAAATACTCTGGACTTATTCCAAGTGCAGCCATAGCAATTGATGTATCAACAAATATGTGCTTTTTAGCGGTTCTTATAGCTGTCTTTGATCTAATCTGTGGAGTCCAAGCGTCTATATCTTTAATAACATACAGTTGTTGTAACAAATCTATATAACTTAAAATAGTTGTATCAGAAACATTATAATTTGCTTGAACATCCGCATATATACTAGTTTTCTTAGCCGTAGTTGCAATATTCCTTGCGTATGACCACAGTATCGCCTTAGTCCATTCCGCATTTCTTTTTACTTTATCAATTGCAGAAATATCCTTCTCACATATCTGCTTAAAATAATCCTTTGCAATTTCAAGTTTGGCATCACGGTCTGCGATTGCCATACATCTAGGCCATCCTCCTCTACACACAGTAAAGAATAAATCTTCTAGCTTCAATCCGCTAGTTTTTCCATCAATATCATAATCCTTATTATTCATAATTTCTGATAATGATACTGCCCCATTTGATTCACCAGTTTCAAAAAGAGTCATGGGATACATCTGTAGTTCACTTATTCTTCCTGTTCCAGTATGTGGAGTCTCTATTCTCTTACTTGTTGATCCAGTAAGCATATATTCCCCTACTGAATCAGGATTATCATCACAGTTCTTGCGTATTGCTCCCCAAATCTTAGGTGCATCCTGCCACTCATCAAACAATATAGGCTTCTCATTCTTTAAGAAAAGCGATGGCGAAGTTTCTGCTATATTGAGATATCCATCCCTCTTCTCTTCATCTTGAAATTCTATTATTGTTTTACATCTTTCTTTAGCCGTTCTAGTTTTTCCGCACCCTTTAGGTCCAACTATGTTAATTGCATTAAAGGCTAATGTTTTTTTATTTATTGTTTCATCTATAATTCTTTTAACGTATTCCACTGTAAAATGCCTCCATCTACATCACATTATTACACAAATGTTTGCGTCTTAATACTACTGTTTGCCATTGCTCGGCATTTTGGTTTGGTGTTTTTCGGCATTTTTGTTTGGTGTTTTTCGGCATTTTTATTTGGCGTTTTTCGGCATTTTTATTTGGCATTCGACAATTTAAATATCAGCTGTACAAATTGCTTACATTTATATATTTCTTTCTGAATCCTCAAATAACATATCTATACGCCTTTCAAGTTCTTCATCTGATAATCTCTCTTCATAATCAAGTTTTATATCGGACGAATCATTAAGAAGTGCATCCTTACTAATAAGTTTCTCCATCATTTCCTCATTATATAATCTCAACTCTTCTAACGAAGTGTTTTTACTTGCTTCAGCCGTCTCATCATCCTGAGCTATTTCCTCTGGAGACTCATTTTCCTCGTCTTCTATTTCATTAAGTTTACTCGTGCAATGCTTATAAGTCTGAATAGCTCTCATGATAGCATTTAGGTCGGCTGGTGAAAACATGCCGGAAGCCTTGCCAAGATCATCCAAATTATCCACATTTACTTTAAGAACGCCGCCACCTGACAAGCCTATGGTAAGAACCTTCTTAGGATTCGACACAACATCTCCTAACGTGATTGCATTGTGCTTATAATCACAACAGAATGTAACACCGTTATACTCTATTATTCCATCCTTTGCTAAATTCGAATATGGACATTTCAAACCTGAATCAGACATAGCGAACTTTGTATCACCAATTATTGACCTCATAGATCCCTTATTAACGGTTTCAGAGTTATAGTATCTATTGTTTACTGCATTTATCATATTTTCTCCTTTAAAATTCACTCAAAAAATCATAATATTGCTTCGCATTCATATATCCTTGCAAATTACCAACTTCATACTGTTGACGCATAAAGTCTTTAAGAATATCCAACCAATTCTCCATTGTATCCAAAGAATATGAACCATACTGTGCAGTCTGCTCTATTTCCTGCTTTGCATGCATCATCGTAAACCTTGCAACTGCATCCGGACATTTACCACTCTTTTCTCCATACACAGCCAAAGCATACATTTCATAGGAATCTGCATTGTTTGGATCGATACTATTAATATCAATAAATCTTTCTTCAAGCAAATTATCATCCATATCCCACACCTTCATTTTATAAACGGGATTTGCGGGATCATAATCCTGAGGTTGATACAGGGTAATACTGCGACCTGCATTTGGATTAGCCCAAGCTCCAACTGACTTCTCGACATCCCCCTCTTTTGACATATGCAAAGTAAGATTAGGACTAGGCATCTCTGTTACATTTCCAATTGCAGCACCAAAAGATTTACCACTATTATTCTGAACTTTATTTGTATAATTATATGCTCCGTAAGTATTTCCTATATTATCTAATCCTGCTATTCCCATGTATACTCCTTTCCGCAACCAACCTGCTAGTCATGACTGCACCGCTCTCCCAAAAAGTCAGATTGGTTTATTATTTATTAGTATTTTTCCTCACGCACATACGACAATGTTTTTAATAATTCATCATTAAATCCATATTCAGATATGAGTCTTTCATCATCCATATTCATTAGATCAAAATATTTTATAGTAGATAGAAGTTCTCCATACTCCTTTCTGTGACCAATCTGTCAGTCATGGCCACACCGCCGTCCAGAAAGGTCCCGGCGGTAAATGTTTTATTCTATGCTCTTCCATCAAAATGGATTTCTCTTTGTTTGTGATTATCACACCATTTTTGAAATGCCTAATCTACATGATTTGCTATAGGATCATTTCTAGTATATTTTCTTTCCAAATTTATAATTTGCAGGGTACTCCATATCATATACATCTTCGCCATAAGGAACATCTAATGCATGATTTTCGTTTAAGATATACTCCTTACCACCAACCTTAAATACACTTCCTGGCTCATAGTTACGAAACAGAATTCCTTGGGTGATACTATCGTAGTGTTGATCATATCTCCATTTATCCTGAATGCAGTTTGTTGACTTCGATGCTGAATAATACTTAGTTATTTCTTTGCCTCCCATTTTTATAGTAAAGAAACCTTTTTCTATTCCTGCA
The DNA here is from genome assembly GCA_045627645.1 of Lachnospiraceae bacterium. Taxonomy (GTDB): domain Bacteria; phylum Bacillota; class Clostridia; order Lachnospirales; family Lachnospiraceae; genus Colinaster. The sequence continues at coordinate 4,540 of JAZQOC010000023.1, forward strand.
TCAGCTAGATATTTTTCCACTTCATTATCAGAATATGATAGACCTATATATACAGTATCGCGTGCCATAAGGTAACGCCAAAATCCAGCATATCTTTCTGTTTCCCGGCTCCACGGCTCTCCAGTTATTGAACACGACATTGGTGTTTCAACTATTCCATTTCTTGCATATAAAACATGTTCTTTCCCATCAGAAGACACATATTTCAAATAGTTTTTATCACCAAAATCTATAACATTGTTCTCTGCTTTTACCTCTTTTAATCCACTGGTTTTTATTCTCTCAACATCTTTCAAATTAAACTTAATGCCTTTACACTCACCAATATTTCCAGAAGTAGAAAAACAATTGCTATTGTTTATCAGATCCAATAATTTCTTTCCTTTAATTGTTCCTTTTAGATATGTATTTTTAGATGCAACATTATTTCTAGTTTTTGCAACTAAAGAATTAACATTTGTCCTTTTCGAATACTTATTACCATTCGTAAGAATTGATAATGCTCCCCTTTTTATTCCAATAGAATCTCTTTGATATGAATTTAACATCTGTGTTGTTACACGCATGACCTGTCCTCCAACATAAAAATACGCACTATCATCGAATTTCAATCCGTTGAATAGTGCGCATTCCATTGCTTTCTGCTTTATACACAGGTTATCGGCTATATATTTTCTTTTCATGCGTCAAATGTCAAAATTGGAATATTTCCTACAAATATGGAAACATATAAGTATAAAGTACTTATAATCACTTACGCTCCAGCTGAAAAAGTTGGCAGACTATCATATACTTCTGTAAGTGGACTCCAATTCTTCAAATCAAATCCACCATTGTTATCTCCCTCATCTTCAGCATCCAAAAAAACGTCTCCACTTTCTTCGCTATTTTTCTTTTGTGCCTCTTCAATAGTATCTGGTAGTTTTTCATATGCCCCAGACTTATGAAACTCTGTATCAATGCGATTTACTGCCGCAAAAATAAATTCTCTATCTGGATCATTTTTTGAGATTCCAGCCATTGCAGAGGTAATAATTCGGTTAGCCTCCTCCTTACTCCTTGCATGCTTTAGTTGCTCTTCAATAGCCTCTGCCATCCTCTGTACACGCATTGCATGTGCATACATTATAGGATTGGTCTTTCTAAGATAATCCATTTCTTTTTGAGACAGTTTCTTTCCAGATTTAAGCTTTGCCATTATCCGGGCATCCATCTTAGCTCTATCCTCATCGGACATCTTTTCTATGTCGTTGCCACTTTCCAATATGTACTCAGCTAACTCCTTAGTATTGGTTATTTTCTTAGGTTCTTCCTTCGTTAAATTCAAACAAATATTCATAATATAATCTCCAAAATAAAAAGACGCATCTTTCTATGAATTTCAATCCATTGAAAAATACGCCTTCCATTGCTACTTTATATATCGGCAGTTATAACTACTCATTTAACACTATTATTTATTCTGTCAAATATATCCAACCACAGCTTTTCTTGGTTCTCTGAGTCTTTAGGATTCTTTGACTGCAACAGTTTGAGTTCGTTTGTACTAATGACAAGCCTCTTGGAATTATTTATAAAATGGTAATCATGATCCTTTGTTGTTGAAGCAGACTTTATATAAATATCTACATCAGGTTCCTTCTCATGGATCTTGTCAAAAATATCACCATAAGCCCATTTATATGCCCCAGCATACTCTCTAAATACACCACTTGTATCTCCATTAGCCCTTGCTTCATCAAGTGCCGTCTTGTGCTTTTCATAGTTTTGTGGATCATCCTTTTTCATGCGCTCAATAATGCTAGTATATTCTTCCGGTTCAAAACTCATCATTATATTACGCTCATCTCTCGTAATATTTATTTTGAATGGACTTTCCTCAAAATATACTATACTATCCTGAAAAGCTTTAACCTTTGCTTCTCTCTCGGCTTTTTGTTCTTCCGTCATCTCTGGAATAACAAGCTTACCATTTGATCCAACATAGCCCTTCACTTTGTCCTTCAACCATTGAGCATCCTCGTCAGAAAGTGCTTCTAACTTATATTCTTTTGTTTCACGACCAAGTGATTTCTTAAGCTCCTGAAGTGCATCCAATGATTCCTTAATCTTTGCATCCTCAGCTGCTCTTTCTTTTCCAAAACGGCTATCCACAAAATCATCAAATTCCTGCTTTAGTATATCCAGTTCCTCTTCTCTTGTTAGTTTTCTGAATCCATCTGCAGATGTTGCATCTTCTACATAGCGCACTCTAGTTCCTTCATCATAGCCCTTGTTAATTTCATCGACCAAAGCTTTAAACCCTTCGCTAAGTGCAGCAACTTTTTCCTCATTTGTATGATGTACATATACAGATTCACCACGTTCATTCATCTCATAACTGCTTGGAATCATCTGTGAAAACTTACTCTCATAGGATTCTATAGGCTGATGCTCAGACATATATGCAATCTGGGCCGCTGTTTCAAATGGATCAGAACTTCCAGGAAGTTTGCTACCATGAAGAGCCTTTAAACCTTCCTCAGATATATTCACTTCTACTGCAGGCATATCAGGATAAGCATTTGACACAGTAGTAGAATTACTATTCTGACTTTTAGCCGAATCCAAAAGATTTATTTGTGGTGGTCTATATGTGTAACCATTTATATTTCCATACAATGCAATACCCATAATTTATTCTCCTTATGTGCTCCAAAAACAAAAATCAATTAGATCCATTTGTCATACATGCCATTCAGACCACTCGATAATGTAGTATTACTAGAATACATACTAGAATTCATAATAGTTGCTCTAGATACTTCACTTGCCTTAGCTTCAATCTGTGCTCCATATGAACCAGCACCTGCAAACATTGACTTGATACTTGTAACATTTGCTTTCTTAAGTGTATCTTCATTGATTGAAAGTTTGCCATCAACTCCAACTTCTACACCAATCTTTGATAAAGCCTTTGACATAGTATTAGTCATACTAGACATATATCTCATAGTCTGTGAAATCTCTTTTGAATTTACTTTTGATGACTGATTAATTACATCATTGTACTCATTAACAAAGCTCTTTACTGCGCCTGTTATCTTTTCCATATCATATTCACCATTAGTTTGTTTCCAAAGATCATCCTTATTGAATGCTTCAACAGCTGACTTTAATCCGTCTGATTCCTTCTTCATTTGTGTAAGACCAGTCTTATCAACAGCCTGCTCTTTTTTATTTGTAGTCACATTGTTCTTATGAGTTGTTTTACCAGACTGTTCATCATAGTAAGACTTCATAAGTTTCTTATAACCGCCTCTTTTGATTAAGGAATAATCACTCAGATTAATCCCACCAAAAAGATTGTTGTTATTATTAGCATTCAAACCACCAAATAAAGATGTAACATCAAAATTAAATCTCATGAGTTATTCCTCCAATTATGCCTCTACACCTTTTGATGCATAATAATCATCAAACAACTTATTAGCAGCGGCCATTGTTTCCTGACAAATTCCTGGTAATTCACCACCCCAGGCCTTTGTTGCTTTCTTGAAACCTTTTTCCATTGCTGCCTGCATTTCTTTCATCTTCTCAACATCATCACCTGCAAGTGCTGAAGCAAAATCGAATAATCTCTGTGATGTCTGCTTAACACCCCAGTATCCATCTTCTGAAATATCTTCTTTTGCCTGTGCTATGTCAGCAGCACTTACATTTTTAAGATTTTCAGGTGAAAATAAATCTGAAAGTTTTGCCACACCAGCCTGACCGGAAAACATTTTCTGAACAAGACTTGATAACTGGCTTCTTCTGTTAGCTTCATCCTGCTTTAACTGCTGAACCAATGCAGCCCTGTCCTCTTTACTCATCTTATTAATTGAGTATGTTGCTTTCTTTTCAGAACCTTCTGATTTCTCATAAACAGCACCTGTCTGTTCTGTGTTCTTTGCACCTTCTGTAGCAGCCTTTGTATCTGCTTTCTTTGCGCTTGATGTCTGATAACTAGCATATGTACTTGTTGCGCTTCCTACGTTCATCTCGCTCATTTCATTGTCCTCCTTTTCTTTCATCCGTGAACTAATAACCGCAAATCCATTTGCATTTAGGGTGTCCACATCAAGTAGACACCCTGTATATAAACCAATGTGTAGTACACACACAGCTTCCTATATAGATTTATCTACAGCTGCACCTTTGATATCATCTTCTATAAGTTTCATCTTATTCATCATATCTTTGATTTCTTGCTGTGCAGCACCTAACTCGGTTGTATTCTTTGCCATTTCAGTTGTAGCTTCAAGGATGTCCTCAGTAACCTTTTCTTTTTCCCTCTTCTCATCTCTTGCTTTTTCAATCTTGGCTTCGAGTTCTTTTTCCTTAGCAGCCTTCTCTTTTGCAGCTTCTCTCTTTTCTTCCATGTCCTTATCGATATTATCCTTTGCCTCATCAACGACCATACCAATAATCTCTTTAGCTGCCTGATCCATAACCACATCTGCTTCTTTTTGTGCATCAACCATTGCATGCGATTTTAATCGCTCAAGGTTTGTCGCACTAATTATTCTATTTTCAGTTTCTATCTCTCTATCGCACTCGTATACAGTCATTGCATACGGTGTTTCGTCCTGCAACATTGCCAAAGACTGTTGCTGGTAATCTGTAAGTCCACCAGCCTTTATCTTTGCAATAGATTCTCTTTCATCCTTCGTAAGATGAATATCACTACCTGGTATTTTGGATTTAATTTCTTTTTCAAGAAGTTTTAAATCCTTCTCCTCTTTACTATCTGCCTCAACCCCAAATGACTTTCGTAAATTCTCTCTGTTCTCTTCTATTTCACGTATTGCTGTATTTGCTACACCTTTATCATTACGAAGTTCCTGTATTTTCTGCCTTCTTGTCTCTATATCAGCATCTATTTTTTGCTCATTTTCAAAAGCTTTACCCACTATACCCATAGCTTTTTTCCTTGCCGCTTCTTTCTTAGCGGCAATAGGATCGAGTTGCTTTTTTAACACACTTCCATCAATAGATTTCTTATTAATATTTTTTCTATTAACTAATGCATTTGAGGAATCTTGTCCCACCATAAATGCTTTTTCCTGTATACGCATATAAGATCCTCCTTATATAGATACACATAATAATCATGAAATAATAATCCTATATTAAATTGAAACAAATCTGGAAAACCTGTCAGAATCGACGATATGAAAATCAGATATAGTTTACACTATATCTTTGTATCTCCATCCCTGAGAAAGTTAGTCCGAAATCCGTTTCGACTTTAATATGTTATTTACATTGTATATCGTTTCTTCTACACTGTAAACTCAATCATTAATACTACCATTATTTATATACTTATCATATCGGAAACCAGTCCCAAAACTAAATACCCCTATCAATTTTGGAACAA
>JAZQOC010000024.1:0-5689 GCA_045627645.1 Lachnospiraceae bacterium
AGAGTGTCAATAACATATATTTTTCTGTCCGGATATTTCTCACGAAGTTCTTCAGCAGCCTGTTTTGCATTATTGGCTGATAAAGTCATACCCGTTCCGAATGCGAGATGAATTACATCGCTTTTCTGAACAAGTGACTCAAGAAAATCATAGTACGTTCCATAATTTATCTGAGAAGTAGATGGAATATTGCCGTCGTCGATCTGCTCGTAGAAGTATCTTTCCGCTTCAGGATCTCGTTCCATATTATCTTCATAGACTGTTCCGTTTACAGCATAGGTATAGAAAGCAACCGGCATATTACGTCCGGCTACATACTCATATGGTAAATCAACGGTTGATTCGCATGAAAGAATATATGGTTCTGACAATATAGCATCCTCCTTTTTCTTATATTTTACTCTTTTTTAGCGCATTTGTCACATTTTTTCATCATATTATTCCTTGGATATTACAATGAGAAGTGTTCCATGCTTAACTTCAATACATGCCGGTAACGCCTTCCATTCGTTACTTACGCCAATAGGGAATGAATCCGTGATATCAGCATCTGTAACCTCATACTTTAGATTCTTAAGCGTAACACCTGAACATTTCCCGGAATAGGAGAAGATTGATATATAAGAACCGGCTATCGGAAGAAGCTTAATTTCTGAATCTTTTATCATATATACTTCTGTATCCTTACCGGTAATTCGAGGTGTTCCGCCGTTTTCAAGGATATATGCAGCAGCCTGGATGTTGGCGATACTATGATCGAATCTGCCCCCAAAAGCACAACAGACAGTTATATCTTTATAACCTTTGTCTATAGCATACTTTATGGCATACAAAGTATCTGTGTCGTCCTTGACCTTTGGAAGCTTAATAATAGGAATATTTGTATTCACTTCCATATCAAGCGAATCAAAATCGCCAACTATTACATCAGGAACAATACCCATATCAAGCGCATATTTATATCCCTTGTCACAGGCAATCACATAATCATATTCTGTTTTATCAACCGGTGCATAGTCTCCCCCGGCTATAATAAGGCAATTCTTATCCACTCCGTCATTATACTTTGCACACGTATAAAAATAAAGTGAATTTTTCGGATGTTATGTTATATACTATTAGTGTTATATATGCAGTACAAATAAGAGGTGAATTAATGAGCATTTCTACAGAGCAATTTTTAAAGCTTATAGATGACAGAAAAGACGAGCTTTTTTCCATTCTTCGAGGAATGATTCATATCGATTCTCAGAATTTCATGGACGGGACCGGTCGCGAAGAAGCGATGGCTAACCATTTGACTGATGTTTTTAAGAATATGGGATTGGAACCCGATGTATTTTCACCACTTGAGGAAGGTATCGAGTCTCATCCTGATTATTTTGCCGGAAGGCATCTTGAGAACAGACCGTGCTGCGTCGCTGTTTTTCCGGGTTCGGAACATTCAAAAAGGATTATGCTGGCAGGACATGAGGATACTGTTATAATCGGAGATCCTTCCAGATGGACCAAAGATCCATTCGGAGGGGAAATAGAAGATGGTAAGCTTTATGGAAGAGGAAGCGGAGATGATAAAGTCGGAATCGCTGTCCCGGTTTTCTTATGCAAACTGTTCAAGGAATCCGGAATAGTGCTTCCTTATGATATAGTAATTGCAGGGTATTCAGATGAGGAGAACGGAGGAAGTAACGGAGCACTGGCTGTGAATCTACGGTATCCATGCGATGAAGCACTTAATCTTGACGGTGAAATGCTGGATATAACCTGTGCAGGCGCCGGAGGAGGAGATTTCAAAGTGGTTTTCAAGTGCGATGAATACTGTGACAGCGCAGCAAATGTACTCGATGCCTTCGATATATTCCGAAAAGAGATGCTTTCTTTTAAGGCGGACCGCCAGGCTGAGTTTGAAGCAAATCCATTATTTAAAGATACTGAGATTCCCTATACCACTTTACGTTATCTTGATATCAAATCAGGGTTTGAGGAGAGTGCTATGGACAGACTCGAGGCGCTTGTCGAATTCTATACGGTACATGATAAGGAAACTACCTTCAAACAATTCGAGAACATCAAAGCTTCTGTAAATGATAAATGCAAAGATCTGAATGTTCATATTGAAAGCTGGGAGATGGCTACAAGATTTTTCAGTTTTACCGAGAACATACATGAAGGCAGCAAAGCATTTAACATACTTCATGATGCAGTAGAAATAGTTACCGGAGAAGATAAGAAGCCGATAGGAATGTGTCTGTCTGATTTCCCGATGTTCACCAAATACGGCACGCCTACAGCGATGACTTTCGGCTGCGGAAGGTTCTTTGATATGGAAGGCGGTGCTCATCAGTTTGACGAGTATATTGAATGTGACAAGCTCGTGGAGTTTACAAAGATAATCGCGTTATTCCTTTTGAATTATAAATTCTAAGAATTGATATGCTGAATGCAACCGGGGTAAACAATATATGTAAAGAATATGGATTCAGTGACAGCGCTGTATCCTTCTTTTCGAATGCAGCTGATATAGTCTGTTCTGATCCTGAATGTACAGACAATTTCAAACTTGCTTTGAATACTATTACACATTGTAATGATAATTTCGATATAGTTGAACCATATCTTAATAAGGTGTCTGAAATAGCCGGAATCAACCGTCGTGGTATAGATATGCTTTTCAGACTGATGACGACTGATGATGTAATCAGCATATATACCAATAGCGGTATCCCGCTAAGTATTGTACAAGATACCGTATCTTCCAATATTATCGGTGAGCTTGAAGAGAACAGAAGAGTATATGGAGACTGGGGTACATTTGTCCTTTGGTTTCATACAAGAACCTATGAAAAGAAACTGTTCAAGCTTGGAAGGCTCCAATTTGAAACCACAGATAATCCGGAAAAATTTTTCTGCCATATTATTTCATTTCTTCCGTTCAGCATTGAAATGGTTATGGATTCACTAAATTATGCGTATGCTTTCTTTGGCTTTTCAGGAACCGGTAAAAAAATCCGGTTTGAAATGGAATCCTGGATACTTCATCCTGCTTTCAAAGATATTTTTTCAAAGGAATCAAATTTAAGAAAATTCGGCGAGCTGTTTAAACTCACCGAATATCATGATACAGATACTGAACTGTGGTACATCTTTTGGAATAAAGAAGATACCCCGATTGATGAATTTCCTTCAGAAACAAGTCTTCAGAAGAAATGCATTGAATACCTGAAAAGCGGTAAAAAACTTGGTGAAGGAACCGGATATTTCTACTATGACGGTAATAGAATCAGCTGGTAGGCAGTGCCATATTTAATTTTGTCATATCATCAGTCATCTCTTAATTTAACAGCATTTCTTACAGAGCGTCTGCGCTGATCCTCAAGCGCAGCGTAATGCTTTCTGGTAGTATTTACATCATTATGTCCCAGTACGCTTGCAACAAGATATATATCACCGGTTTCTCGGTATAAGGACGTACCATAGGTAGATCTTAGCTTATGAGGGGTGATTTTCTTTAATGGCGTAACAATCTTCGCGTATTTCTTTACCAGGTTTTCGATACTCCTTACGCTGGCTCTTTTGTTCTGAAGCGAAAGAAAAAGTGCTTCTTCACTGCCATCTGCAGCTATAACATGCCTTCTTTGCTCCATATATTCCTTTAAAGCCTTCTCAACCTCATCCCCGAAGTATACGGTACTTTCCTTACCGCCTTTTCTGTGGACCCTGAGGCCGTCATTTACGAAGTCTACATCGTTAATATTAAGTCCGACACACTCTGAAACACGGATACCGGTTCCAAGCAGAAGAGTAAGGATCGCCACATCCCTTACTTTCGTCTTCTCGTGAAATCTTTTCTGCATATCAGTAAGATTTTCGCCTGATTCGGCCTGATCTATCATCGACGCAACCTCATCAATATCCAGTCTGATAATAGGCTTTTCATGAAGCTTTGGCATAAGAATACGCTGTGTAGGATTGTTATCTATTCTTGATGTTCTGTAAAAATAGTTATAGAAGCTTCTTAAAGACGAAATTTTTCGCAATATGCCCTCATCTTTGTTGAAAATCTCTTTTCCGTCTTCATCTCTGTACTTCAAATACTCCATATATTCTTCGATATCGACAGGCTGAAGCTGGTCAAGGAATTCTATAGGAATATTCTTGATTTCACCGAATTTTTGTGCACTGGGATTACTATTCATAAGAAAAGTGAAGAATACATTGAGATCATAGGCATAGGCAATCCTCGTTCTGGACTGCGTATTCGGCTCGATTCCTCTAAAAAAGTCTTTACAATAAGGAGGAAGCTCAAGCAGAAGAGAGCGGAGCTTCTGTATGTTCTTTTTATCGGTTTCTTCACTATATGAAAGATTTGCCATTATTTTTCATTATATCCCTGTTCGTTGAAGCAGCTCTGGCATATTGCATGGAACATACGCTGCTTGACACCGGGATTCTCCTTTTCAAGTTGTTTTGTTAAATTATTAACATATTCCCTTTTTGAAGCTCCATCCATTGGGCATGGATTTGAAACCACAGGAAGGTCGTATTTATGCTGAAATCCTATAATATCTATTTCAGGAACATACATTAAAGGCCTTATAACCGTCAATCCGGTTCTGTCCAGATATGTATTCGGAGCAAATGTATGAATGCGTCCTTCATATATAAGACTCATAAGTAAGGTGTCAATCAGATCATCCTTGTGATGCGCAAATGCGACTTTGTTGCATCCCTGCTGAGTTGCGAAATCATTCATGGCACCTTTGCGTAATGTTGCACATAAGCTGCATGGATTCTTTTCTTTGCGCTCTGAAAAGATAATTTCAGCTATAGGCGTGGAAATTATCGTGTAAGGAACTGAAAATCGCTCACAGAGCGTGCTGATGCCTTCGAGTTTGTCCTTAAAGCCCTCAAAGCCCAGATCAACCGTAAAAGCAGAAATCGTAAACGGATGAGGATAAAATCTGCGAAGGCCGGCTAAAGCATAAAGCAAAGTGAGCGAATCCTTGCCTCCGGAAATTCCTAAAGCAATGTGATCGCCATCAGAAATCATATTGTAATTATCAATAGCTTTACGCGTGTAAGAATATAATCGTTGAAGTTCCATAGTATTATGTCCATTTCATCGAATCGTTTGCATACAGTTTATATAAGACCATTTTATCGAATAGCTTGCATATGGCATACAAATTGTGTATTTACATCATATCACACCTAAATGCTGTATGCAAGCTATTTGATAAAGAAGCATTTTGCGCATAGTTGGATTTCGGATTTTATATATAAAGACTCCTGACCGATGATGATTTCATCATATTCTATCCAAAAAATCTTTTATGCAAATGTTTTGAGGATCCTTGATACCAGCCAGTCTCAGGGCGATCCTGTCAAAGAAGTCGAAGAAGGTTTCAGCAAACTTCATATTATACCAGCTTACATCAAATTCTATACTGTAGTAGTATTTATCAGCTGCGTCATTATCGATGACTTTCATTTCGATAAGCGATTCCGGGACATTTTCTCCACTACTAACAGGTATGAGTTCTTCTGCTAAATCAAAGCTATCTTTACTAAACACATTTTTCTGGAACAGGAAAAACAGGCAGTAATCCACCTTTGCCCCTGCAACTGAATTCAGCTTAATTGAATTATTGGCAACAGTGAAACGAACCTGTTCCTTTACATCGTTGAA
>JAZQOC010000025.1:0-5710 GCA_045627645.1 Lachnospiraceae bacterium
GATGTTGACACGGCAAGCAAGTTAAAGCTAAAGCCAATCAAGAGTGACAATCAACAGCTGCTCTTACTTATGGATAATAAGTATGATGAGATTGATAAAGCATCTGGCATTTGGCGTAACTACGAATTGTTCTGTTCTTTAATCAAGGAACAGCTGGCTAAAGGTCGTTATGTGAAAGAGATCTACAAGGGTCTTGAGAAGCTGATATGTGCAAAGATAACACTGGATTCAGATGACAATGCTCAGGAAATCTTTGACCGTATCAACTCAACTGGATTACCACTTAGTCTGGCTGACCAAATCAGAAACTACGTTTTGATGACTGAGGCTGACCAAGAAAGGTTATATGAGGATTACTGGCTGAAGATTGAGAAGCTGGTGAATAAAGACTATATGACATCATTCTTCTTGGACTATCTCAACATGAAGATGGAGGGCTTTGCAAAAGAGGAATCAGGTTATGAATCATTTAAGGCTCTTTATCCAGAAGATAAGTTTGCTAAGGAAGATGTACTGAAAGAAATATATCATTACGCTAAGTATTATCACGTGTTCTTGTATGGTGATGAGGCATATGGTGAGGTTGTTAACAGTGCATTACAGAGCTTGCAGAAGCTGAAACAGACAACTGTATTCCTGTTCTTGTTTAGAGTCTTTGACGACTATGAGAACGGGGAAATAGAACTTGCTGAACTTGAAAAGGTAATGACATTCCTGCTGAACTACAGCATAAGAAGACTTATTTGTGAGATAGGTTCAAACTCTCTCAGAGGATTGTACAAGACATTGCATTCAAGAATTTTCAGCAATGAGGAAAACAAAAAGCACTACTACGATTCAATAGTTTCGTTCTTTATGCAGTTAACGTCAAAGGATGCACTTCCTAGCAATGCTGCATTCATTGAGGCTTTGAAGAATAACAATCTGTATCGGAAGAATTCATTATGTAAGTATTTGCTTAGTTCTTTAGAGAATAAGGGCAAAGAGAAACTTATTTCTGACAATCTTTCCATTGAACATATTATGCCTCAGAATAAGAACCTTTCAACAGCATGGCAAACAATGCTTGGTGAGAACTGGCAGGCAGATAGAGATAAGTATCTTCACACTTTGGGCAATCTGACACTTACAGGCTATAACAGTGAACTGGGTGACAAGCCTTTTGCTGAGAAGCTTGAATTGCTGGATAAGGCTGATACAAAGATTGTGGCTCTTAATAAAGATGTTGTTGGTCTTACTGCATGGAATGCGGAGACTATTCAAAAGAGGGCAACACGACTGGCTCTGGAAATAGTAAATCTGTTCAGCATTGCAGAGCCTGAAGTAAAGATAGAGTTTAATGACCCAAGATATCAGGTTTACTCTTGTGCTGTTCCTGATGATGCAACAAACAAAGTGCCAAACTACTATGTGCTTTGTGGAGAACGTGTAACAGTTACAAACTTTGCTTCTATGCTGCGTTCTGTTATAGAGAAGCTTTATGAGTTAAATCCGTCTGTAATTGAAACAATGGCAAAGAATAATGAACTGCTTGTTTCTTGGTCAAAGAACATAATGTTCTCATACGATGCTGAAAAAGTGAGCGGAGACATGAAGATAAAAGGCACTGAAATCTTTGAGAGCACAGGATTTTCCGCTGCACACATCATGTATATCATTCAGGCTTTGCTTGAAAAGTTTGATTTGGAATATGATGACTTTGAGTACAGTGCTCGGCCTAATGTTCAGTAAGAAGTTATTTGCTTGGGAAAATCAAGTAAAATAAGGGTTTTAGTTTTAAGGTGGTATTCGGATAGGGCTAAGGGATAAACATTGACCCAAAACAAAACCAGAGTGTTCCAGAGGGGATTGAATGAAGTAGGTGTTATGAAATGAATACAAATAAAATTGAACTCACTGAGAATCAGCGATTTAACTTAAGAATCAATTATTACGTTATTCAGCAGACTTGGCATGCCAAATTAGGAAGGAAGCCAAGAGATTTTGATATATACGCAATCTTAGGCATTAAGAGACAAAGATATTATAAAATCATTGCAGATAATTCCATGAGCTTTACTGTTGGAGAATGTAAAAATGCACAGACTAATTCGGGGTTACCTTTGGCGTATTTTATAGGTGAAGATTATATTGAAACTGGTATCAGTCTTGATGAATGGGGAGAATTCTTTGATGTTTACAATGAGTATCGTAGAGACCATGTGGTTTCAAGGCCCATGGACGTAATTGATAAAGACTTTCATGAGAGAAAAAATAAGATTGATAATCACATTAAGGAAATTGCAAAGGAGCCTCCTGAAAAATACAAAGGATTTAAGATGTTATGTACGTGGTTCGAAAGCAAAGCTGCTTACATGACTCTTGATGCAACACGGTTTATAAAAGAATTGGCTGGAATAATGGAAAATAGGATGACTTTGACGTTTATCCAGCAGTGCGATAAGGAAGTTCTGGATGAAGCTTTGAGAACATACGCATCAAAATATGAACTTATGAAGGCTGTTCAGACATGTAATAACCAAGAACGCTTGGAAGAAGAACAGAAGTTATCAGAAAAAAAGAAAAAATAATGGCGTAAACTTTTTGTAGTTTTCAGCCTTTTTAGACATTTAAGACCTTACGTATTGTAGGGTCTTTTTTTAATGCTATCACAGGATTTGCCAAAACTCTAACGTAGTTCACAAAAAACACTAGCGTGGCACGACAGATACACTAAAAATAACTCAACGATTAAAAAGTGGCGCATATAACGACACAGATTGTTGGCATATGGTCTTTTATAGCGTATAAGGGGTATAATTTTATTGTAAAAACAAAGGTTTAACGACACAGACAAGTCAAACTAATTAAATGGAGGTTAGAAAAATGGAAAACATTACAGAAAGAAATACCAACACTGGCATTCAGGAAGCTATGGCTGAGGAACATCCTTTTACAGACAAGGAATGGAACGAGGCAATCGGCAAATCTAATAATAGCAGTTCTACACAGAAAACCGTGCCTGAGATAACTGAAGGACACTTGATGATGGATATTTTTCAGGCACATACCATGCGTAGAGCAATGAAGAGTCAACTAAAGGACGTTGTTAATGAGGACGAGGAAGAACTTATAGTCTTTCATGATGATGAAAAATATGCTGAATGTAAAAAGCTTGGACTTAAGTTTGAAGTTGAAAAGACAATTTCAGCATATGACAAGAATACAGTTATGAGATTAAAAGTTACAGATTTGGATTCAGATACAGTTGTTAGTGGCGACCTGAACCAGTATAAGGATATGGCTGGGCGTTTAGTGAGTTGTGGAAAAACTGAGCTTACCAATGATATAGCTCAAAAGATGTTTCTTGAAGTTTGCAAGACAGTTATTTGTTACGCTAGAGGAAACGGAAATACATTTGTAAATTACAGCCATGAGGTTTTGGGGTGGAGTGACCTTGGAACAGTAGCAAGATACTGTGGAAATGCAATAGTAGATGGAAAGTCACTTGCCATTCAAAAGAGTAAATATCGTGGTCACGATATTATTATGAAGCAGTCTGGCAGTCTTAAAGGCTGGGTTGACGCATTTGATAAGTACATTGCAAACAAACCAGTGCTCTCAAGTGTTGTTGCCTCATCAGTAAGTGGCATTATCAGACAACGCTACGAAAGCCTTATGGATGAGACCAACATTACAATCTGCTTGGTAGGAGATACAAGCATTGGTAAAACCACTGCCATAAAGATTGCTACTACCATGCACACTACTGGAAGGGAAATACTTGATTCTAATGCTACGATCGGTGCTTTAAGTAAAAGGTTTGCATCCAGACCATCAATACCTGCTACGGTGGATGAAGTAAAGCTGTTGGCTGGAGCAAGATACAGCAATCCGATAGATACGCTGAATCTACTGATGACCTTGGCATCAGGAAGTTCAAAAGACAGGCTATCTCAGGATGGATTGATGAGAGACAGAGAACAATATTATGCGCCTGTCTTTACAACATCAACATCCAGTCTGTTATACAGCTCTGGCTGTGATGAAGGTCAGGCGCAGCGCATCATTCAGTTTGATGTTGAGACAGGTGATTTAACAGATAACAACATTGAAAGCAGAGAAGCTGAAAGAACTTTTGAGAAAAACCGTGGCTGGGTTGCAGAAGCATTTGCCATGGAACTTCTGAAAAAGGAGAAAGAGTTTGGCAGCAAGGAGGATTATGAAGAGAGTCTGTTTGAAGAGTATGAAAGCATTAGAGAAAGTATTGCTGAAAAACTTATTATGCCGCGTATGGCAAACAGGGCGGCAATGATTATTCTCTCAGCAAAACTTTTGAAAGATCTTCTTGGAATTCGTTTCGACTTAACTGCCATGGAAAATCTTCTCATAAAGACTTCCAATGACATTAGAAAGGAATTTTTAGATAAGCCAAAGCTGATAAATGCTCAAAAGGCAGAGAAATTACTTGTTGAGTATTTCAATAAGTATCAAGAATTTTTTAACGAAGGAACATTAGAGTCAGAAGATGACTTGAAGAAGTATCTTGGAACTTTCAAGAGAAAAGGTCAAAACATATTGCTTCATGTTCCAAGCAAAGAGATTCTTACGGAAATGCTTTATGGGATCCCAGCAGCACAGATTTTAGGTATTGAAGAATGTGATGAGTATGTTCTTACAGGAGACATTGAACATGTGCTTGATTACTTGAAGTCAAAGCAGCTTTTGAAAAGTGCTTCGGATAGGCCTTATACAAAGAAAGCAACAGTTGTAAAAGATAGAACTCAATATGTTTATGAAATCTTGCTGAGAATGGATAAATAAAGGAGGCATTCAAAATGATTATTGCTAATTCTGATAGTGGAAGACTTCCGAGAGTAATCGGAAGATATGGTGGTAAAGGGAACTTCGCAAAGGACTACGAAAAGTACATTAGAGACATTGCAGATGCAAATGACTGCAATACTTTTGTAGATTTCTTTGGCGGTGGAGGTACGATGTGCATGCTCGCTTTAAGAATGAGAGACCTTAGTACAAATAAGTACTTGTTCTCTAAGGTCATATACAACGATATTGACAAGAGCATGACCAGTCTTTTCAGAACAGTAAAAGACCCTGATAAATGCTGTAAGTTGGTGGAAATGTTGTTAATGACACCTTATAGCAGAGAAATGTATGACAAGGCTCACGAAAGAATAAATGCAATACGTGAGGGTATGATGAAAGCTAGTGACCTTGTAACGGCATATTATGCATTTGTTGAAAGCCGTATGTCTTTCAATTCGGCATGCCAAAGCTACAGAAAGAATGAAGCGTATGAAAATGAAGGCATTGGAGTGAATTTTGAAAAAGTGTTTCAAAAAAGAGCTCTTGAGCTTCTGGATATGCCTCAGCTGTTACAGAGACTTGTTATAAGGGAAGGCTCTTACATTGACCTGATACATGATAATGCAAAAGGAGAATTGTTTGATTATAACAGGTCAGTCTTGTTCTTCGATTGCCCCTACTATCAGCCTGAAAGAGCAGCAGAAGTTGTCTACAAGGACGAGATGGGAGATTTGGAGCACGTGGTCTTAATACAAGCCTTGTCACAACTAAAACACTGGATGCTTTGTGGCTATCAAAGTGGTAATGTTCAGGGATGGCAAAGTAGAGTATATGGAGTGCTGGATTGCTTTAAGGACATTAGAAAAGTTGACCTTGGCATGAAGCACAGACCATCAGGCAGTCG
>JAZQOC010000026.1:0-23791 GCA_045627645.1 Lachnospiraceae bacterium
GAGAAGAGTTCACGGATTTGTTGGATGCCGGATGTGGACCTGCACCAATGATTTCATTACTTGCTGAAAAGTATCCTGACAAACATTACACAGGCCTTGATCTGACACCGGCAATGATTGAGCAGGCGAAGAAGAAAAATATAAAGAATGCAACATTTGTTGTAGGTGACTGCGAGAACTTTCCGTTCGATGATAATTTATTTGATGCGATTATCTGTTCCATGAGCTTTCATCATTATCCTAATCCGCAGGATTTTTTTGAAAGTGTTAAAAGGTGTTTAAGACCTGGTGGAAGATTGATTTTAAGAGATATGACTACAGATAGTAAGGTAGTAGGTTGGCTGGTAGACCATATAGAAATGCCTCTGGCTCATTTGGCTGGTCATGGAGATTATAAGATGGCTAGTAGAAAAACGGTTATGGAGTGTGCAAAAAAAGCGGGACTTACAGTTGAGCGATTTGAAATCCGAAAAGGAATGCGACTTCATGCGGTGGTTCGTAAGCCAGAGGCAAAAGCTATATTTTAGGCATCCGGACGTGAAACATAAGGTAATGGGTATGTGGATAGCATATCATGATGCATATGCAGATAAATGGTGACGAATAAGGAGAAAAAATTAACAATGATTAAACAGATGGAATCTATAAACATATGACTGCGCTACAAAATGTTTCTGAAAACCGGAAAATGGCATAAGTTAGTAAAACGAACCATAAACAAGGAGTCATCAAAGTGAATATAACAATAATATTAATTGAAATAGCAGTAATGTGTTTTGTGTTTTTGTTTTTAGTAATAGGTCTATTACTGATATCTCCGCTTACATTTATAAGTGATTATCCACCTGAGATTCAGGAAGAGTATTATCGTTCACAGAACAAAGAGGCATCAAAAGAGAAGATGACAATTGCTATGAAAATAAAAAAGATAGTTGCTTTAATTGCATTTATGTTTGTGTTTGCATGGATGCTGCATATAGCCGGTGCAGATAGCTTTATTCAGGGGGTATTGCTTTCTTATTTGTACATGTTGGTTTTGTTTTGCTGGGATACATTCTTCCTGGATTGGGTTTTGTTTGCAAATATAAAGAGACTTAGACTTCCCGGAACAGAAGAAATGGAAAAAGAATATCATCAGAAATGGTTTCATATAAAAGTATGCCTGCCAATGATTCCTGTTTTTATGGTAGGTGGCATATTAAGTTCGTTATTAATGATTTTTATGTGGTAGAAAAAAGGTGATTTAATGCAGGTTTTATCGCAATTTCATGATTTGATTTTATGTATTATATCAGCTCTTGAGGCTAGGGATGTATACACCAGTCATCATTCTTCAAGAGTGGCAGAGATGACTGAAACCATTTGCGAAATCATAGAGCTTGATGAAGATGAAAAGGAAATATATCATATTGCTGCGCATTTGCATGATATTGGAAAAATTGGGATCAGGGATGATGTTTTGTTAAAAGAAGGAAAATTAAGTGACGAGGAATGGAAAATCATGAAGTCCCATTCGGAGCAAGGATATAACATTCTGATGAATGCTAAGTCATTTGAAGCAGTTGCAGATATCGTAAGGTCTCATCATGAAAGATATGATGGTAAAGGATATCCTGATGGCTTAAAGGGGGAAGATATCCCGCTTGGTGCAAGAATTATTGCAATTGCAGACTCTATAGATGCCATGATTTCAGACAGACCATATCGAAAAGGAATGGACACGAATGTTTGCAAGGATCAAATCGAGAAAAATATAGGAGTTATGTACGATCCGTCTATTGCGAAAAAAGTGATAGAGCACTGGGATGAAGTGTTAAGAAGCAGGGAAGATGAAAGTAACAATTGTATGAGTTTGCACGAATGAAAGAGTTAGTATGAATGAGACGCTTAAATGTGAGAGGATGCTATGCCAAGAGATAGGGGAAACATATGCAAATTATAATATACTGTTTTAAACGTTTTCGACTATTTTCAATTACTACTTTTCGTTACTACTTTATGTAATATGGGTGGCTGAAGGTCCCTAAAATACAGGCTTCACAGCTGAGACTTTGTACATATCGTTAATGCATAGTTATGTAAACCTAGCTTGTCCATTGCCAAACGGTGCAAGCGTAAAATTCCTGAATGACCAGACAACATATCTTGGAAATCAATTGGAATCTGAGTTTGGTGGGAGCAGATGCCCCTGGTGTTTTTTATAAAACAATTTTTTTATGAATAATAATTGATGTCTGTATGTGGTTTTATTATAAACAGTAACGCATTCTATGTTATAATGAATTTGGTATCAATCTTCCGGTGATATCGGGTATAGATACAGCGTATGGTGTAAAGCATACCGGAGGCGTGGCTGGAAAATGACTACAATGTAAACGTTTGCCCTTCTGCAACAGCTGCATTCCATATGATAGAAGTTAATAGACCAGACCTGATTCTACTTGACTATGAGATGCCTATTTGTTATGGAGAGGATGAAATAATCCGAATTAGATGAAAAACACAACGCTTTGTTATATAGAAAAGGATGGGGCATATCTTATGCTTCATCGTGTGAAAAAAGAAAATGACCTAAATAAAGACAAGTGGATAGGAATTGGTGGTAAATTCTTAGAAAATGAGTCACCGGATGAGTGCTTATTACGCGAAGTAAAAGAGGAAACAGGACTCACATTAACTGATTACAAGTTACGTGCGGTTATAACATTTGTCAGTGATCAGTGTGAAGGGGAGTATATGTACCTCTATACAGCTACTGGTTTTATAGGAGACATCATAGAATGTGACGAGGGTGAGCTTGAGTGGGTAGATAAAACTGAGGTGATGAAACTCCCAACCTGGGAAGGAGACAGGTTATTCCTTGAGAAGATTTACGATGGCAGTGAATTTTTTATGTTGAAACTTGTTTATGAAGGGGACAAACTTGTTGACGCAAAATGGAGTAAATAACGAGTGAGCCATAGTGACCTAGAGTCGTGGCTCATTTTTTGAGTAGTAGGCCTGATGGTTATGTATTCAAATTGTGGTCACAACATTGATACAGATATCTATGAAGAGGTATCTGGTGAGGCAGACCGATTCATTAGAAATGTTAAAAAGACAGGAAGCGTGTATTCGATATGATAATTAGAGACAGATTATTTGAATTACAAGATAAAGAATATGCACAATTTCAGGTAAAACTTACACCGGGAATACAACTTGAGAATGTTATTGGTGTAAGAGTTCCAGAAGCAAGAAAGCTGGCTAAAGAGATATACAAAGAAGGCAAATATGAGGATTTTCTAAATCAGTTACCGCATGAGTATTATGATGAGAACATGTTGCATGGACTTATTATCTCTGAGATGAAAGATTATGATAATTGTATCGACGAATTAGAAAGATTTCTGCCATATGTTGATAATTGGGCTGTTTGTGACATAATGTCGCCTAAGATTTTCAAGAAAAACAAGGAGAAGTTAATCGCAAAGATAAAGGAATGGTCAAAATCCAAACATACATATACCTGTCGATTTGGTATGGAAATGTTAATGAGCCATTTTCTGGATGAAGATTTTAAAACCGAATACCTGGATATTGTCGCTTCGGTTCATTCCGAGGAATACTATATTAAAATGATGATTGCGTGGTTCTTTGCAACTGCGCTTGCTAAGCAGTGGGATAAGGCAATCCCGTATATTGAAACTGGCAGGCTGGATGTGTGGTGCCACAATAAAGCTATACAAAAATCAAGGGAGAGTTATAGAATTACTTCAGAGCAGAAAGAGATTCTAAAGGCGTTGAAGCGTTAGTTGTATTAACTGATAATAGTGTAAATTTATGAAGATTAGGAGAAAAAATGGGAATTGTAGTAATAGGTTCGACTTTTGTTGATATAAAGGGATATCCACATGGACAATACATAGCAGATGGAAGAAATGCAGGAAATATTGAGCAGGTTCATGGTGGCGTGGCAAGAAATGTTGTAGAAAATATTGCAAACATGGAACTTAGACCTTCGTTTGTAAGTCTGGTGGATGACAATGGAGCAGGTCTGGATGTAATAAATAAACTCAATAACCATAAAGTTGATACTACTCATGTGGTACAGACTAAGGATGGTATGGGTGTATGGCTTGCAATTTTTGATCATACAGGAAATCTGACTGCATCTATTTCAAAAAGACCAGATCTTCAGCCAATATACGATATATTGAAAGAGCATGGGGATGAAATAATATCCAACGCGGACAGTGTAGCCCTTGAACTGGATCTTGAAAAAGATGTTGTCAAAGAAGTATTCAGACTTGCAAGCAAATACAACAAGCAGGTTTTTGCAGTTATATCCAATATGAGTATTGCATTGGAAAGAAGAGATTTCTTCCAAAAACTTGACTGTTTTGTATGTAACCAGCAGGAATCAGGAATGTTATTTGTAAAAGATATGGAAAATCTTACACCAGAACAAATGCTTGAAGAACTTCCAACTCTTTCACAGAGAGCAGGCATTAGTAAAATGATAGTAACCATGGGGCCTCAGGGTGCAGTATATTATTCTGCTGATGGTGAATCAGGCATCTGCCCGGCACATAAGGTTGATGTTATTGATACGACAGGAGCGGGAGACGCATTTTTCTCAGGAATAGCAGCGGGACTTACATATGGAAAAACATTAAGAGAATCCTGTGAAATAGGTACAAGATTATCAGCCTCAGTCATTACTACAAAAGAAAACGTATGTCCACGTTTCAGACCAGAAGAATTTGGTCTATAAGTTTAGGAGATTATATAAAATGCGAAAAATTCTAATAACAAATGATGATGGAATAGAGGCAGATGGAATTATAAGACTGGCTGAGTGCGCAAAGCAGTTTGGCGAGGTGTGGGTTGTCGCACCAGAAAGTCAAAGAAGTGCTATGTCACACAGCATTACATTAAGACATCCTATTGAAGCCTGGGAGACAAAGTTTCCGGTTGAGGGAGTCCATGCCTATGCCTGCAATGGAACTCCGGCAGATTGTATGAGAATAGGAATATTAAATATTGTACCTGGCAAACCTGACAATGTGTTGTCTGGAATAAATTATGGATATAACCTGGCAACTGATCTTCAGTATTCTGCTACAGCAGGAGCGGCTTTCGAGGCGGCTTTTCAGGGAGTTCATGCGATTGCATTTTCGGAAGATTTTTCACCAATGCATGAGACAACTGATAGATATCTTAGTGAGATAATGGAAGAACTGCTGGATAAACCTTTGGGACTGCATGAGATATGGAATGTTAATTTCCCGGGCTGCGAGCTTAAGGAGTGCAAGGGGATTTTGAAGGACAGATTCGTGTCCAATGAATCCTTCTTTAACGACAGATATAAGGAAGAGTCTGTATCTGAAGGAAGAATATCTTACATGGTTGACGGACTTCGCAATTATGAAGCTGCAAAAGGTTCAGATTTGAGAGCGATTTTTGATAAGTATGTGTCAGTTGGAGTGGCTAAAAACATATCATAGATATTAGCAGGGGTGGAAAATTTGTCTACAAAGCAACAGGTTTTAGAATTATTAAAGAATAGTGGAAATGAGTTCCTGTCGGGTCAGCAGATTGCTGAAGAGATATTTGTAACAAGGGCGGCAGTATGGAAGGCAATCAAGGCACTTGAGAAGGATGGCTATGATATTGATGCTGTAACTAACAAGGGATACAGACTGAAGGCTGACATTCAAAAGATGAGTGGTGAGGCAATTAAACTGTATCTTGAACAGGAAAGAACATCAGCAAACAATCTTGATATTATTTACTTTGAAAACATAGATTCTACCAATGATTATGCCAAGGAATACAGCAATAAGAACTTCGGGAGAGAAGTTGTTGTTATCGCAGAAAGTCAGAATAAGGGCAAGGGGCGCAGAGGAAGAGACTTTTATTCGCCAAAGGGCACTGGTATATACATGAGCTTACTGTTGTATCCTGATGCATCGCCTGCCAAGGCAACCCTCTATACATGTATGATGGCAGATTGTGTCTGTGAGGCAATTAAGGAGGTCACTGATATTGACACATCTATTAAGTGGGTCAATGATGTATACCTGGAAGATAAAAAAATTGCGGGCATACTTACAGAGGGAATGACTTCCCTTGAGGATGGCAAACTGTCTTATATGGTCATTGGTGTTGGGGTAAATGTGTACGCTCCAGTCGATGGATTTCCAGACGAAATTGCCAAAACAGCGGGGGCTCTGATTAGTAATACCAACAGTGAGGCATTTGATATCAGAAATAAGTTATGTGCTTCAATTATTTCGCATTTTTATGAAAAATATAAAGCTGGAGATATGTCATTTGTTGAAGGATATAAAAGTAAGTCTATGCTTACAGGTAAATATGTTAAGCTCTTAACACCAGGACATGATGAGAAGAAAACATCTAAAGGCTATGCCCTGGTAACAGGAATTGATGACGAGTGCCATCTGCTGGTTAAGTATGATGATGGAACAACAGATACGCTTAGCTGTGGTGAGGTGAGCGTAGTCAAATACTAGAACAATTTTACATATGCAATTTGTCAAAAAAATTCGATTTTTGATAAATTGCATATTTACTTGTGGGGATAATAATATAAAATAGTAGAGTAAGTGCGAAATATTATTTACAAATATATTATGCGGTTTGTTAATATACAAATGCGTATGAATTCAAATAGAACAGGAGAAAAACTATGGGTGGCTTTTTTGCAGTAGCATCGAAAGAAGATTGTGTATTCGATTTATTTTTTGGAACTGACTATCATTCGCACCTTGGTACAAGAAGAGGTGGTATGGCAGTATATAGTAAATCGAAGGGATTTGACCGTGCCATTCACAATATAGAGAATTCTCCTTTTAGAACTAAATTTGAGAAGGATGTCAATGAGATGGAAGGTAACCTCGGTATTGGATGTATTTCCGATTACGAGCCACAGCCACTTATTGTTCGTTCTCATCATGGTACATTTGCTATCACAACTGTTGGTAAGATTAACAATACAGATAAGATTGTTGAGGAAATCTTCAAAGCAGGTAATACTCATTTTCTTGAGATGAGTGGTGGAGATATCAATGCGACAGAGCTTGTTGCTGCTATTATTAATCAGCAGGAAAACATCGTTGAAGGTATCAAATATGCACAGGAGCTTATTGACGGTTCCATGTCAATTATGATTCTTACAGCAAAAGGAATCTATGTTGCAAGAGATAAGATGGGACGTACTCCTATTGCCATTGGTAAGAAGGATGATGCCTATTGTGCAGCATTTGAAAGTTTTGCTTATCTTAATCTTGGATATACAGATTTCAAGGAGCTTGGTGCAGGAGAAATATGTGTTATTACTCCTGAGTCAGTGGTTACACTTGCAAGCCCTAACAAGAATATGAAGATCTGTGCATTCCTTTGGGTTTATTATGGATATCCATCAAGCTCATACGAAGGAATCAGCGTAGAGCAGATGCGTTATAACTGTGGTTCTCTTCTTGCAAAGAGAGACAACGTTGAAGCAGATATTGTAGCAGGTGTTCCAGATTCTGGTACAGCTCATGCTATCGGATATGCTAATGAGAGTGGGGTTCCATTCTCAAGACCATTCATTAAGTACACACCAACATGGCCAAGAAGTTTCATGCCAACTATGCAGAGTAAGAGAAATCTTATTGCAAAGATGAAACTTATTCCAGTGCATGATCTTATTAAAGGTAAGTCAATGGTACTTATTGATGACAGTATCGTAAGAGGTACTCAGCTTAGAGAGACAACTGAGTTCTTATATCAGAGCGGTGCAAAGGAAGTGCATATCAGACCAGCATGTCCTCCACTTTTATTTGGATGTAAGTACCTCAATTTCTCAAGATCTAATTCAGATATGGATTTGATTGGTAGAAGAGTAATTGCAGAACGAGAAGGCGACAATGTAAGTCAGGAACTTCTTTACAATTATGCAGATCCTAACAGTGACAATTATGCAGCAATGCTTGAAGGAATAAGAGAGCAGCTTAATTTCACTTCATTGCGTTTCCACAGACTTGATGATTTGTTAGAGTCAATTGGAATCGATCCAGATCAGGTATGTACATTCTGCTGGAGCGGAAGAGAATAATGATTAATTTTCCACCGGTAGGTTTCTGCCGGTGGTTTTTGCAAATGAGTAAGTTCTAGTTATATAGATTAGGTGAAATGATATGTATAAGAAGAGTTTAGCGGGAATGAAAAACCAGATAGGTGAATTAATAGGATTCTTAAGAGGGGCAATGTATCCTGAAATATTTGACCCTAATTTCTTGGGAGAAGGCCATGAAAAGGTTGATAAGGATACAGCAGAGGTATTGCTTAGAAAACTGATTTTGCCAGTAATAGAAGATACTGATAAGACAAAAACAATTGCTAAGGAAATGATAAATTCTTTACCTGCAATAAAGGAATATCTGGATACAGATATTACAGCTGCTTATGAGGGAGATCCGGCAGCAAGCTCTAAGGAAGAGGTAATGTTAGCTTATCCGGCTTTTGAAGCAATAAGTATCTTTAGACTCGCACATAAATTATATGAATTAAAGGTGCCGATTCTGCCACGTATGATGACAGAATATGCTCATAAGAATACAGGTATTGATATTCACCCAGGTGCAACGATAGGTAAATATTTCTTTATCGACCACGGTACTGGCGTTGTAATCGGTGAGACAACAACCATTGGTGAGCATGTTAAGCTCTATCAGGGTGTTACTTTAGGTGCTAAGAGTTTTGACATCAATCCAGATGGTTCTCTTGTTAAGGGTATCAAACGTCATCCTGACATTGGCAATAATGTTGTCATTTATGCAGGAGCAACTGTACTTGGCGGCAATACAAAGATTGGTGATAACTGTGTTATTGGCGGTAATGTATGGCTGACTCACAGCGTGGATGCAGGACTTAAAGTTTTATCTGCGCAGCCTAGAAATGACATATATTCTATTGATGATTAATCTGTGCTAGGTTGTAATCAGAAGAGTTGGTTTACATAATTTTTTTCGATTGCTTATATGAGAGGTGGAAATGGTATCTTTATTAGCAAAGTTATATATTAATTCAGATAATTATAAGGACGCGAAAGTTAGAGAAAAATACGGTGTGCTTTGTGGTATTGTAGGTATTTTCTTTAATGTTTTATTATTTGTTGGAAAGTTTCTGATTGGAACAATCTCAGGAGCTATTTCAATTACGGCGGATGCATTTAACAATTTGTCTGATGCAGGAAGTTCATTTATCACTCTTATTGGATTCAAACTTGCAGGACAAAAACCTGACCCAGACCATCCTTTTGGTCACGGAAGAATTGAATATATATCAGGACTTTTCGTATCAGTTTTAATATTGTTGATGGCTTATGAACTGATTAAAAGTTCAGTGGTTAAGATTATTCATCCTGAACTTCCTGAGTTTAGTGTATATGTTGTAATTGTTCTGATAGCTTCAATTTTAGTTAAAATCTATATGGCAATTTACAATACATCCGTTGGCAAGAAGATAGACTCGGCAGCCATGAGTGCAACTGCGAAGGACAGTTTATCAGACTCTATAGCAACATCAGTAGTTCTTTTGGCAGCAGTAGTAGGCTATGTTTGGAAACTTCCAATTGATGGCTATTGCGGACTTCTTGTAGGAATTATGATTCTTATGGCAGGTATTTCTGCCATGAAGGATACTGTGAATCCACTGCTTGGTCAGGCACCAGATCCAGAACTTGTTGATGAAATCGAAAAGATAGTAATGTGCGACCCAAGGATTCTTGGAATGCATGATATGGTTGTTCATGATTATGGTCCAGGCAGACTTATGATAAGTCTTCATGCAGAGGTACCATACAAGGAAGATATTCTTGAGTTACATGATCTTATTGATCAGATAGAATTTAATCTTCGCGGAATGCTCAATTGCGAACCAGTTATCCATATGGATCCAATTGTGGATGATGATGAAGAAATTAATGAGGCTAAGGAAGAGGTTAGAAAAATCATTGATGCCATGGAAGGTGATGTCAAATTCCATGATTTCAGAATGGTTAAGGGACCAACTCACTCTAACCTGATTTTCGATATTGTAGTACCTCATGGTTATGAATTGAGTGACGAGCAGATTAGAACGCAGGTATCTAGTGAAGTTTCGAAGTTCAATGAAAAGTATTTCTGTGTAATCCAGATTGATAAGGCTTACGTGAAGTAGCTTAAAGAAAACGACATAATATAAATAAATATTTATTTTAATATTAACTTGTCGCCGTTTTCTTTAAGCCACTTGCGATGCTCTTTATAATCAGGATCAACAGATTCTACGAGAGACCAAAACTCTTTGGAATGGTTCATGTGTGTCAGGTGGCACAATTCATGTACTACAACATAGTCAAGTATTCGAGGTGGTGCCAGCATCAGACGCCATGAGAAACTAAGAGTCTTGTTGGAGGAACAGCTTCCCCATCGAGTTTTCTGGTCACCGATTCTGATGGAGGTGTAGTGGCCTCCTGTCAGTGGAAGATAGTATTCAACTCTTTCATAGATATATTGCTTGGCAGCCTGTCTGTATTTCTTTTCGAGATAAGCCAGGCGAGGATCTTCATGTTCTTCTTTTCTTGCCTGAGTTGTGTTTATTTTGTCTTTTTGCCTTAGATAAGCTTCATAAATCCATTCCTTACGGCCCTCGATAAATGGAAGAGCGTGAGATAATGGAAGTCTTTGTGGGAGTTTGATTATGATTTCTCCTCCGGCTTTTACTTCAAAACCGATGCTTTTTCTTTTGGAACGAACCAGAGTGTATTCCAATTCTATTGTTTCGTTACCATCTTTTATCGTTATCTTATTATCCATGTTATTTGAAATTAATTTACAACTAAGTGTAATTACTATACTTATTCTGTCTGGTTATCACCGGAATCCTCAGATTTATCTCGCATAGGAGATGTGTTTCGTCCATTCTGAGTATTCATATTCTGGTCTGTATATGTTACATATCCGTCGCTGTCTAAAAGTGCGTGGTATGAAATTCCCTGCTCATACTGTATGATTCTGTTCCAGTCATTTTCACCTGCCTGGACTGTCTGACCGCCTGATTGAATACATGGAACAAACTGCATGGAATCAATATCTACACTGTCTGCGCAGCTTGTATCCAAAGTTACTGTAAAAAGTGCTGTATCCTGAGTATTGCTGTTAAAAAGGAAATTACCTAGACTGTATACTACAGGGACTCCATTGAGATAATCAATTCCCTGAAGACAGTGGCTGTGTGCACCAACAATCAGGTCAGCACCAGCATCTATCATTGCTATGGCATTGTTCTTTTGCCAGTCTCTTATCAGGTCATATTTTTCAGTTCCCCAGTGAATATAACATATTACAAAATCACTTTTTGTTTTGGCTTCTTCAATTATTGAACAGACTCTTGTAGTATCAAGACATCTTAATACTCCAGGAGTGGTTTCGGTTGCTTCTTTAGTCTCAGGGTTGGCATATCCTTCAATCTGAGTTGCGGCAATAAATGCGATAGTCTTGCCATTTATGTTAAAGTAAGCTGGTTTTGATGCCTCTTCAATGTTTTCTCCGGCACCAATATATGGCATATCAATATTTCTTAATGTTTCACAGGTATCAATTAAAGCATCCGGACCATAATCGTAGCAATGATTGTTGGCCAGGGATACAATATCAGCACCCATGCCAAACAGCAAAGGCGCATCATCAGGGTTTGCTCTGAAGGTGTATTTTTTGCCTTCGAGAGGGGCTCCTCTGTGAGAGTAAGGGAACTCGTTGTTTAAAAGAAAAATATCACAGCCGGTCAGTCGCTCATAGAGCTTTTTGTCAAAGCTGTTTGCCGGGTCGTTATCATGTCTCTTTATATAGTTTAATACAGAGCAACCCTCAGTCAGAGTAACATCACCGGCAAAACTAATTGTAACCTTACCAGGCGTAGCTGCCTGGCGATAGTAGATTTTGTTTGCTGGATCATCTGTACCAATGGATTCTACAATTGCGTTTGAATCGAGGTCTGAAGTGATGTCATTTCCAGAAGTTGCATCGTCGGATTCATTACTGTCTTTGCCTTTGTCTGTAGCCTTTGAGTTGTTTTTGTCGGATGTTGGTTTATTTGTAGAATCTTTGCTCTCATGTTCATAATACTCGATTTCAACATTACCGTCTGAATCTGAACTGGAGTGCATCGAAAACCCTAAAGCATCACTGGCGGAGTTGATTAAATCGTCTGTCGAACAGCCTATTACTGACATTGCGAGTAATATAAGAATTAGATATGTAAATAATTTGGATAAATACTTGGATTTAGGAATCTTTTTCATGTTGTTTTGAATAAAAATACAGGTTAAATAATATGTCTCAATTATACAACACAAGTAGCTTTTTGTGCTACTGAAAGGCACAAATAAAGTAAGTGTGCCATCCAGAAAGCAAAAACTAGAATTGAATGTCGTGAAAAAAGAAAAGTGTGCCATCCAGACAGTAAAAATAAGTATCCAATGGTAAAATGAGCATACAAAAGTAAAAGTATCTTGGAAATCACAAAGAAAAATGATATAATTCCAAGTTGTGAAATACAAAAGATTTAACCACAAAAGGTTATGATGGAGGATAAATGATGAGTAAGAAACCAGCAGTGTTATTAATCCTTGATGGTTATGGATTAAATGACAAGACAGAAGGCAACGCAGTTGCAATTGCAAAGACACCTGTAATGGATAAGCTTATGAAGGAATATCCATTTGTAAAAGGTAACGCTTCAGGAATGGCAGTAGGACTTCCTGATGGACAGATGGGTAATTCAGAAGTAGGACACCTTAACATGGGTGCTGGACGTATCGTATACCAGGAGCTTACAAGAATCACAAAAGAAATTATGGATGGAACATTCTATGAGAATCCAGGATTACTTGAAGCAGTAGAGAATTGCAAGAAGAATGACAGTGCTCTTCACTGCTATGGTCTTGTATCAGACGGTGGTGTTCACAGCCACAATTCACATATTTATGGTTTACTTGAACTTGCTAAGAGAAATGACATCAAGAAGGTATATGTTCACTGTTTCCTTGATGGTAGAGATACACCACCAGCTTCAGGTAAAGATTTCGTAGCTGATCTTGAAGCTAAGATGGCAGAAATCGGTGTTGGTGAAGTGGCATCAGTTCATGGCCGTTACTATGCAATGGACAGAGATAATAACTATGACAGAGTACAGGTTGCTTATAAGGCACTTACACTTGGTGAGGGTGGTAAGGCTGCTTCAGCTACAGCTGGTATTCAGGCTTCATATGACAATGGTGTAACAGATGAGTTCGTAGTACCATTTGTTGTTGAGAAAGATGGTGCACCAGTTGCAACAATTAAGGATGGAGATTCAGTAGTATTCTTTAACTTCCGTCCTGACAGAGCAAGAGAAATTACAAGAGCATTTTGTGATGATGATTTCAAGGGCTTTGACAGAAAGAGACTTGATATCAAATATGTATGCTTTACAGATTATGATCCAACAATTCCTAATAAGTCAGTTGCTTTCCATAAGGTTGAGATTACTAACACATTTGGTGAGTGGCTTGCTGCAAATGGAATGAAGCAGGCTCGTATCGCTGAGACAGAGAAGTATGCTCACGTAACATTCTTCTTTAATGGTGGTATCGAAGCTCCAAACGAAGGTGAAGACAGAATCCTTGTTAATTCACCAAAATATGTTCCAACATATGACAAGAAGCCTCGTATGAGTGCATATACAGTTGCTGATAAGTTAAGTGAAGCTATTACAGCTAAGAATGAAGATGGAAGCTGGAAGTATGATGTAAACATCTGTAACTTCGCTAACCCTGATATGGTTGGTCATACAGGTGTAGTTGATTCAGCTGTTGAAGCTATTGAAGTTATTGATAAGTGTGTAGGCGAAGTTGTAAACTTCGTTAAGGAAGTTGACGGTGTAATGTTTATCTGTGCTGACCACGGTAATGCAGAACAGCTTGTTGATTATGAGACAGGTGAACCATTTACAGCTCATACAACAAACCCAGTTCCATTTATCCTTGTTAACTATGATGAGGCATATACACTGAAGGAAGATGGATGTCTTGCTGATATCATTCCTACTCTTATTGAGTGCATGGGCATGGAGAAACCAGCAGAAATGACAGGTAATTCACTCCTTATTAAAAAATAATAATTATTGATTTTAAACTGCTGTCGTAAATACGACAGCAGTTTTTTTGTAAGGTATTTGCAAAATTAATTGTTGAAAACCATTTCATTGTATGATAGACTTATTTCTGCGCGAGTAGGCGTATGTTGATTTAATTTATTATTTGATAGTATGGTAAAACTATCACCGGAGGATTAACATGGCAGCTTTAAGAATAGTATTAACTGTTATTTTTATCATAATATGTGTAGTTGTTTCTGCAATCGTTCTTTTACAGGAAGGTAAGTCAGCAGGACTTGGTTCCATCTCTGGAGCAGCAGAAAGCTACTGGGGCAAGAACAAAGGTCGTTCAATGGAAGGCGCACTTGTTAAGATTACAAGAGTGTTAACAATCCTTTTTATCATTATTGCAATTGTTCTTAACATCAGCAGATTTGGTTGATTATGAATGCACAGCCCTTGCATAAAGCAAGGGCTTTTTTTTACCCATTTTAGGGGAGAAAATGGTATTATAAATGTAGTAAATGTGGTCACTTGAGTGAATTGGTGGTTATATGTCAAAAAGTTATAAAGAAAGAAAAAATATGATACTTGAACTCATGAATAATGAGTTTTATGTTCCTATGAAAGAGAAGGAACTTGCTGTTATGCTTCAGGTTGCACCAGAAGACAGAGAAGTAC
Organism: Lachnospiraceae bacterium; assembly: GCA_045627645.1. Classification (GTDB taxonomy): domain Bacteria; phylum Bacillota; class Clostridia; order Lachnospirales; family Lachnospiraceae; genus Colinaster. Next base: position 14,848 of record JAZQOC010000026.1, read on the forward strand.
TAGGCAATATTCTTAAGGAACTTTTAGTGGAACAAAAGATAGAGATAAGCAAGCGCGGTAAGTATCAGATTTTGGACCCTAAACACGTGAAAACAGAAGGACTGATTACTGGTACATTTATTAGTAATCAGAAGGGATTTGGATTTATTGAAGTTGAGGGTAGGGAAGATGATTTGTATGTGCCTGAAAGCATGGTACATGGCGCATTTCACCTTGATATAGTTCAGGCTAGAATTTTGCCAGGACGAGGTGGTAATGGCAGAAGAGCTGAGGCTGAGATCGTCAATATTCTTGAGCGTGTCACAACTCAGATTGTTGGTACATTTCAAAAGAGTAAAAACTTTGGTTTTGTAATTCCTGACAATCAGAAGCTTGCAGATGACATTTTCATACCAAGAGAGCATTGCAACGGAGCAATGGATGGCCATAAGGTTGTGGTTGACATAACTTCATATGGAACTGACAATAAAAAGCCTGAAGGTAAAATCGTTGAAATCATTGGGCATATCAACGACCCTGGTGTAGATATTATGTCCATAGTTAAGGGATTTGGTCTTCCAGTAGAATTTCCACCAAAGGTCATGAATCAGGTTGCAAAGGTAGGAGACAGCATTATTGAGGCCGACATAGTGGGAAGAGAAGATTTACGAGGCTGGCAGATGGTTACCATTGATGGCGAGGATGCCAAAGATTTGGATGATGCGGTTAGTCTGACTATGGATGGAGAAAATTACTGTCTTGGTGTTCATATTGCTGATGTAAGCAATTATGTACAGGAGAAGTCTGCGCTTGACAGGGAAGCACTTACAAGAGGAACAAGTGTATATCTTGTAGACAGGGTTATTCCTATGCTTCCACACAGATTATCCAACGGTATCTGTTCATTAAACGCCAATGAAGACAGACTTGCGTTAAGTTGTATAATGACTATCACTCCACAGGGTAAGGTTAAGGATTATCGTATAGTCGAGTCCGTTATCAACGTAGACAGACGTATGGATTATACTACAGTAAATAAGATTATTGCCCTTAAGGATGAAACATTAAGAACAGAGTACGCTCAGTTTGTAGATATGTTTGACAATATGGCAAAATTAAGTATGATTTTGCGTGATTTTAGAAAGAAGCGAGGCTCAATCGATTTCGATTTTCCGGAGACAAAGATAATTCTTGATGAACAGGGAAGACCGGTTGAACTTAAGCCATATGAGAGAAATGATGCAACTAAGCTAATAGAATCATTTATGCTTATTGCCAATGAGACTGTTGCTTCTCATTATTACTGGCTGGAGAGTCCGTTTGTGTACAGAACTCATGACAATCCGGATCCTGAGAAGATTGAAAAACTTGCAACATTTATCAGAAACTTTAATCTTAAATTAAAAGTCAATAAGGATGAGATTCATCCGAAAGAGATACAAAAACTATTAGTTTCAATTCAGGACACAGATGAGGAGGCACTTATCTCAAGACTGGCTCTGCGAAGCATGAAACAGGCAAAATATACAGTGGACTGTACTGGACACTTTGGTCTTGCAGCGCAGTATTATTGTCATTTTACATCGCCTATCAGAAGATATCCTGATTTGCAGATTCACAGGATAATTAAGGACCACATCAGAGGTCGTATGAAAAATGAGAAAAAAGCTCATTATGATGCTATACTTAATGATGTGGCAGCCCAGAGCTCTAAGATGGAAAGAAGAGCTGAGGAAGCGGAACGTGAGACAATAAAGCTTAAAAAATGCCAGTACATGGCTGAGAGACTGGGGCAGGTGTTTGAAGGCGTTGTTTCCGGTGTGACAGAATGGGGCATATATGTTGAACTTCCCAATACCGTAGAGGGACTGGTCCATGTATCAAAATTGCCTGGAGATTTTTTTGTATATGATGAAGCAAAGTATGAGATGAGGGGCACAAAGCGCGGTCTTGTGTATACTTTGGGACAGACTGTCAGGGTAGTAGTTGATTCAGTGGATGAAGTGACCAGAACTATTGATTTTGATATTTATGAAGAAGAGTCAATTTCATAAGTGAAATGGAGATATTATGGCGAAAGAAACTATGAAACTGGTGGCCAACAATAAAAAGGCCTACCATGATTATTTTATAGAAGAAAAATATGAAGCAGGAATGGTGTTGCACGGAACAGAGGTCAAATCTTTGCGTATGGGAAAGTGTAGCATAAAGGAAGCTTATATACGAATTGAGGATGGAGAAGTATGGGTGTATGGGTGTCACATTTCCCCATATGAAAAGGGCAATATCTTTAACAAAGATCCTCTCAGACCAAAGAAACTTCTTCTTCACAGAAGTCAGATAGATAAACTGTTTGGTCAGATAAAAGAAAAGGGCTATACTCTTATGCCACTACAGGTTTATTTCTCGCAGGGGAAGGCTAAGTTGGAAATAGGTCTAGCCAGAGGTAAGAAACTCTATGATAAGAGAAATGATATAGCCAAGAAAGATGCAAAGCGTGAGGCTGAGCGTGACTTTAAGATAAGAAATCTTGGTTAATAATAAGAACAAAGACACAATGAATGGAGACTGAAAATGAGCGCTTACGAGACAAAAAAGTTTAGAAATGTATTGGCAGAGATTGGTATAGATAAGGCAGAAATAGAAAAGAGGCTGGAAGACTGGTTTCAGACAATGTTCTATGGTGAAGAAGGTGTAAGAGTATATTATCCTGTTGGGGATGATATGGGATTTATGACTGACACCGGTAATAATGATGTTCGTACTGAAGGTATGAGCTATGGAATGATGATGTGCGTCCAGCTTAATAAGAAAGAGGAGTTTGACCGAATCTGGAAGTGGACAAAGACATATATGTACATGGAAGAGGGAGACAATGCCGGTTATTTTTGCTGGTCAAATAATCTTGATGGCAGCAAGCGCGCCAATGGACCTGCTCCTGACGGAGAGGAATTCTTTGCGATGGCCTTGCTTTTTGCTTCAAAAAGATGGGGAGACGGAGAAGGTATATTTGAATATTCAAAGCATGCCAACGACATCTTAAGACAGGCTGTGCATAGCAATAAGCCAATGTGGGACCCTGACAATCACTATATTAAGTTTATCTGTGAATGTGACTGGTCAGATCCATCTTATCATTTGCCTCATTTTTATGAGATGTTTGCCCGTCTTGCAGACGAAACTGATAAGGATTTGTGGAAGCTTACAGCTAAGGAATCAAGAGAATATTTAAAGAAGGCATGTCATCCAGAGACTGGTATGAATGCAGAATATGCAGAATATGATGGAAGACCAATAGACAGACCAGGTATTGAGAAATATTTTGGTGGCAGACATGACTGGTTCTATTCAGATGCATATAGAACAATTGCCAATATTGGTCTGGATTATTCGTGGTTCGAAGCTGATGACTGGGAAACCACGATTGCTCAGAAATTAAGAACCTTCTATGCCGATAAATGCGTAATGGTTGATGGAGAGCCAACATTTTCTATATATGAAGTAGATGGAAGAAAACTTGACCAGAATGTACTTCATCCATATGGACTTATAGCAACAAATGCTATGAGTGCACTTGCATCAAAAGAAGGGCAGTTAAGCCAGGATGCAATTGATGCAGTAAAACTGTTCTGGGATACACCACTTAGAACTGGTATCAGAAGATACTATGATAACTGCCTGCAGTTATTTGCTATGATGGCGTTGTCTGGAAATTATAGATTTTTCGAATAAATTATGAAAATTCTATGTATTTAAATTAGGTATTAATGACTTTTCCATAGGGAAATGTTATATTTTATATACAAGGGCCAGTAAAGGTTACGACGGGGTTTTTGAAGCCGGAGAAGCAAGCCGTTGCAATACGTTAATTGCAAAATTAAAATTAAACGCTAACGATAATTTAGCATTCGCTGCCTAATTTAAGGCAGTTGTCCTTCCTGGTGCACTCACACATCAGATAAGGGCATCGACTATGTGAGACACGACACCTGCAAAGCTTTGAGCAGGTGGGCGTATTATGAAGCTACCAAAGTGTGGAGGTTGTCACTCGCCGCCATGTGGAGGGAATGCCAAATGAATGACTAAGCTTGTAGAAGTACGGGGGATGGGATTTCGGACACGGGTTCGACTCCCGTCTGGTCCATTTGATATATGAGCAGAATTTATTCTGCTCATATATCAAATAAATAAGAAGTGGATTTAAGTGTCCGAAATCAAGATTTCGGACATGGCCCTACGGTCCAGTGGACCGTGTTTAGGGCCGCCGACTTTAGGTCGGCGCGGATTAGGGCCGCCGACTTTAGGTCGGCGCGGACTCCCGTCTGGTCCATTTTTTTGAGGGGTATTTATGGTATTAGCGGATTTACAACCGGGGACAGCTATACAGATTACAGCAGCACGAGGCGTGCGTTCTATGGACTTTTCGTCCAATGTAATCTCCGTAGAAGGCAAAAATGTAAAAATTGAACCAATTTTGCAGGATGGCAAGTTAGTGGGCTTTGACAATCCGGGCATCATCCTGTCTATGTACGTTGCCAGCAAAGAGGACAACAGAGTATACGTGTTTCCAGGAGTCAAGATACACAGTTACAGAGTATCAGACGGCACTATGTTTCAGGAAGTTGTATGCAGACATGAAGAGGGACGAGTAACCAACAGACGTGGTGCACACAGAGTTTGGGTAGGAGCCACAGGAAGTGTGATGTTGGGAGAAGGCAAACATGAGCACACTGTTACCATCAAGGACATAAGTGCGACGGGTATCGCATTTGTCTGTGATGATGCAACTGATGTTCCAATGGGCACACCAATCACTCTAAGTTTTACAGACAGTAAGCAGGATCGAAGTTTCAGACTTATGGCTTCTGTAGTCAGAACTGAGCCAAACAGCGAATACAGAAGAATAATATACGGATGTAAATTTAAAGAAGAATCCAATGCTATATCAAAATATGTCAATGATAAACAAAGACAGAATCTGAAAGAAACACGTACTGTAGATACAACAAGACGAGGCTACAGGGCGGCAGTTAGAGATTAATATTTCATGGATAAAGAGACGGAACAGCTTTACAGGGTAAATGGTTTTATCTTTGGTTCCACAGCAGATGCTGAGATGGCTAAGGAAGAACTTAATGCAGCCCGTTATATAGAAAAGAAAATAGAGAATAAAAGTCCTGAAACAGTATTTGCCATATATAAGGCTGCAATAGAGAAGAAGATGTTCAGGACGCCTGTAGGCTACGCATACCTTCATGAGTTACAGAAGCGTATGATGGCATTAGGAATTAGTAAAGAGGAAATAACAGGTATACCTTTATATCAGATATTTAATAATAAGAAGGATGACGAGAAGGCGCCAAGAGTAATTAAGGTAAAAAAGAACAGGGAACCCTGGGAGAAGAAAAATGCGATACTTACTTTGGTGAATTTTATTCTCATTGTTCTGGTTATTATTATGTTTGCAATCAGTATGTCGGGAAGCAGACCTACAGTATTAAATTATCGACATACCATTGAAAATGAGTATTCGGCCTGGAAACAGGAGTTAGATGAGAGGGAGAGGGCTATCAACGCTAGAGAAAGAGAGCTGGAGATGACCTATGGAAATAACTAAGATACTTGTTGTAGATGATGAAGAAAGAATGAGAAAGCTTGTCAGTGACTTCCTTTCAATCAAAGGATATAAGGTCTTTGAGGCAGGCGATGGTGAAGAAGCAGTTGAAATCTTTGCCAATAACAAAGATATTGCGCTCATTATCCTGGATGTAATGATGCCTAGGATGGATGGTTGGGAAGCGTGCAAGGTAATTCGTGATTATTCGAAGGTGCCCATTATTATGCTTACAGCCAAAAGCGAAGAAAAGGATGAATTAAAAGGCTTTGAACTTGGGGTGGATGAATATATAACAAAACCATTTAGTCCAAAGATTCTTGTGGCCAGAGTAGAGGCTATTTTGCGCAGAAGTGGAAATAGTTCTGATGAAAAGCTTGAAGCAGGCGGTATAGTCATTGATAGAATTGCTCATACAGTAACCATTGATGGCGAAACTGTTGATTTAAGCTATAAGGAATTTGAACTTCTATCTTATTTCCTGGAGAATAGAGGAATTGCATTATCAAGAGAGATGATTTTAAACCATGTATGGAATTATGATTATTTCGGTGATGCAAGAACTATAGATACTCACGTTAAGAAATTAAGAAGCAAGATGGGACAAAAGGGAGACCTTATTAAGACCATCTGGGGAATGGGATATAAATTTGAAGTTTAGTAATAAATTAAGTAAAAAAACAAAGGTGTCCATAAGGCTGCAGTTTGAGTTTATATTTGCATCTCTTATGCTCTTTACAATAGTATTTTTTCTGTTGGCCAACACAACCTTTCTTGAGAAGTTTTATATAAGAGATAAGGAAGATGCGTTAAAGGCAGTATACAGAGATATAGAAAAAGCGGCGGATTCATCTGAGCTTCAGACAGATGCATTTGATGACCAGCTGGATAGTATTGCTTTAAAATATAATATAGATATCATCATTGTTGATGTGGACTCAAAAACTGTTATCGCAAAGGGTAAAGATCCTGAGGGGATGAAAAGAGCAATCTGGGACAAGGTCTTTGCCATTGAGAGAGCAAAAGACAGTGCAACAATTGTTGAACAGACCGAGGATTATCAGCTTCTTATGTCTGTGGACAGAATGAGCGGAGCTGAATATATAGAGTTGTGGGGCATGCTTCAAAATGACAATATTTTCATGATGAGAAGTGCTATTCAGTCCATTGAGGAAACTGCCCGTATTACAAATGTTTTTCTTATTTATATAGGAGGAACAGTATTAATAATTGGACTTATTGTTGTATCTTTAGTTGCCAGAAAGGTTTCAAAGCCAATTCTTGAACTTGCAGAAATATCTGAAAAGATGGGTGAATTGGATTTCGAAGCAAGATATACTGGCAAGCAGAACAATGAGATAGGATTGCTTGGTGACAATATTAATAAGATGTCACAGACTCTGGAGAATACAATATCTGAGCTTAAAGTTGCCAATATTGAATTACAGAAGGATATTGAGAAGAAGGAACAGCTCGAAGAGATGAGAAGTGAGTTCTTATCCAATGTATCTCATGAACTTAAGACACCAATTGCACTTATTCAAGGATATGCAGAAGGACTCGTAGAAGGAATTAGTGAAGATAAAGAGTCGAGAGACTATTACTGTGGAGTTATTCTTGATGAAGCGGATAAGATGAACGCCATGGTAAAGAAACTTCTTACCCTTAATGAACTTGAATTTGGCAGTGAAAATATAGCTATGGAACGTTTTGACATAGTTACTTTAATAAAGAATCGAATCCAGGCAACAGGGCTGCTGGCAAAACAGAAAGAGTTTACTATCATTTTTTCTGAAAATGAGCCGATATATGTTTGGGGTGATGAATTCAAGGCGGAGGAAGTACTTACAAATTATATTTCCAATGCTGTAAATCACTGCGCAGGAGAGAACCTGATAAAAATATCAATTTCAAAGATAGAAAAGAATATAAGAATATCAGTATTCAATACAGGTGAGAGAATACCAGAAGACAGTATTGAACACTTATTTGAAAAATTCTATAAAGTAGATAAAGCTAGAACCAGAGCTTATGGTGGCAGTGGAATAGGATTGTCGATTGTCAAAGCAATACAGAATGCTATTCATCAGTCATATGGTGTCCGCAATGAAGAGAATGGCGTTACTTTCTGGTTCGATATGGAGCTTGCCTAGAGATAACTGAGAGATGCTTTAAGTTTCGCAAGGCGAAATGGAGATTGTAGTGAGAAAAAGATGCTTATGTATTGCTCTGAGTCTGCTTATGGCTGGAACAATCTCGGGATGTGGTTTTATACCAGAACTTCCTGAGATGACGGAGCAACAGGAAAAACTCGTAACTGAATATGCAGCAGGATTACTGTTAAAATATGATAATTCATATGACAATGGAATTTTGTCTGAAGAGGGACTCGCCAAAGCAGAGCAGCAGGAGGCAGAGCTGAGAGCCAGAGAAGAAAGACAGAAGGAACTGGCTGCAGAATATGTTGCCAAGAGCGAGCAGGCAAGAAAAGAGAAAGAAGAAAAAGAAGCTAAAGATAAGGCTGAAAAGGATTCTGACAAGAAAGATGCTGTAGAAAAGGCAGGTCCAGTTAATATTAGTGTTGGTGATATGCCTGGATTTATGGGGCTTGCTGGAATTAGCCTTGAGTACAAAGGTATGGAGACTGTAAAGTCATATCCAAAAGATGGCAATGGGGTATTCTCAGTAGATGCCAGCAATGGAAGAGAACTTGCGGTTGTTAGTTTTAATATGAGCAATGTATCATCAGATGCTGTGAGCATAGATATGTTTAACAGTTCAACAAGCTTCAAATTAGAATTGGCCGGTGGCAATATAGAGACTAATTGTCCAACGCTTTTGTTAGATGATTTGGCGGTATATAAAAATGAGCTTTCTTCGGGTGCATCAGAAAATGTAATAATTCTCTTTGAAGTTAATGATGGAAGCGACCTTACAGGTGCTAATCTTATAATAAAATCCAATGGAGCAGAAGCTACTGTAGGATTATAGACCGCTCAGAATTTCACAAGTGAAATAGAGACAAGTATATAAAAAATGACTATAGTATATACACTTGCAGAGAACAGTTTTGTTACTTTTGCAAGTGTATTTTTTTGTACAAAAATAAAAACAAAACTTTTTGAAAAAATATTAAAAAAGGTGTTGACACTATTATTTTTAAGTGATATTCTAACAAAGCTGTCGCACAGATAATTAAAAGCGAAGCAAACAGAACTTTGACAAATAAACAGCAATGCAACCCTGAAAATTCTTAAAACAAATGGCTATGGATTTTGGCCATGAATGAGAAAATTCAGAACAAAAAACCAAGTAAAATTTTGGAAAAGCTAACGTTTTTCTGAAACAGAT
>JAZQOC010000027.1:0-5324 GCA_045627645.1 Lachnospiraceae bacterium
TAGATTTGGTAGAAAAAGAAAACTGAATATTAAACCGCTCTACACTTTTGTGGTGGTTTTCGCATTTTTCATCGCAATCTTCCTTGCTGGTGTTAACATCTTAGGCTCTAGCAATGCTGATCGTACTGAAGAATCTCTTCGAAGTGCTATGGAACGTGATATTATGCACTGCTATGCCCTTGAAGGCTTTTATCCTCCTTCGTTGGAATATATTGAGGAACATTATGGTCTGACTTATGATTCTTCATTGTACATAGTCGACTATCAGCCTGTTGGCAATAACATTTACCCTAATTATTCGATCATTCGAAAGGGGGGCCACTGAAAATGCGTAACCGACATGTAGTTGAAAGCCGTCATATCGTTGATACCCTCTTTGTTCTTACATTGTTTGCCGTATTTGCTGTTTGTTCAATGCTGCTTATTGCCTTTGGCGCCAACATTTACCAGAAGACAATAGACAATATGGAGGAGCATTTTAATATATCGACTTCTGTAACTTATATTACGGAGAAATTGAGACAAAGTGATGATTCCGGTGCAATCGAGGTTGTGGATTTTGGTGACAGCGATGCTTTCAGAATATCAAGTACTATAGATGACACCGACTATTATACATATATTTATATGGACAATGGTTATCTTAAAGAGTTGCATGTTAAAGCTGATAAGGATCTTGGACCTAAAGCTGGTCAGAAACTACTTCCGGTTACTCATTTCGAGATTTCTGAACAGTCTGACGGATTGTTTTCTTACATGATAACAGACAGTAACAACTCGACTATGATTATGAAAGTTAGTACGAAGTGTGATTGAGGTAAATAATGCGTAAATCGAAAGCTGGTTTGTTCCTGATGGAACTTCTAATTTCATTATTGTTTTTCGCATTTGCTGGAGCAATTTGCTTGCAGCTTTTTGTTGGTGCGCACAATAGTAACCAGAAGAGTCGTAAGATTAGTCACGCTTCCGCTTTGCTCACTAATTATGCTGAAACCTTCTATAACTCTGATTCGATTTCAACCGCCAGCGATATCATTTACTATGACAAGGATTTGCATCTTTGCAACAATGATATGGCCATGTATAAGGTTATGACATATGCCAGCGAATCTGGAAATTATTTATTGGAGCATCTGGAGATTTCTGATGCTGACACCAATGAAGTTTTGTTGGAATATGATTTGAAGAAATATATAAGGAGGGCTGCCGATGCGTCGCAAGAGAAATAGTGTCAATTTCAACCTCGGTTCTTCCTCTTTACTTCTGATATTCGTTGTAATGAGTTTGGTTTCTTTCGCAGTTTTGTCTCTCTCAACTGCACTGTCTGATAGAAACATGGCGCAGAAGAATCTTGATCGAAACATCGCTTATTACGATGCCTGCAATGCAGCACAGGATAAGCTTGCGGAGATTGATGAGGCTTATTATGAAATATATAACAAAGTTGATAATAAGGATGATTATGCAAGAGGCTGTGCTGAGGTGATGGTAAACCTTGATCTAACAGAAATCACTTCCTTTAGTAGTAACGGAAGCTTATGCTCAGCTTTTGTAATCCCCGTTAGTGATTATCAAGGATTGCAGGTTGTTGTTGAACCTAACTATCCTGACGGCGGTTCTACTGTTTTGTACACTATCAAGTCATGGAAGCTTATCTATACATCCGAGCCTGACATTGATTTCAGTGTTGATGTAATTAAATAAAGTTGCTTATGTTAAGAAAAGGCCTTCGACTGAAGGCCTTTTTTGTGTTGCAGAGGAATACCACTAGAGGTGATTTCCCTATGCACACACGGGTTCCTTAAACTCACTCCAGTCAGAGGAATTCCGTAACTTCTCCCACTCCTACGCACTGCCTGATTGTCCCGGCTTGCTTTTTGCAGAGGAATCCCATTCAAAGTAAATTCCCTCCGCATCCGCGGGCACCAATACACTGCTATAGACAGAGAAATTCCTTAAACTAATCGATTCCTACGCACACACAGGCCCCAAACTCCAATTCTAGCCGACAGCCCCCCATAACACCCTCAGGTCACGAGCTCCAATCCCAGCAGACATTTTCCCAAAACACCCACTAAAAAACCTCCCAAGCACGCGCTTGGGAGGTTTTATCTAACCCCGAAAGGTTTTAATTCTATTCAGTTACTTCTTCTGCAACTTCTACAACTTCTACATCTGCATCTTCAACATCAACTTCTGCTTCATCAGCTTCGATTGCTGCTTCAAGAGCTTTCTTTGCCTGAGCTGCTGCTTCAATTCTGGCATCTGTTGAAAGAGTTACATCTCTGTAACGCTTCATACCTGTACCAGCTGGGATTAACTTACCGATGATAACATTTTCCTTAAGACCGATAAGTGGATCAACCTTACCCTTGATAGCTGCTTCTGTAAGAACCTTAGTAGTTTCCTGGAAGGAAGCTGCTGACAAGAATGAGTTAGTAGCAAGAGCCGCCTTTGTGATACCAAGCATAATCTGTGTACCAGTAGCCTCTTCCTTACCTTCTGCCCTAAGCTGCTCATTAATCTCTTCGAAATCAAGAACATCTACAAGAGTACCTGGTAAGAATTCAGCATCACCGTTCTCTTCGATTCTAATCTTCTTAAGCATCTGACGTACGATAACTTCAATATGCTTATCAGCGATATCAACACCCTGAAGTCTATATACACGCTGTACTTCACGAAGCATGTAATCCTGAGCAGCTCTGATACCCTTGATCTTTAATAAATCATGTGGGTTTACAGAACCTTCTGTAAGTTCATCACCTGCTTCAAGTACTGTACCATCAAGAATCTTAATACGTGAACCATATGGGATGAGGTAAGCCTTAGTCTCGCCTGTCTCCTCGTTAGTAATAATGATTTCACGCTTCTTCTTTGTATCCTTAATTGTTGCAACACCACCAAATTCTGCAATGATTGCAAGACCCTTTGGCTTACGTGCTTCAAACAATTCTTCTACTCTAGGAAGACCCTGTGTGATATCATCACCGGCTACACCACCGGCATGGAAAGTTCTCATTGTAAGCTGTGTACCAGGCTCACCGATTGACTGAGCAGCGATAATACCAACTGCTTCACCGACCTGAACTGCTTCACCAGTTGCCATGTTAGCACCGTAACACTTAGCACAGATACCGTCCTTAGAATGACATGTAAGAATTGTTCTGATTCTTACTGATGCGTTCTTTCTAAGTTCGCCATCTACTGTATATGGAACCTTCTCACCGTTAATAACTTCAACACCGCTCTTAATAATCTTAGCAGCTCTTGAAGGTGTAATCATATGATTACGCTTAACAATTACATTGCCTTCTGTGTCTTCAATAGTATTGCAAGCATATCTACCTGTAATTCTATCCTTAAGACCTTCGATTGTTTCCTTACCATCCATGAATGCCTTAACAGTCATTCCGTAGAGTTCTTCCTTGCCTGCGCAGCAATCCATCTCTCTGATGATAAGTTCCTGTGATACGTCAACCATACGTCTTGTCAGGTAACCTGAGTCGGCTGTACGAAGAGCTGTATCTGAAAGACCCTTACGAGCACCATGAGCTGACATGAAATACTCGAGTACATCAAGACCTTCACGGAAGTTTGACTTGATTGGCAACTCGATTGTCTTACCTGTTGTATCAGCCATAAGTCCACGCATACCAGCAAGCTGTTTGATCTGCTGGTTAGAACCACGGGCACCAGAGTCAGCCATCATGAAGATGTTGTTGTACTTATCAAGACCCTTAATAAGAACGTCTGTAAGCTTAGCATCTGTATCGAACCATGTCTCAACAACTGCACGATATCTTTCTTCTTCTGTAATAAGACCACGTCTGTAGTTCTTAGCAATCTTATCAACTGTAGCCTGTGCTTCAGCAAGCATTTCCTGCTTCTGTGCTGGTACAGTCATATCAGAGATTGAAACTGTCATAGCAGCTCTTGTTGAGTACTTGTAACCTGTAGCCTTAACATCGTCAAGAACTTCTGCAGTTACAGATGCTCCATGTGTATTAATAACCTTCTCAAGAATCTGCTTTAAGCCCTTCTTGCCAACATGGAAGTCAACCTCAAGCTTAAGCTTATTCTCAGGAATGCTTCTGTCTACGAATCCAAGATCCTGTGGAAGAATTTCATTGAAAATGAATCTTCCGAGAGTTGATTCAACAACTCCAGTTACTTCTTCACCATCGATAACCTTAGTCACTCTAACCTTGATACGTGAATGAAGTGTACATGCCTTGTTCTCATAAGCAAGGATTGCTTCATTGAGATCCTTGTAGAATCTGCCTTCACCAGGTACTGGCTCAGCATCACCTACAGATGTACCTCTTTCCTGTGTCAGATAGTAAATACCAAGAACCATATCCTGTGAAGGAACGGCAACAGGGCCACCGTCTGAAGGCTTAAGTAAGTTGTTAGGTGAAAGAAGAAGGAATCTACATTCTGCCTGTGCTTCTACTGAAAGTGGAAGATGAACAGCCATCTGGTCACCATCGAAGTCGGCGTTGAAAGCTGTACATACAAGTGGATGAAGCTTAATAGCCTTACCTTCAACGAGCTTTGGCTCGAATGCCTGGATACCTAATCTATGAAGTGTAGGAGCTCTGTTAAGCATAACTGGATGCTCTGCGATAACTTCTTCAAGTACATCCCATACGCTTGTATCAAGTCTCTCTACAAGTTTCTTAGCGTTTTTAATATTCTGGCTAATTCCACGACCAACAAGTTCCTTCATAACGAAAGGCTTGAAAAGTTCGATAGCCATTTCTTTTGGAAGACCACACTGGTAAATCTTAAGTTCAGGTCCAACGACAATAACTGAACGTCCTGAGTAGTCTACACGCTTACCAAGAAGGTTCTGACGGAAACGTCCGCCCTTACCCTTTAACATATCAGATAATGATTTAAGAGCTCTGTTACCAGGTCCTGTTACAGGACGTCCTCTTCTACCATTATCAATAAGAGCATCTACTGCTTCCTGAAGCATACGCTTCTCATTTCTTACAATGATATCAGGAGCACCAAGCTCTAATAATCTCTTAAGACGGTTATTTCTGTTAATAATACGTCTGTAAAGATCATTAAGATCTGATGTGGCAAATCTACCACCATCAAGCTGAACCATAGGACGAAGATCTGGTGGAATAACTGGAATTGCATCCATAATCATCCATGCAGGGCTGTTGCCTGAACCACGGAATGCTTCTACAACTTCAAGTCTCTTAATAATCTTTGCTCTCTTCTGGCCAGTTGAATCCTTAAGTGCTTCCTTAAGTTCATCGCCTTCTGCATCAAGATCGATTGCATCAAGGAGTTCCTTAATAGCT
>JAZQOC010000028.1:0-8060 GCA_045627645.1 Lachnospiraceae bacterium
AGGCGACTCAACGATAACTAAATACTTTGCCATTTAATAAAATTTCCCCTTAAAATTCATGGAATACCTTCCATATAATACAACGCCATTACTATACATTAAAAAAAAATAAAATGCAAGAATGAAAAATAAAATAAAAAAAGCACCGTGCAATTGCACGGTGCTAAAAAATTATTCAGTTTGAGTTTCACCATCTCCTGATGAGCCACCATCTCCTGATGAGCCACTATCTCCAGATGAGCCACTATCTCCTGATGAACCACTATCTCCTGATGAACCACTATCTCCAGATGAATCTCCATCTTCTTTCGATCCACTATCGCCAGATGTGCTTCCACCGCTTGATGAACCACCACTGCTAGATGAACCACCTGAAGCTCCGGCATGAGTTCCCTTTATAATAACAACATCTTTTCCGTCAATATTCTTAGTTTCGATATTGCTATCCTTACCTGTATCATAAGCATCCATAAATGCCTTCTGTGCATCTGATGATAATGTACCACATGTATCACCTGTTCTTGCACAGATAGGATCTGGCATAACCTTTACAGTCTGATGACGCGTTCCAAGGTCATCTGTAAATTCAAGGTCAACAACAAAGAAGAACTCTCCACCTGCAGCATAGAACTCGGAAGCCTTATCAATATTATGAGATCCTGATATCTTAGAATTGCTCCACTTAAACATTTTACCCTTAAACATGAGAGAATTCTCTACATCATCCACGTAAATCTTGTCAATAGGGACTTCAAAATTAAACATACAAGTTGTATCTTTTTGTCCTGTAGGGAAGAACAATTCCTGCTTTAAGCCACTCTTAATAGTTGTAATATCCTCTGGTGTTGTAGGAATAATCTTGTCGCCTTCATAACCCTTAGCTAAGTAAATCTTAATCTCACCAGAATTATATGATACACCATCCTTAGGATTTGTAGTTGTAATAGCCCCCTGTAATGGAGCACATACCTCTACATCACAATATGCATACTGCTGATTAGCACTCCAAGTCCAGCCTTTATCTTCTAAAATTTCACTTACAGGAAATTCTACTGACTTATATCCAATCTGATAATACTTATAATTCTTACAATTATCATTACCTGAAATCTTAGAAAGGTCCTTACCAAATCTAATCATTGGAGTAACAGACATCTTTGTTGCATCAGCCAAGCTAATACCAGAAGCATAAATGGCAATCGGAGCACCAGCACCGTCATAGCATGTTTCCATCGAAATAGTACCTACAGTATTACCACTTTCAGTCTTAAGACCAACCTGAAGATCTTTTGTATAACATTTTAAAATGAAATTAGGATTATTTATGCTTTGAAGATATACATATTTATTTCCTGTTCCTGATATCTTTTCATTCAAGCTACTTAAACACTCAAATGTTCCATCAGAATTCATTTTATAGCTACCTTCAATATTGTTAATATCTACATAAGGAACAAATTTTTCGGATCCAGAAACAGTTGGATCATAACTATCATTATACTTAACTGCTCGAAACTTACACTGACCGCTACCATCTTTGAGATTATAAATCGTCTTATATAATTCTGGAACAGTATTATTAAAGTTGTATTCCTTGTATCTTAAAATCTCAAAGTCGACAAATACAGTTTCAGCATCTTCAAGATTATCACCCTCAACAGTACCATAGCCATCACCAGTATCATTAGCACCTATATGGTTTCTACAGTAAACATCCTTAGATGATGCATATGTATACTTATCATTAGCCATCTCAACCTTGAAAACAACTTTACTAGCATTATCATAATTAGTTTTATCAAGTGAAATACTAGCAACACTACTAGCTAAAAGCTGAGTACTAAGGAGTGTTCCATCAACTTGCTTTAAAACAATGTACAAATCACCATATGATTTACCTGTTGTTTGAACCCACTTGAACTCATAATCATTAAGATAGCTTGCATTATTATTAATAATTATCTTATTATCTGAAGCATAATAATCTATACTACCATCACAATCGATAGCCAACTCTTCAAACATTTTGATAACCTGCTGAGCATCTGTCTGAAGAGACACTTCCATATTGCCATTTAAATAGAGCTGAGTTGCACTAAACATTATCCTACCAACCTGTGCCATGATAATACTTAATACAGCTATAGCTAACAAAAGCTCAACTAAGGTGTATCCTTTGTTACCAATCCTTTTCATTGTTATACCTCCACTTATATACCTTACTCAAACCACATAAGAGTTTCAGCCTTACCAGAAACAGGATATAAAACCACAGCATCCACTCGGTTACCCGACTTAAATGCAAATTCGTACACGTATATATCATTTTTATAATCGACACCACCCATTTGCACACTTGTAACCATTCCAGCTGAATTATACTGAATTTCAACATCTGCAGTTAATTTATTAAACGCTGCTAAATTCTCTATCGGTTTACTGTTCTTGGTCGCTCCATCATAATCTCCTGTTCCAAAATAATAATATGACTCTACTCTTCGACCAGCTATCATATCATCAACACCAGTAGAACTTCCCATTACCACCGCTGTACCACTTGATAATCTCTTAATTGTAAGCTGACCATTAGTATTACCCTTAGCCATTGATTGAGTTTTTGCCTTACTAAATACCGACTTCAAGCTAGAAGCTGCTTTATAAGTATTAGCACCATTAATTAATGAAAGTGAAAAACCTGCAATAACAAGCAATGCCGCAGAGATAGCAAGAACCATCATGATTTCAATTAAGGTAACACCTTTATTATTTAAAATCTTCTTAGTGTTCATAGCTTACTCCTTTACCCAGTTAACGAATACTATATTATATTCACCACCATCACTACTATCATTTCTAATGTTATTAAACGCATTACCAATAATCTCGTCTGCTCTATCATTAATATAATACTTCCATGGTATTAACTGCTTATTGTTAGTTTTATCATAAACATAATATCTTGTTTCCTTGCCTAAGTCATTTGGCATAATATCAACAAACCACTTATCAGCAAATGTAGCATCATACCCTGGATCACCTGGTCCCAACTTAGACTGGGCAACAACCCAATTAAAGGTATCCATTGTACCGTTATAACCAACAGTAGTATTAAGATTAACACCACTGTTAGCCCCCATAGTAGGCTTAAGCTGCTGCGCATCATTGGCAACAATGAGTGAATTAAGGCATGCATAATAATCAGCATCACTCATTCTAGTCATGTATGGAACTTTTGTAGGATCATCTGAATGAATCGCAGTACCTGTTGGAGCTATAATAGTTGTATTTTTATAATCTCCACGAAGTTTCAAATTATTGGCTGGAGTAAAGATGAGCATATCATGCTTATTTGTCATATCATCTGCACCTGAACCAAACTCCATATACACCTTGCATCCAGTTCCATACTGCATAGTTGTGCTAATAACATTACTATTTTTTACCGAAGCCATTGCATCAAGAGAAGATCTATAATATATAGAATCACCCTTCACATATCTAAGTGTGCTATAGCTATTAGTAGTATTATTAAAGTTCTTGATGAAATACACATCATTAGGCATTGCAGCGGCGAGACCATCCTTCAAATCACCTGAAGTACCATTAAAATTACTATCAGCTCTATCTTTCATCGCAGGATCCTCAATATAAGAGCCTACAATATTATTCTTGCTTGTCGCAGATACACTGCCGATTTTGATATTTGAACCATTACACTCAACTCTACTTCCTGGGTCAACAACCAATTCACCAGTGATTGTAACTTCATTATAAAGAACTAATCGAGAGTTGCCTGTAACATGAACATCACCAACAAACATGGACTTTCTTCCGCCTAAAGTTATCTGAGTACTCTTGTCAAATTCAGCGGCATATGTTCCAGTTTTAGATAAACCATGACCAGTCGTAGTAATTTTATCAATAGCAAATACATTACCACCAACATGAACTATTCCACCGCTTGTCCATTTAAGTGGCGCATCTGACATGATACAGAACTCATTAACAGGTATCTTAGCTGATACCCCCTTAGTTGGCATCAAAATATCTGTAGTAATAGTTGTAGTATTCTTTGTCTTATTGTCTGTTACTTTAATTCTTACATTCTTAAATAATACTTCTTTTTTATCTCTCTTATATACAGGATCATTACGAGTTCCACCTGCATCATTAGGAACAGATACATCAACTGTTATATTGGTGGTATTTGTAATTCCCATTGTAGCTATAAGATTATCCATCTTATCTGGATCCCATGTTCCAACAAAAGATGAATTGTAATTACCATCGTCCTCATTACCAGCTGCATTCTTAACACCTGTACAATGAGCAAGTTCTTTATAAAACTCCTTCAACGGATCTGGAGCCGGTATTGTAGGATCAGCCGGAGGATTATTATTAAAATCGGCAACCTTATCAAGACTGACTTTCTCAGCCTGCTGTCTCATAGTTGTTGTTAACTCACTTAATGCAAATTCATCATAATAGAAATTATTCTCTGATGTCCATCTAGTTGACTTTGTAAGATAGTTATTATAAGCCATAAAGCAAAGCGACGTAGCAAGCAATCCAATAAATAATGTAGCTATCAGTACTGTCACAAATGCCATACCTTTATTTCTATTCTTCATCATTCCGTCCTCCCTATCTATTTCTTAGTCCATCATTTATTGCTAAAAGTGGGTCGCTTGAAGTTTCGATAGTATGGACTGTGCTAGTTCCATTTGTCTTAACTTCATATATTGCCACCCTCACAACACATGGATAAAAATTAGGATTTGCTAAAGATGTAGCTGGTAATACATAACCTACTACATCAAAAGTATAACCTTCCCAAGGTATATTATAATATGCAAAGAATATCGTCTTTGCGTCTGTATGAGCTGTTGCATTTGCATTATCACCATGCATAACTAACACCTGATCAGACGAATCAGATAAAAGCGATAATCCATAAATTCCAAATGTTTGTAATACTGTATTTGAATTATTAACATCTGCTGATGTACTAAGTAATGCCAAATCTTTAGTATTATAAGCAGTACCGTCCAAAGTAAAACCATTATGTGTAACGTTCTGAATAGTAAAACCTGGTGTACCAGTCACACAACCATGGGTTTTTATCATATTTTCATTATATACATTCGAACCGCCAACACGGGCTAATTCGTTGTAACCAGTTAACTTACTTAATGCTGGATTGTAAGAATTAAGTAACCCCTTATAACTCTTTCCAGATACACCTTCCATAACACCTTGCGCAGCATCAGTTGCGCACATAATCTTTCGAGAATTACGATTAACTTCAAGTCCTGCTATAACCGCTTTCATAACAGGTCCAAGTATTATCAGCAACAGAACCATTGCTACAAGTAACTCTACAAATGATATACCTCTATTATCTTTTGTAAGAATTGCTATTTTTTCTTTTTTACTCTTGCTCATAACCATCGCACTTCCCTCAACTCTTCATACTTTTGTTTTACTAGGGGACCGAAATACAATCCCCTAGTAAAATTTTAAATTAATAATTAATCTTCCTGAGCTGTATTATCAGGATTCTCAGCTGCTTCTTTCGCAGCAACCCACTCCCAGTATATTATATTGCCCCAAGGACCAAATATACCGTACTTCTCATTTCCACGCATATCCATTGCGTCAATATCAGGCTTAACAGGAATTGGAGTAAATTCTCTGTCCTCACCGCCAGTAATAGCATACTGGTAAAGTTTCATACTACCACTAACTTCGCCTGTCTCATTATCCATTGAAAATGAAATTGAACGATAAATCATTGGATAGTCTTCGTCATCACGAATATAGCCAAGTAAGTGATTAACTGCTGGCTGATCCATGCAGACAAATGAAAGTTCTGAAATATTAGTAAGAGCAACATATTCTGTCTCAACAAGATCTGTACCTGTAGGATTCTCTTCATCAGTAATAAGATAATTACTGTTAATAGGTGTTTCCTCATTCAAAGCAAATGTTCCAGATTTAAATCTGATTGTAGGCTCAATTGATGTTAATTCAACCTCTTCCTCCTCATGTCCTTCACGCTCTGTATTAACAGTAACTACCGACTCAGAATACTCGGCATTAAGAAGATACATAATCTGGCTTGACTGCTGAATATCTTCAGGATACTTTGCAATAATTGCATCACGCTTCTCTGTATATTCAACTATACCCTTTTCATACATCTCACGGTTCTTCTCATACTCAAGAAGTTCCTGATATCGTGCTTCCAAAGCAACTATCTCGTTGTCAAGATTAGTAATTCTATCTCTAGTATCCTTAATGTACAGGAAGTAAGGAAGAAGGATTACGCCCGCAATACCAATAACAACTAATAAGAATTTATCTCTATTACTCATTATTCAGCCACCTCCTCATCTGATACTGCATCCTGAATTGCATCATCAACAGTAAATGATTCTTCTTCAACCTCTTCAACTTCTTCTACTGGTCTTCCAAGATGGAAAGAAACTGTATAATTAGTCTTTACAAATGTCTCTGGCACATAAGAACCGAATTTTTCATCATAATCATCCGCTCTGTCCATTCCATTCTCATACTTTACATACATATCAAGATCTGTAATAGCATCCGAATCTTCTATTCCGAGATATAAAGGCTCTCCTGTCTCTTCATCGTAGCCTGTAAGGAATAATGTGGCATAATCTTCTCCAAACTCATTGAGTTTGAAATTATACACATAATCTAAGCCGCTAAGCTGATTGATTGCATCAGCAAGGTCATTCTTAGTTGTTAGATGCCATCCATCTTTCATTACCATCGCAACCTCACCATCGTTAGCCTCAAAGCTGACAATATATGAGTCTGTTGGCATGATATGAATCATATCCTCAAACAAGTTAAGAACATACTCATTATCATTGTAAGTACTAAGATCAAACGCCTCAACAATCTGATACTGAAGAAGAGCTTCTTCGTACGCTTTAGCAAGTTCTTCGATATCCTTGATTGCTTCTATCTTAGCCTCGAGGTCAGCCTTAGCTGCCTCCCTATCCTTGAACTGCTTATATGTATATCCTGACCATCCTGCCATAGCTACTGTTGCTACGCAAAGAACGCCAACTAAGAACTTAAATGTTGAATCAGAGCTGATAGAACTCTCTTTTCTTCCAAGATCAAGCTTGAGCTGCATTGGCTGAATAACAGCACCAATGTTAGGAAGATAACGAAGTACTTCCTCGGCAGTAAGAGCTGCCTGACCCTTAATCTGAACACCTGAAAGAGTTTCGAAGTGCTGCACTGGAGCACCAAGCTCTCTCTCAAGGATTTTCTCAATACCAGCGATAGCTGAACCTTCACCGAAGATTCTAATACCCTGAAGTGCATCACCTGCATTCTTAGATCTATGATACTCAACAACTCTACCAATACCACTAACAAGGTACTGAACTGTCTCAGCATACTCATCAGCAGTAACATGCTGATCAAGAAGTGTTTCATTTGAAAGAAGTGTCTTAGCATCTTTCTCTGAAATCTTCTTAACGTCCATAAGAGCACTGATAACGGCGTTCTTACCATATGGAACAGAACGCTGAAGTACAAGTGTCTTTCCACGCATCATGTTGACATATGTAGCGTCCTTCTCAATCTGAAGAACCATATCCATACGTCCTTCTGTCATCTGCATACTAAGAAGCTGTATGATAGAGTTACCAAAATAATCGATACATTTAACGTTAAGCTTAAGTTCCTTAGCTAATTCGTAGTAGCATCTTATGAGGTCATTAGGAGCTGCAACAGCCGAAACTCTTGTCTTTCTTCCTTCCTCATTAGTATAATCCTCGAGTTTTGCATATGCGAAGCAGTAATCTGTTGCATTACTCATTGGGAAATACTCATTAGAGTTAGCCTGCAGGATTCCCTGTAGTCTCTTCTCATTCTTGATGTAAGGAATCTCAATATCCTTACTAGCTATCTTCTTACTTTGTACAGTGAAGATAACATCCTTGGCAGTAAATCCACGTCCGAAAATAGACGATCTGATTACTTCGGAAATTGATGTAACATCTACAAGATATCCA
>JAZQOC010000029.1:0-15502 GCA_045627645.1 Lachnospiraceae bacterium
TTTGTTCTGAATTTTCTCATTCATGGCCAAAATCCATAGCCATTTGTTTTAAGAATTTTCAGGGTTGCATTGCTGTTTATTTGTCAAAGTTCTCTGTTGCTTTTTGCTTTCGCTTGACGCAACTCTGATATAATATCATGCAAAAAAACTAAAGTCAACACCTTTTCAGAAAAGTTTTCAAAAGAATTTTTTGCTTATTTTTTGCCCCAATATCTTGATGTATTTCTTCTATATATAGTACATATCTATCCAAGTAAAGCCTTCTTCCAGGTAAGTACTATTTCTATCACATCATGACTAGCTATAAAGGTAAGCCATTGATTGCTATTCATATCTTGCAAAAAGGACTGACCTACTATTCCAAAGTACCCCAGCCTAGAGGCTGTTATCACCACATGATAAACTGCTATCACAGCCAAAAATCCTAAAACTGCTCCGAGCAATTTATCTATGATTGCTATGACCGGCAATGATGCTATCGCCTTAGCAGATTTAAGAACTATTTTTAATATTCCATATACTACGCCTAGTACTACAAGTGTAACGACAGCTATGATTAAGTCCATAGTCCGTCCATTGGTATATGCGTTGTATATTCTCAATATTATCTTCAACATAAATAGGGTTACAACAAGCGCTATAAAACCTGAGACGCTTTTTGCAAACCCTTTCTTTCCGCCCAAATATATTCCTGCTAGCGCAACTAATATAGTCACTATCAGTGTTATTGTTATATTAATACTCATATTATTCAAACTTCATTGTATCCAGTGTCATCTCTTTTACAAACAGATACTTTTTATCAGTGTTTGTTGTTGCTATAAACTGCACCTGATCTTCGAAGAGATTGTTGTATTTCTCATTTCCATCCATTCCTATTACAATGCATTGTCCTTCATTATATATAAGTACAACATCATTACCTATAAGAATGTCCTTGAAATCCATACTGTAACAATATGATCCCGTCTTTCTTCCCTTTGTATCATACAAATCTATTCTGTACTTGTTCTCGCCTGTTGTATCATAACACACAAGACCCACACAATTAGTTCCGTGATATACTCCAATTATATTGTCGCTAAGAAGAATATCCTTTGTACTCTTTGGTATTTTCGATCCCTCGTAAAACATCAGTCTGTTATCAGCAACAGCCATAATTGTCTCTGAATCCATAAATTCAACTACTGGCACAACAGAATCTGGATACTCGTAACTACTTACGATTTTATCTGTAACATTCTCACCCACTCCGCCGAAATTGTAGAACGTTACGCCCGACTTCATAGTATCACTGTCGACATGAAGATATGTAACAGCCATAACTTCGCCAGAGATTGATACACTAATTGGATATCCTGTCTTTGACATAGTGGCTTTAATCTCACCAAGCTTTGTGCCCTTAAAATCATATAGATTAACCCATGAGTTATTTGCATCCTCAAGAATTGCCGCAACAAGTCCTTCCTTGCATATACTAAAGTCTCTGATTGGAAGAGTCGTATCTATTTCTGATACGGTACCATCTCCATCTACTACATGGATGACATGCCCATTGTAATCGCCTACGCCAACATATACTGTGCTTCGCTTAACAATTGGATTTTGCATCTCGTAGGTCATGTTCCAAAGAACCGTTCCCTTCTCATTGATACAGCTTACACCATCTTTACTATATACAATTATGCTTCCGTAGTTATTGATATATGAATTAGTCTCTATACTTACTCGATCAACAGACTTAGTAACAGAAAGTTTTGAATACTGCTGATTCTTGTAAAACACAAGTAATACAGTTACTACTATTGTAATTATGGCAACACAAACTAACACCGCCACAAAGCTTTTAAGCTTGTGGAGGTGCAGCTTTTCAGAAAAATCCATATTGTCGTTATCTTTATCCTTACCAGGAAATCTACTGATAGTTGCCATTATTATTCCTTAAAATGTAAATTTATAAATTGTTGTTGTCTTGCAGTCCTTACCTGGGCCAAATACAGCCTGTGGGAAATCAGCATGGTTAATGTGATCTGGATAATACTGTGTTTCAAGACATAATCCATAGTTCTTCTGATATGTCTTTCCATTCTTTCCAGCATTGTTATTTACATAGTTTCCTGAGTAGAACTGAATACCTGGAAGATCAGAATAAACTTCCATCACTCTTCCGCTTTCAGGCTCCTTAACCTCTGCAACCTTACGTAATGTTCCATCCCAGCCATCTATACAATAGTTGTGATCGTATCCATTTACCAAAGCCATGATAGGATTTGTGATGTCATTGTCCTTTCTTACTGGCTTCATAGTTGTGAAATCAAGTGGTGTTCCAGCTACTGGAGTAATCTCACCTGTTGGAATTCCACCCTCACCTGGCATAGTAAATGAGCTACAGTTAAGCCATAATTCATGGTCAAGAATATCTCCTTCTCCATGTCCCTTAAGATTGAAATATGTATGATTTGTCATGTTGATAATAGTATTCTTATCGCTTGTTCCTGTGTAATCAATCTTAATCTCGTTGTCATCAGTAAGTGTATATGTCACTGTCAAAATTCTGTTTCCTGGAAGTCCATAAACACCATCTGCAACCTTAGCTGTTAACTTAACACTATTGTCTGTTGTTTCTGCATCCCAAAGCATTTTGTTCATACCTGTATCAAACGCTGTATGAAGGTTGTTTGGTCCATCATTAACTTCCATAGTGTACTCTGTACCATCAATTGTAAGTTTAGCATTACCGATACGGTTCGCATTTGGTGCAATTGTTGAACCAAGATATGTATCATTGATGCTATACACTTCCATGTCAGGACATGTAAGCGCCACGTCAGCTACACCCTTTGATGCTGAAGGTACATTAATTGTATGAAGAATTGCTCCGAAATCAAGCACGCTGATTGACATACCATTCTTATTTTCAATTGTGTACTCTGTTACATTTTTTCCTTCTTTTGTCTGTCCAAAAATACTAGTCTTCATTGTTTCTCCCATCATTTTGTAATATTTATAATTCAATTCGTCCCTCAAGGGCACGTAATAACGTTACTTCATCTATGCATTCAAGATCGCCACCTACTGGTACACCACTTGCTATACGAGTAACCTTGACACCTGACGGTTTAATAAGTTTACTGATATACATTGCAGTTGTCTCGCCTTCAAGGCTGGAATTAGTTGCAATGATAACTTCCTCAACCGTGTCGTCTTTTAATCTTTCTATGAGTTCCTTAAGTTTAATATCACCAGGTCCCACGCCTATCATTGGAGAAATAGCACCGTGCAATACATGATAGATACCGCTAAATTTTCCAGTCTTTTCATAAGCAGCAAGATCTCGCACATTTTCCACTACCATAATTGTGGAGTGATCTCTGTTTGTATTGGCACACACCGGACACAAATCACTGTCTGTCAATGTGTAACAGCACTTGCAATATCTCACAGTATTCTTCGCTTCCAAAATAGTATTGGCAAGTCTTTCCACCTTAGCCTGTGGCATATTAATTAGGTGAAATGCGAGACGTCCAGCTGATTTCTCGCCTATGCCCGGTAAACCACTTAACTCACTTATCAACTTATTAATTGGTCCACTATACAGATCCATTAAAAGCCAAATCCTCCAAGTCCGCCTGTGAGTTTACCCATAGCATCTTCGCTTGCTGCATCTACCTGTGCAAATGCTTCATTAAGAGCCGCAATAATAAGATCCTGTAACATCTCAACATCATCTGGATCTACAACATCCTTATCAAGAGTGAGGCTCTTGATTGCCTTCTTTCCTGTAACAACTACTTCTACAGCGCCACCACCTGCTTTAGCTGTGAATTCGCTCTCATCAAGCTTCTGCTGATTTTCTTCCATCTGACGCTGCATGCGCTGTGCCTGCTTCATCAAGTTATTCATGTTTCCTGGCATTCCCATTCCGCCTGGAAATCCACCTCTTTTAGCCATTATATTAATCCTCCTCGACTATTGTTGCATTTATGCCCGCCATCTTTAAGATGTCAGGATATACAGACCTGATTTCATCGCGGTTTCCCGCTTTCTGAACCTCAATGTCTATTTCTTTTTCTATTGCTGCACTTATTGTGTTCTTTATTCCTTCTCTCACATCTTCCTTAAGAAGTCTGTCACATGCAGGTTCATCTGCTGGTGTGAGAATAAGAAGTTTATTGTCTGCAGAAAGTGATACAGTTACTTTTGTCATCAGCATTCTGTCTAAGCCCTCAAAATTATTTATGATATTTCTCCAGTTATTTACAACCTTCTGAACATCTTCTGGCAAAGCATCTGGTAGTTTAGCTGGTGCCACATTGCTTAATGGAACCTGCTGGTTCACATTTACTGCAGGGGCTAACGTTATACCATTTTCAAGCTTATCCTCTATATATCTGATTCTGTCCACTACCTCATCCTGCTTGCTGTCCATCTGAGGCCTGCAGAGCTTAATGAGTGCTATTTCAACAAGAATTCTCTTCTGCGACGCATATCTGATATCATTGGACAAATCAGAAAATATTCTGATGTATCTAATGATACTTTCCATCTCGAGTTTTCCCGCTTCCTCAAGAAGTTTCTCTCGATTCTCCGAAGAAACATCAAGAACATCTTCTACATTATCAGAAGTCTTAACAACAAGAAGATTTCTCAGATACCAGGTAAAGTCTGTAACAAACTGTGTCAGTTCCCTACCCTGTACAACAATCTCTTCAAGCACTTTTATACATGCTGTAACATCTCTGCTTAACACACCTCTTAAGAGTTTGCTAAACACTTCTGTGTCTACTGCGCCAAGTACATCAAGGGCATTGTCATAGGTAAGTGTCTGTCCGTAATGAAATGCGATACACTGATCAAGCAACGACAAGGCATCTCGCATGGATCCATCAGCTGTTTTTGCGATGTATCTTAAAGCTCTTGGTTCAACATCTACACCCTCTCTTGCCATAAGATCTTCAAGTCTGCCAGAAATTGTGTCTATGGAAATTCTCTTAAAATCATATCTCTGACATCTGGACAAAATAGTAATCGGTATCTTATGTACCTCTGTTGTTGCCAGGATGAAAATACAATATGATGGTGGCTCTTCCAACGTCTTTAACAGTGCGTTAAATGCGTTAGTCGAAAGCATATGAACCTCATCGATAATGTATACTCTGTATCTTCCTTCAGATGGTGAGTAAGAAACCGCATCAATAATGTTACGAACATCCTCAACACCATTGTTAGAAGCTGCATCCATCTCCACAACATCCATGCTGACTCCTGCAGCGATTCTCTTGCAGGATTCGCATTCGCCACAAGGATTTCCATCAACAGGATTCTGACAGTTTACTGTCTTTGCAAACAGCTTTGCTATAGAAGTCTTACCTGTTCCTCTGGTACCACAAAACAGATATGCATGGCCTACTCTGTCGGCCTTTATCTGATTCTGCAAAGTGGTTACTATGTGGTCCTGACCTTTTACTTCTGTGAAATTGTCTGGTCTGAATTTTCTGTAAAGTGCTACATATGACATAAGTCAGTCATTAATCTCCAAAACTGATTCCAAGCATCTTTGCTTCCTTGATGATTGCTGCATCTGGATCAAGCATCTTAAGCTTACCTGCAACATCAGCAAGTGGAACTTTAACTATTTCTCTATTCTTATAGCCAACCATGAATCCATATTCATCTTCCATGATAAGCTTACCAGCTTCTGCACCAAGTCTGCTCGCAAATACTCTGTCGTATGGACAAGGACTTCCGCCTCGCTGCATGTGTCCAGGAACTGTAACTCTTACTTCCTGTCCAGTCTTCTGAGTGATAAGATCTGCTACTTCGTATGAAACTGAAGGATACTTGCTCTCTTTAAGTTTCTTCTGATATTCCTTCTTAGAAAGTTTTGCATCTTCCTTGCTGATTGCACCCTCTGCTACAGCGATAATAGTAAACTTATTTCCATTTTTCTTACGTTCTTCAACCTTCTCAACAATCTTGTCTATGTCAAATGGAATCTCTGGCACAAGAATAATATCTGCACCACCTGCCATACCCGCATTAAGTGTGAGATATCCAACCTTATGTCCCATAACTTCTACAACAAATACTCTTCCATGGGAAGCTGCTGTAGTATGAATGCAGTCAATTACTGATGTAGCAAGATCTACTGCTGACTGGAAACCAAAAGTCATATCTGTTCCATAAAGGTCATTGTCGATTGTCTTTGGAAGTGTAATAACATTTAACCCTTCTTCTCTAAGAAGATTAGCTGTCTTGTGTGTACCATTGCCACCGAGAATAACAAGACAGTCTAGCTTAAGCTTATAATAATTCTGCTTCATGGCCTCAACTTTGTTAAGTCCATTCTCATCTGGGTCTTTTATTGTCTTAAAAGGTGTTCTGCTACTTCCAAGAATTGTTCCACCTATGGTAAGAATTCCAGAAAAATCTTTTCCTGTAAGCATCTTAAAATCACCATAAATGAGTCCTTTGTAGCCATTCAAAAAACCGTAGATTTCTACGTCCTGTCCACTGTTGCAAATTGATTTTACAACACCTCTCATTGCAGCATTGAGTGCCTGGCAATCACCACCACTTGTAAGCATACCAATTCTTTTCATAGTCAGTCTCCTTTCGATTACGCATTTGAAATTATTATACCATAAAAATGTATATATTTCAGTTCTTCACTAGTTCTTTAAACACATCTCCACGTTCTTCGAAATTCTTAAAATAACCATAGCTGGCGGCTGCAGGAGATAAAACACAGGCATATCCTGCCGGGGTAATTTCTTTCGCCTTTAATACTGCTGCCTCCAGGTCGTCTACGTATAAGATATTGTTGCCAGTTTCCAAAGTTCTCATTTTTTCAGAACTATCTAACCTCGCCATAACAGCATCATAGATTCGTTTGCCTGATTCATACATGCAGATGTAGATGTACTCATCATGTGCTGGAATGAATTCCTCCAACACTGTATAATCTATTCCTCGATCCATGCCACCGATCAACAGTGTTTTTGCAGACTTAAGGCTTGTTGCTGCACTGATAGTAGCTTGTGGAATTGTGGAAATCGAATCATCATAATAATCAACTCCGGCAACCGTCGCTACCTTTTGAAGTCTGTGAGCCAAGCCTGTAAATGTTTTAAGCGACGCCTTTACTTCCTCACTGTCACATCCATATACTTCAGTTGCAATTCTATGTACGAATTCCGCATTGTATCTGTTATGATTTCCCTCAATAGAAAGCTCATAATCATAATCTGATTCACAACTTATTACAGTCTTCTTTCCTGCTGTTTTAAACTCTGGCACATTGCTTCCTATATATGCAAAATCCTCTTCATCCTGATACGAAGCAACATGAGTCTTGGCCATATAGTATCTATCCATGGTCTTGTAATAATCAAGATGATCTTCATACAGATTCAAAAACACTCCCACATGCGGAGACACAGTTGTGTGATATAACTGATGTGCGGATAATTCAAATACAACAATTGTATTGTCATCTATCTGGTCAAAATAATCCAAACATGGTAATCCAATATTACCCATAAGTATTACTTCTTTGCCACTGCAGGCACTGAGGACTGTATAAAGAAGGCTCGAGGTTGTACTCTTTCCCTTTGTTCCTGTAACTCCAATTATCTGCTTTCCAAACTCTTCCATAAACACCTGAGTCTGAGAGATATACTTTGGGTGGGATTCATGCATTACAATTCCAGGACTCTTAAAGATATAATCGTAGTTATCCTCTATGATTTCTTCTCTGGTTCCCTGAAAAATCTCTATAGAAGCAGGTTTACAGCATCTCTTCAGAAAAGCCTCTGTAGATTTCCCCTCTCTTCCATATCCCCAAATTAATATTCTTTTGTCTGTAAATCTTTCTGTTACTGACATAAATCTCCATTCTGCTCTGACAGTTTAGTCAACTAAACCTGAGTATTAACTCCATTGAGATTAACGTGCTCATTGTCATCCATAGGAATCATAAGGTATTTCTGATCTCCTACCATCTGACTCTTTATCTTGGATGCTTTATCTGGCTTTACTCTTACAACAACATCATAGGCTTTAATCTCTTCAATATATGCTGCTGCCTCAGAAATCTGCTTATCCTTCTCGATGATTTCTGACTTAAGCGTAGAAACTTCCTTAACAAGTTCCTGCTCCTTCTTAACCTTCTCATTGGCAGCAAGAGCCTTCTCATCAATAAGGTTTGCAACAGGAGGCATCTCATCGCCAAAGGTTTCCTTAACAGCTTCTGTTACCTGCTTAGCTACTACTGCATCCATGCCCTGTTCTACAAGAGCCTCTTCTATTACTTCATCCGTAAGAATGATTGATGCTATCATGGCATCTGTCATTTCCTCACCTGTCTCTATCTTCTCACTAAGAGTTTCCTGTACTCCAAGAAGTGCCTTTTCACTCACTTCTTCATCAGAACCAAAGGCCTTCTTAACGATTGCATGGAATACCTGCTTCTGTTCTGTGGCAGTTCTTTTAGCACCACATCCAAGTATTTCTTCTGCGACCTCAGGATGAGAATCCTTGGCGTCTCTTACGAAGTAATCCACCTTATGAATATCAGCACTTCCATCAGTAAAGGCTGGGAATAAGAATCCTAAATCAGGTACACCTACAACCCAGTCTCTGATTCTTGCACCAATTCTGTTTTCTTCTCTTCTATATCCAAGACCTGGCTTTGACAAAGCTACAGGACAAATAGCGCAGAGAAGATATTCAAATACTTCTTCTGACTCATCGAGTTTCATCTTATCCGAAGTTCTGCTGATAATATCATATGAATCATGGAAAATGAGAATCAGGTAGTTTCCGACATACTGATACTTCTCAATAATCAAGTCATACAATCTGACTAAGAGGTCCTCATTTTCAAGATTGCTGGCACGAAGACCATATAAAAACTGCTGCTTTCCACCAGGAGCTTCCTCTTCAAGTGGAAAGTCCAATTCTAAAATATTATTGCCAATTGTTCCAGCCATAGTCTTCTTGGCAATCTCCAAAAACTTATAAAATTCTTCTTCATCAAGATTAAGAAATGTCTCATTGAGCTTGAGTACTTTTTCTCTGTTGGCATCTACGTAACATCCTGCCATACGTCTGATAGTGCAGCTCTCTTTCTTAAATCTTTTCTTTAATTCAAGTAC
Organism: Lachnospiraceae bacterium; assembly: GCA_045627645.1. Classification (GTDB taxonomy): domain Bacteria; phylum Bacillota; class Clostridia; order Lachnospirales; family Lachnospiraceae; genus Colinaster. The sequence goes on from JAZQOC010000029.1 coordinate 9,159, forward strand.
ATCTCTTTTATTCATGTGTAATGTCCTTCGTTATTCCAAATATTAATATCTCTAATCCTAAAATCAAAATAGCTACGGTTTGACCCGTAGCTATTATTATACCAAATATTTATTAGCTTTTACAGATTATTGGCTTCAAGCAAAGCAACATCTCCAAGAATATTTTCAACGCTTCCATCTGCAACAATCTTACCCTGATTGAGTAGCAATACTCTGTTGCAGGTAGCCTTAACCATATCAAGATCATGAGTCGCAATCAGTTTAGTAGTATTGAGACTGTTAAGAGTTGCAATAATCTTTCTTCTGTTGGCAGGATCAAGGGATGCCGTTGGCTCATCAAACAGCATAATCTTTGGTTCCATAGCAAGCACAGTTGCTATTGCAGCCATCTTCTTCTCGCCCACAGAAATCTTATAATTATGCTTATCCATAAGACCACTTATTCCAAGCTGTTCAAGTGTTGAAATAGCCTTTTCTCTGGCCTCACTCTGACTCATCCCATAATTCACCAGGCCAAACATAACATCATCTATCACACGTGGCATGAACATCTGATTGTCGGAATCCTGTAACACAAAGCCTACGCATTTTCTAATCTGAGCCAAGGATTTTTTCTCCAACTTAACTCCATCTATTAAGATATCGCCCTTGGCATCCAATAGCCCCAACATAGATTTCAGTATAGTACTTTTACCTGCACCATTGGCACCAATAAGTGCCACTCTTTCTCCTTCACCAATATGAAATGAGAGATTGGTCAGTATATCATGGTCCCCAGGATATGCAAAACACACATCTTGAAATCGAATCATATCAGTAATCCTCCAACCAGTTCTGTCACATTGATAAATCTCACCAGGAACATCAATCCTATCACTATCAGCGCTATCAATGCTGAATATGAATTGTAGGTCTTGTGTCCCATATAGTTAATCTCACCTTTATATCCTCTTAACACCATACTTTCATATAGATTCTGCGCCCTGTCAGAACTTCTGATTATAAGCTGACCTAAGAATGATCCCCAGGCACCAAATGCGATTCCTTTTTGTCCCGGTGCCCTTAACTTATAGGCATCAGTCATAATTGATACCTCGTCTAAAAGTATCGATATGAATCTGAATGTCAGTAGAATCAAAGTAGTAAAAAATGCTGGAACATGCATCTTTCGCATGGCGATACAAATCTCTTCAACAGACGTTGTCGCAATAAACACATAGGAAATTACAAGGCACAATAATCCCTTAAAAATCAGTGTAAGCATAGAGATTAATCCACTATTTATTACAACACCTGCAATCCTTATATATGAAAGTCTGTCAAAAAACAGATTTGGTATTCCCATAATAATAACCAAAGGCATCACGTATCTTAATCTGTACACGCACTCTCCAAGGGACAACTGCGCAAACTGATACCATACTCCTAAGAGAGTCGCCATAACTATAAGTCCCGGTATTTCGTATTTGCCATATGAAGTTGTTATTCCTATGAACACAATTGTTATAATCAGTTTACTCAATGGGCTTAATCTATGAACTGGCGATGCTCCTTCAGACTGCTCATCAAGCCTGCTTATTATAAGACGTGCCTGCCCTGTTTTATTCATCGTTTTTCAGTCTTACTATACTTGCTTTCTTACACCAAACATCTTGTTTGCAAAACAAATCAAAGCTGCCAAGGCTGCTACCATTGCAGATCCAAGTAATCCTGAAACTGAAGTTCCAAGCGCATTTTCTTCATCATTTGCAAATGCGTAATCTGGCAAAAATGCTGTCTTTGTCTGAATCGAATCCGCTACAATTGCAGTACTACTCTGCACACCATAATCCTCTTCATCAAGTCCCATGTTAGCTGAATATCCAGCCTCCTCATTGCCAAAGAGCGACCACTCAAGACCATCAGGATTGCTGCTGGCAAACTGAGACATAATACCACCGATTACACATACAATAATCGCAAGGATAATGATTGTAGTTTTAAAGCTTGCTCTGCCTTCCTTCTTATCTTCAAGACAGGTAATCATCTCTGGTCGGTTTTCATATACAAACACTAAAATAGCAGAAGTAGCAATACCTTCTACAAGGCCAATTGCAAGATGGATTGGCTGCATAAGTGCCACAAAAGCGCCAAATGGCAAATCTGTTATTCCTGAAGCACTTGTCTCTAGCACTACTGAAAATGCGCCAAGCTGAAGTGTCAGTACACATGTCACAATTGCTGCGATTATAAGTCTTGTTTTGGCATTGATACGATTTAAGATTTTGCCACTGACTATTGGCTTAAATATTAGGAAGTAACCTAATATACATCCGTAAAATGACATATTCCATACGTTTGCTCCCAGTGCCATCAGGCCACCATCAGCGAAGAACAAACACTGTATCAGAAGTACTGCTATCATAGATAAGAATCCTGCCCAAGGTCCAAGTAGGGCTGACAGCATTACACCACCACAGATATGTCCAGATGAACCTGTTCCAGGAATTGTATAATTAATCATCTGTCCTGCGAATACAAGTGATGACATTACAGCCATAGTTGGAAGCTTCTTTAACGAATCCTCCATGTCAAAGCTGTTATCCTTTTTCATTTTGTAAATTGCTACTCCTGTTGTAGCGATCGATGCTCCATACATTGTTGCTGCCACAGCTGGTGCCAGCAAAGCGTCTGCCATATGCATAATTATTTCCTCCGTTCTAACTAGTTATTTGCAATATATTAGGCCTCTGCACAGCCATTATTTTTTACTATTTTCGTCCTGATCTCTCTGACGGATTTTCCATTTTCCACTGCAATTTTAGCCAAGTCATCATACTCGATTTTTTCTCTGATTACACCATAACCTGACGAAACCTTCTTTCTAACATCACCATACTCTGTATGAACAGTTTCTATTTTTCTGTCTAAAATATATCGCTTGCTGATGGACTCTCTGATTCCAATCGTTGTAGTGTGCTTGAAAATAAGCTCTATAATTGCTTCTTTTTTGCTCTCCTTACACATAACTGTAATCAGCGTTCCTGGTCTTGATTTCTTCATCATGACTGGTGTTGTAAATGCTTCAACCGCACCTGCTTCCAAAAATACATTCATAGCATGGCCTATCTCTTCAGCAGTCATATCATCCACGTTGCAGAATAGTTCAACAATCGTGTTGTCCTTTCGCTCTGCTTCACCAAGCATAACTCTCACGCAGTTTGCTCTTTCAAAATCCTTCTTACCCATACCATAACCAATTGCGCTAACACTCATGATTGGCATGTCACCAAACTTAGTCGCAAAATGCTTAAGAAGTGCTGCTCCAGTAGGAGTACAAAGTTCACCCTTTATCTCACCACCATACATTGGCACGCCTTTTAATATAAATGCGGTTGCAGGCGCCGGTACTGGCAATATGCCATGTGCACATCTGACCTGACCACTTCCAACATGAATTGGAGATACAACTACCTGACCCGGCGCTAACTTGTTCATAAGAAAACAAACCGCTGTGATATCTGCGATAGCATCCATAGTTCCAACCTCATGAAAATGAATATCTGAAATTGGTTTTTGATGTGCATGACTCTCTGCCTCTGCAATGAGGTGATAAACTTCCATGACATCTTCAGCGACCGCAGAAGGTATATTCAGGTGACCTCTAACTATATGTTCTATGTCATGCAAGCTACTGTGTGAATGCGTATGCCCGTGGCTGTGTTCATGGTCATGATTATGTTCATGCTCATGGTCGTGATGATGCTCGTGACAGTGGTTATGCTCATTGTCATGATGATGCTCGTGACAATAGTCATGCATGTGCTCATCTTCTTCCATGCCGTGAACTTTCACTGTCATGTGTGTGCCACCAATACCACACTTAGTTGCTGGCTCACAAATATATTCCACACCCGAAATACCAATATTATTAAGTTCTGCAACAATTTCTTCTTTGTTTGGGAACAGTTCCAACAAAGCTGCTGTAAGCATATCTCCTGCTGCTCCCATACCACAGTCAATATATAAGGTTTTCATATTATTAATCTCCTGCATTCTTAAATCACTTAGCAACAATATCACTAACCCATCAACGATGGTTTATCATGCTTGCAAGATATCCGGCACCAAAACCATTATCAATATTTACTACCGAAACACCGCTTGCACAGGAATTCAACATTGATAACAAAGCTGACAATCCTTCAAAGCTCGCACCATATCCAACGCTTGTTGGAACTGCAATTACAGGACAGTCTGCCAATCCGCCAATGACACTTGCAAGAGCTCCTTCCATTCCAGCAATCGCAATAATTACTGAAGCGCTCATTATCTCATCAGTATGAGCCAAAAGTCTATGAAGTCCTGCTACACCAACATCATAAAGTCGTACAACCTCATTACCATGAAACTCTGCTGTTATTGCTGCTTCCTCTGCAACAGGAATATCCGATGTTCCTCCAGTTGCTACAACAACCTTACCAATTCCATTGGCCTTAGGTATCTGGCCAATTATTCCAAGCTTTGCTTCTTTACGATAATCCAATGCATGCACTTTCGATATCTCATCTGCTGCTTCCTGAGATAAGCGGGTGATGAGAATATTGGCTATACCATTCTTCTGCATATTCTCAACAATGCCAATCATTTGCTCAGGTGTTTTACTAGCACCATAGATAACCTCCGATGCTCCTTGTCTCACACCTCTGTGCAAATCAACCTTGGCATAACCTATATCTTCAAAAGGCTGTTTCTTAATGGCAAGCAACACATCATCCACTGATATCTCTCCATTTTTTAAAGCCTCCAACATGTCTCTTATGTCACTCATATTATTTCTCCAAACTTAATTACTGTTTGACTAAATCAACCTCTTACAACACTTGTATCTATCTCAACTTCTTTATAATATTTCAGAAGTTCTGTCCTAATCTCATTCTGCCTTGCCGTTGCTTCTTCAAGCTGACTTGCTGTAAACTGAAGCTTTGCTTTGTCACCAACTCGCCTTACTCTCAAATCCGAGAATCCCAAACTAAACAGATACTCTTCTGCCATTTCGGTAGCCTTAAGTTTCTCCTCAGTTATCTTTTCGCCTGTTGCAATTCTTGTAGCTAGACACGCATAAGCTGGTTTATTCCAGGTGAATAATCCTGCTACTTTAGAAAACTCTCTGATTCTGTCTTTGGTCAGTCCACATTCTCTAAGCGGTGACTTTACCTGCATCTCACGAAGTGCCTTCATGCCAGGTCTGTCACCTTCTTCATCAGAGGCATTGGTTCCATCCAAAATCACTGTATAGCCATCTGCTTTTGCTCTCTTTAAGATATTTCCAAATATCTGTTGCTTGCAGTAATAGCATCTATTCGAAGGATTCTTCACCACATCTTCAAAAGCTAATACACCCAATTCTATTATGGTCATATCAGCATTGAGTTCTCTGGCTAGTCGCAACGCGTCATCCAATTCAAACTGTGGCTGAAACTGGGATTTGACATAGTAGGCTCTTACATCAACTCTGCATCTAATCGCCTCATATAAAAGATAAGCGGAATCTACTCCACCTGAAAATGCGATTGCCACTTTGCTGTTTTTTTCAAAAAACTGTTCTAACGTCATCAATACACCCAAATTCAAAAATATAAAAATACATAAAAATAAGCATACAATCCCCATAAGAGACTGCATGCCTTCTTAGCATACTTATAATTCACATATAATCTAAAATACAAAGGAAGCTTGGGCTTCATATATGGCTTCTTACCACATTGATACTATAACACACTCAATTAAATCTGCCTATTATATGCAGAAATCTATCATACAAAAAGTCGAAAATTAAGAATACAACTATGATTTGTAAAGGTAACTTCATTAAATCGTACCCATTAGGTTACAGAATAAAAAGTCTCCGATGACCACACATCGGAGACTTTCCATTTAATATGTTAATTATTCCTTTATTGCTATTGTTGCACCTGTTGATGCTGGAGCCTTAACTTCATCAGTAGTACCTGTTGTCCAAGATTTTCCATCATATGAGCATGCCTGAGTTCCCTCTGTATAATAGAAACCTCCAACTGTCCATGCATTATGATTTTTACTTGTTGCTACTGCATCCGCTGCCTTTGTAAACGCTGTAAATTTAGCATTATCTGGAACATCTGCTGTGTTAATGATCCTATCTTTAACTCCAGATGCTGTAATCATAGTGCTGAGTTTTTCATCCGACTTAGCTGTACCGTAAAGGTTAGAAAACTCTGCCTGAGTTGCTGTCATTGCACTCTTTGCATTCAAGAGAACTCCTGATCCCTTTGCTCTATCAATGTATCCTAAAAGTGCTGGTACAAGAATTGCTGCTAAAATAG
>JAZQOC010000030.1:0-58164 GCA_045627645.1 Lachnospiraceae bacterium
CCATCTGGAGCAAGATTTCCCTTAAGTACAGCAAGACCACCTGTCTTAGAATATGGATTATCAAGTGGTCTGATAACTTCTGGATTAAGATTAGCTGCATTCTTAATATTTTCGCCAACAGTTTTACCTGTTACTGTCATACATTCTGTATTAAGAAGTCCAATATCAGAAAGTTCCTTCATAACAGCCCAAACACCACCTGCTTCATTAAGGTCTTCCATATATGTTGGACCTGCTGGTGCTAAATGGCAAAGGTTAGGTGTTTTCTCAGAAATAGGATTTGCAAATGCAATATCAAAATCAAAACCAATCTCATGAGCAATTGCTGGAAGATGAAGCATAGAATTTGTTGAACATCCAAGTGCCATATCAACAGTCAATGCATTAAGAACAGCTTCCTTTGTCATAATCTGACGAGCTGTAATGCCCTTTCTATACAAATCCATAACAGCATAGCCAGCTTCTTTAGCAAGACGAATACGAGCTGAATATACAGCAGGAATAGTACCATTGCCTCTTAAGCCCATACCAAGAGCTTCTGTTAAACAGTTCATAGAGTTTGCTGTGTACATACCAGAACAAGAACCGCATGTTGGGCAAACATTTTCAACAAAATTATCAACTTCTTCTTCTGTCATTGTACCAGCTGCATATGAACCAACAGCCTCAAACATAGAAGAAAGAGATCTCTTCTGTCCACCAACATGACCTGCAAGCATTGGACCACCTGATACAAATACTGTTGGAAGATCAAGTCTTGCTGCAGCCATAAGTAAACCAGGTACATTCTTATCGCAGTTAGGAATCATAACAAGTGCATCAAACTGATGAGCAATTGCCATACATTCTGTTGAATCAGCAATAAGATCTCTTGTTACAAGAGAATACTTCATGCCTACATGTCCCATAGCAATACCATCACATACTGCAATTGCTGGAAACTCAACTGGTACACCACCAGCCTCGGCAACACCAATTTTTACAGCCTGAACTATCTTATCAATATTCATATGGCCTGGTACGATTTCATTGTATGAACTTACAATACCAACCATAGGTTTCTTCATTTCATCTTTTGTAAAACCAAGTGCGTTAAATAAACTTCTTGCTGGTGCCTGCTGCATTCCAGCTCTTGCATTATCACTTTTCATAACAATAATTCCCTTCTGTAATTATATTCTCTCTGCAACAAGATCACCCATCTCGCTACATGTAACTTTCTTCAAACCATCAACGTAAATATCACCAGTTCTGTAACCCTCATCAAGGACCTTATTAATTGCCACTTCAATAGCATCAGCCTCTTTTCCAAGGTCAAATGAGAATCTCAACATCATTGCTGCACTAAGAATTGTTGCAAGTGGATTAGCAATATTCTTACCAGCTATATCTGGAGCTGAACCATGGCTTGGCTCATATAAGCCAAACTTTGTATCATTCATGGATGCTGATGCCAGCATACCGATTGAGCCTGTTACCATGCTTGCCTCATCAGATAAAATATCACCAAACATATTCTCTGTAAGAATAACATCAAATTGTGTTGGATCCTTTACAAGCTGCATTGCACAGTTATCGACTAACATATGTTCAAGTGTTACATCTGGATAATCTTTAGCGACCTCATTTGTTACCGCTCTCCATAGTCTGGATGAATCTAAAACATTGGCCTTATCAACACTGATAACCTTACTTCTTCTTGCTCTTGCTACTTCGAATGCCTTAATAGCAATTCTTCTGATCTCTGATTCAGAATATGTCAAAGAATCAATTGCTTTCTTTTCACCATTTTCCTCAATAGTCTTTCTCTCTCCAAAATAAAGACCGCCTGTAAGTTCTCTCATAATAAGCATATCAAAGCCCTTATCAGCCATTTCCTTTTTTAATGGACATGCATCTGCAAGCTGTGGAAATAATACAGCAGGTCTTAAGTTTGCAAAAAGATTGAGAGCCTTTCTTATCTTAAGAAGACCAGCCTCTGGTCTGTCCTTAGGATCAATCTTATACCATGGAGAAGTATTAGGATCTCCACCAATAGATCCCATAAGTACTGCATCAGCTGCTTTACATGTATCAATAGCCTCATCCGTAAGACTTGTACCATGAACATCAATAGAAGCGCCGCCCATAAGAACATCAGTATAATTAATCTTATGTCCGTATTTATCACATACTTTATCAAGTACCTTAATAGCTTCATTAACTATTTCTGGTCCAATTCCGTCACCTCTGATGACTGCAATATTCATATCCATAATAACCTCCATTAAAACCATTTAAAGACCACTGCGTAAACAGTGGTCTAAATAAATTGTTATTTATTCAGCATTTGCTTTCTCAATCTGCTTGATAGCTGATTTTTCCATTGGTATACGGCAATTCTTGTTATTACCAAATTCAACAATAACTGAATCTTCGTCGATATCAATGAGAATTCCGTAGAATCCACTGGTTGTAAGTACTGTATCTCCAACCTCCATGTCGCTATGCATTGCAGCGATTCTCTTCTGTTCCTTCTTCTGTGGTTTAATCATAAGGAAATAAATGAATACACCAAAGAAAAGTACATAAACAACTAAAATAATACCACTGCCTACTGCTGAACCAGCTGAAGCAGCATCACTTGTTAATAATAATCCGTTCATAAAATCCTCCAAATAAGCCTCAAGGCCAATACACTAATATTACATTAATTCTGCTGATTTAACAAGTCGAGTTTTCTCTTTTTATATGAGGCAAACTCGTGTTTATCAAGAGCATCGCGTATCTCTTCCATCATTGTGTTGTAGAAATACAAATTATGGAGTACGCAAAGCCTCATACCAAGCATTTCCTTAGCCTTAAGCAAATGTCTGATGTAGGCTCTTGAATATCTTTGACATGTTGGACACATACATCCTTCTTCGATAGGTCTGCTGTCCAGTTCATACTGCTGGTTAAAAAGATTTAATTTACCCATATTGGTATAAACATGACCATGACGTCCGTTTCGTGTTGGATATACACAGTCAAAAAAGTCAACACCTCTTTCAACAGCCTCCAATATATTAGCCGGTGTACCTACGCCCATAAGATATGTAGGTTTATCCTTTGGTAAATGTGGCACAACTGCTTCAATAATAGAATACATCTGTTCGTGCGTTTCACCTACAGCAAGACCACCGATTGCATATCCATCAAGTTCCATCTGAGCAATCTGTTTTGCATGATCAACACGTAAATCTTCATATATAGCCCCCTGATTAATAGCAAACAGCAACTGTTCTTTATTAACAGTATCCTCAAGAGAATTCAACCTCTTCATCTCTGCTTTACATCTTTCAAGCCATCTTGTGGTTCTTTCCACGCTAGGCTTAACGTAATTCCTGTCTGCAAGCGCAGGAGCACACTCATCAAATGCCATGGCAATTGTTGAACCCAGATTTGACTGTATCTGCATACTCTCCTCTGGTCCCATGAAAATCTTCTTACCATCAACATGCGAATTAAATGTTACACCTTCTTCTTTTATTTTTCTTAATCCTGCAAGTGAAAACACCTGGAATCCACCCGAATCTGTAAGAATAGGCTTATTCCAGTTCATAAATTTGTGAAGACCGCCAAGCTGTTTAATCTTATCATCTCCAGGTCTGACATGAAGATGATATGTATTACTCAGTTCTATCTGGCATTTTACCTTTTCTAAATCCTCTGTTGAAACCGCCCCTTTAATAGCCGCTACAGTTCCTACATTCATAAAAACAGGGGTTTGGATAGTGCCGTGAACTGTCTTATATTCTGCTCTTTTCGCATTTCCTTCAGTTGTAAGTAATTTATATTCAGCCATAATTTCTAAACTTCCTAACTAAGCTTATGGAAAATAATACAGTTTGGTTTAGATACCTTAATCTCTTTCTGATTCATAACCAAAAGGCCCTTCTCAAGATCTACACTAAAGAATGTAAGTGTATCAGATTCATGATTTAGACTCACAAGATGCTTGTTATCAGGGAAAAGGCAGGCATCCTTTGGATAATCTCCGCTGACAGGCAGACAGAAAATCTTGCTAAGCTTTCCATCTTCTTCATCTATTGACATTACAACAACACTGTTATCACCAGCATTGGAGCTAACCATATAATTTCCGTCTTTAGATATGCTCAATGCAGACGCAGCAGATCCCTTTGCATGATAATCATTAAGTGTAAAGACTGTCTGAATCTTCTCAAAATCAGGCACATCACCCTTATTTGTATAATCATACACATCAATCTGATTGCTTAACTCATGTACGATGTACATGTGCTTACCATCTTTTGAAAACTTGATATGTCTAGGTGCAGATTCCTGGTCGGAATGAATGATATCAATAAGCTTAAGCTTTCCAGTTGTCTTATCAACCGTATAAACATCCACAAAATCCATTCCAAGATCAGCAGCACATAGATATTTATTATCTCTGGTCATCTTTACACAGTTTACGTGTGGTCTGAAATTACGTTCAGCTACGTTTCCCCAGCCCTTATGAAATACTTCATCACAGATGCCATCAATACTACCGTCTTCCTTTAATCGAAGTACAGTAATCTTTCCATCATGATAACCTGCAACAAATAAAAACTTATCTTCGTAATCTGTAGACAAATAGCAGCCGCGCATTCCGTTAATTCCGGCGTTGCCCAGTACAGTCAATCCTCCGTCCGCTTCAATTCTGTAAGCTTCAACTCCAAAATCTGTTATAGAATAAAGATATTTGGAATTGTGTGAAATTGTCACATAAGACGAGTTAGATATCTTAACCTTATCCTTAAGAGTAAATTTTCCAGCCTCCAAATCTACATCAAAGATATGAATGCCGTAATTATCTCCCTGTGTATAAGTTGAAACATATGCTACATAATTATCTGACATATTTTATACTCCTTCTTTGAGCTCATCATTTTTAAGCTTGTTAGTAGCTTTTCTGCAAAACTCAATGCAATAATCTATATTGTCCTTTTTATCAAATACTCTGCGTCTTGGTAAAATTTCCTCTTTGATAAAGGTAAATGTTCTTTCCTCGCCCCATACTTTAATCATCAGCAAAAACATCTCAAGAAAAGCTTTTGTCTTCGGATGTAAAGGTGCAGGCTCCATTCCCTTATTATAATATTCCAATGGAGAGCTTGTAGTATAATCACTCTTGTTATATATCTTGCAGGCTGCGATTCTGTCCATAAGCATCTCTACAAGATATTTTGTTGGCATAGGTGCTGGCATCATGCCATGCATTCCTTTTGGCGCACTACGGGATGAATAATCAATCCAGTATTCATAATGGTGTTTATTTCTGCCCTTATGATGCAGCCATGCTGCTGAATAGCCTTTGTCTTCTCTTTCAGCATTGTTCGGGCTTCTGGTCCCCTGATAGAATTTAGCACCTACCCAAAATTCTGTAGGCGTATATTTGCTCAAATCATGCATAAGCCCCTGTCGATATAAACCAACTGCAAAGCATCCTTGTCTTACAAGTTCTTTATGTTTTGTAATAGTAATAAAATGTTGTATCGGTTTCATCTGGTTCCTAACATTATTACAATGCTTCTCTCCTTAACAGCAATGGACTCGTGATCTTTGCCTGTAACCTTTATTTCATCACTACCATCTGTATTTGTATAGCACGACCATTTGTATCCCTTTGGCAAGGTAGGAATAGCAAAATCATGGCTTGCCCAATGCTGATTAACAGCAACATATATAAACACATCATCGTCGTTATAATTGCCACAATAAAGCATTGCAAACTGTCTACTCAGAATATCTGTTTCAACCTTCCACAGTTCATCTGAGTGAAATGACAAATCCGGATAACCACAGGATAAATAATCATTCATTTTAAAAGAATCCTGTGTATGAAGAATTCCGTATTTTTTACGAAGCGAAATAGCCGCCTTCATAAAATCATAAATTTCCTGATTCTTTGAAATGAGTCCCCAGTTAAGCCATGTAACAGAACTGTCATTACAATATGGATTATTATTGCCATTCTGACTATTTCCAAATTCATCTCCTGCTACAATTAATGGAGTAGATTTCGAAAGCATATTTAATACAATGGCATTTTTTATCTGTCTCATCCTAAGTTTTCTGACAGACACTCTTGTTGTATTACCCTCATAGCCGCAGTTCCACGATGCATTATATACTGCGCCATCATAATTATTCTCACCATTACTCTCATTATGTTTTCTGTCATAGCTGACAAGATCCATAAGCGTAAATGTATTACCATGTGTAAAATAATGAATATCAGCATATTTCTCTGGAGAATTCTTCATGTATTCCAAAGTTTTAGGAATCATACCTTCATCCGATTTAAGAAGTCTTCTCATATCATACATATATTCATCTCTGCTGATTGCAAGATTCTTAAAATTTGGCTTTACACCATTTTCATAAATCTCATCTATTGGCTGGTAATCACATATAATCTTGGTATTAGCTAACATCGGCTCTGTTCCAATAAGAGCCAGAGGAATCTTACTTCCCATCAGATGAAATCCATCTACATGGTATTCCTGCATCCAGAATTTCAATACTTCAAATATATATCCCTGCTTAACTTTATCAGGAAAGAAAAACTGCAGGATAACTTCTATACCGTTCTTATGCAGTTCTTTTACCATATCCTTTAAAGCCACATCTGCTTTAACTTTATTGGCACAATAGCCTGACTTTGGAGCAAAATAGAAACTGTTCTTATATCCCCAGTAATTTAATTTCGGCTCATTATTTTCATATGGCTTTATGGAAAAATCATCATTTACCTTCTTTTGTTCTTCTATTTCAACAAAGTTATACACCGGCATTAATTCCACAGAATTTATACCTAATTCTTTTAAGTATGGAATTTTTTCTACCACACCATCAAAAGTACCTGGATTTTTCACTTTACTGCTTCTGTGATTAGTAAAGCCTCTTACATGCAAAAGATACATGATACAGTCATGATATGGAATCATTGGATTCTTATCTCCAGTCCAGTCATAATCATCCTCATAAATTCCTGCACGTAACTCTGACGGAATCTTTCCCCATTTATCATTACCTACAACAATTTTTGCATATGGGTCATTTATTATTTCGTCTTCCACATAGAAATTGTAGTCATATTCTTTATAATCAATCCCCGATACTTTCATGCAGCGAATATTGCCAACTTTATTTGAGCAGCAGAAAGATAGTCTTTTTTCTTCTTTAGTCTTTTTATTATAAAGAACAACACCACACTGTTTATCTGTACTAATAACCACAGCAAAATTAACCTGCATAGGTCCTACGCAGGTTGCTCCAAGGGGATAAGGCTTACCGTATGATATCTTAATATCTTCCATAAGCAGTTAATCAACTTTCGTCTAATTAATCTTCGTCGTACTCACATTCATCTAAGAATTCATCAAATGCATCACAAACTGCATCATATTCATCATCATCCTCAATGTATGTAAGTTCTGGCTCTTCATTAGGATCATCAGGATTCTCAGAATATTCATAGAACCAAACATCCTGATCTTCTTCATTCTCCTGTCCTTCTGGAAGAAGAGCTATATATTCCTTGCCATTAACCTCAAGAATTGTAATAACTTCACACATAACTGTAGAGCCATCATCAAGACTGAGTTCAACTTTCATTTCTTCTTCTGGTACATTCTTTTCCATATATTTTTCTCCATAATATCAATAAAAAATTTATTGTTATAACTAAATAGATTTTATCTAAAAACAGTTATTTTTTCAACCTTCTATTCATTTTTCCAATTCATGTACGAAACGGCTCTTTAACAGCTTTTTATTCGAATTTCCTAATATGTAAGTCATGGTTAATTCACTCTTTGCCCTCGTCATTGCCACATACAGCATTCTTCGTTCTTCCTCAATATCTTCAGCCGACTGACTTTTGCTACTTGGACATTCTCCCTCCATCAAATCAGGAATCCATACCGAGTCAAACTCCAGGCCTTTTGATGCATGATAGGTCATTACATATATCTTTCCAGGCACAATAACGATCTGTTCTTTTTCTTTATTCACACTATCCATGCTGATAATAAAATTCTTTAGTTTGTCGTAATCATTATAGTCCCTAAGTTTTTCACCAATTAAATCAAAATAATCCTTTCCATAGTTCTTATTAAAATCACTATATGAATTCTTTGCGTACTCCTCATAGCCTATAACCTTTCTAAAATAATGAAAAGCACTGTATAAATCCATCTTTCTCATAAATTTTAAATCATATTCCAGCTTTTTAATTTTTTCCACCACATAAGTTTTATCCTTGTACAGACCTTTAAGAAGTGTTAAATCTGTATGTTCTCCTGTAATTTTATTTCTCGACAGGTATCGCAGAGGCTTATTCATTATACGAACAAATTCTTTTGAACATATTTCATCATTCCTGCTCAATTTGAAATAAACGAGAAAATCCTTAACAATGACTGTATCAAATGGATTATATGTCTTTTCCACACATTCACAGTCAATATTATTCCTAACAAGATATTCTATCATCCTGGATACACTAATATTATTCCGATAAAGCAAGCACATATTGCCGGTCTTACTTTTATTTTCAATATAATTTAAAATCTCCCCATTCTGCTTATCACCACTCTCAAAGCTTAATATAGCAGCTTTACCATTTGCTTTATCCGAAACAATATCTTTTGGTATTCGCATTGTATTATTACCAATCAGTTTGTTTGATAAATATGTAATTTCTTTAGCGCAACGATAATTGCAGCTTAAATATATTAATTCTGCTGTTGGAAAATATTCACTAAACTTGCTCATAAGTGTGGGATTGGACCCTCTGAAGCCATATATAGACTGATCATCGTCCCCTACTGCAAAAATATTATTTTCATCATTAATCAAAAGCTTAATTATTTCAAACTGCAAATCATTGATATCCTGAAATTCATCTATAAGCACAAATTTAAACATGTCCTGATACCGTTTTCTTATCTCACTGTTATTTATAAGAATTTTTTTGCAAAGAAGCATCATGTCGTCAAAATCAATTAACGACATTATTCGTAAATTCTCACAATAAGCATCAAAAACAGACATAAATGTTTTTTCATCTATGTTGCAAAGAGACTTATTATCTTTTTTTAAATTCGAATTTTTATAGTAGGATATTCTCTTAAGAAGTGAATTCAAAAATTCTTTTTCTAAATTATCCGAAATGTTTAATGATTGTAAAACATCAGTAAGTATTTCCTGTTTTTTTCGTATTGAAATTACATTAAATTGATTAGTCTGAGATTGTCTTATTATATTGTAAAAAACAGAATGAAATGTTCCAAATGTGACTGGTAAATAACTTCCAGTTTGCTGAAATCTTGACTGCATGGATAAAGCAGCCATCTTAGAAAATGTGATTACCAGAATGTTTTCCGGTTTAATATGTCTTTGGTAGATAAGATTATTAATTCGATTAACTATTACAGTAGTTTTACCACTTCCCGGACCCGCAACTACAAGCGCCGGTCCGGTAAAATGGTTAATTGCATGTTCCTGCCATTCAGAGAGTCTATTTTTGCTCAAGTTTGGCAATACCTGCCTTTATTCTCTTAATAGTCTCATCTTTACCAAATAATTCCATAAGTTCTGTAGCACCCGCTGGTGTCATCTGCTTTCCAGATACAGCAGTACGGATTGGCCACAATACGTATCCGTTTTTGCAACCTTTTTCTTCTACATACTTCATTATAAGTGCATATAAACTATCGTTTGTATAATCATCATGAGCCTCTAATATCGGAAGTATCTCATTTAAAACCTCAAGACTTGACTCTGCATTAGTCTTCATCTTTTTATGAGTATACATCTCAATATCATAATCAGGTAATTCATCAACGAAATCCAGATGCTCCTTAATATCATTAAAGGTTTCAATTCTTGTCTTTACCCAGTTTGCCAACATTTTTTTATCGACGTCTGATTTAACAGCCTCTTCAATATAAGCTTTAGCCATATCATAATATTTATCAAAATCCATGGCCTTAATATATTCACCATTCATCCAACGAAGCTTAACAATATCAAATACTGCTGGCGATTTTGAAATTCTATGATAATCAAAATCTTTAATAAGCTCATCCAAAGTAAAAATTTCTCTATTATCCTCAGGGCTCCATCCAAGTAAAGCTATATAATTAACTACCGCTTCTGTTACAAATCCCTGCTCAAGCAAATCTTCGAATGAAGCATGCCCACTTCTCTTTGAAAGTTTCTTATGGTCTTCGTCAGTAATAAGTGGCAAATGAACATAAACTGGACTCTTCCAGCCAAAAGCATCATATAATCTCTGATACTTTGGTGAAGATGAAAGGTACTCATTTCCTCTTACTACATGAGTGATATTCATGGTATGATCATCAACAACATTGGCAAAGTTATATGTTGGATAACCATCAGTCTTAATAAGAATCATGTCATCTAATTCTGAGTTTTCAACTGTGATATCACCATATAATTCATCACTGAAGGTTGTTGAACCTTCATTAGGATTGTTCTGTCTGATTACGTATGGCTTGCCTTCTGCAAGATTTTTCTCTATCTCTTCCTTTGAAAGTCCAAGACAGTGCTTATCATATATACTAATCTCTTTGCCTTCTACTACTTCTGTTTTAAGAGACGCCAGTCTTTCCTTATCACAGAAACAATAATATGCTTCGCCTTTTTCAATAAGTTCCTTCGCATACTTAAGATATATTCCTGTTTTCATACGCTCTGACTGAACATATGGGCCAAAACCTCCATCTTTATCAGGTCCTTCGTCATGAATAAGACCTGTCTTTTCCATGGTACGATATATAATCTCGGTTGCTCCCTCTACAAATCGTTCCTGATCTGTATCCTCAATACGAAGCATAAAATCTCCACCATCATGCTTTGCAATTAAAAATTCATATAATGCCGAACGTAAATTGCCCACATGCATCTTACCAGTTGGACTTGGTGCGTATCTTGTTCTGATTTTCATCTTAAAAATTCTCCTGTTTCATCTATTGTCTCTCATAAATGAGATAATAATCTCAAACGTCATATTATGATAACACCTTTTTACCAAAATATAAATAGTCTCATATATTAAATGATTATAAAGAAAGAGGTTCCCCACGGAACCTCCTAATAACTATTTATTTTGTTGTGCTTCCAAATCCACCATTACGTTCTTCCGTAACATCGTCATCTACAGTAATCCCGTACATCATGAATATCCCCTGTGCAAAACCTGTTCCCTTATCAACTGTCACAGATTTCCCTTCATTGGAATCATTAGTGATCTTAATATATATATGACCTTCATTGTCAGAATAATAATAATCACTATCAATTATTCCTACTGTGTTATTAAGCTGTAAACGATATTTAAACCCAAGTCCACTTCTTGGATATACACATAATACCCAGTCTGTTTCCATCTTAGCTCTTATACCCGTTGGAATCTTTATTGTTTCACCTGGATTAAGTGTAAAAGTAAATGGTGTATAGAAATCATATCCGGCACTTCCCTTGGTTGCTCTCTTAGGAAGCTTAAGAGCATCATACATCTCTTTAACACCATTATCGTCTATTTCAGGCATAATATCCTTTATGCCAATCATAAACTCATCAAAACTAACTTTGCTGAATTTAGCAATTTCGTGCATATATACACCCCTTTATATTATTTATGAATAATCACCACAATGAAGAGCCGGTACGAGCTTATCACTCTTCTTAAGTGTCTCCTGAACATCAATAACTCTCTGGTTAGAGCTGCCCTTCCATAACAGTTTTGTATCTCTGCATTCAGCAACATACTCACCGTCAACTAGTACATCTACGTACTTCATCAATGGATAATGCCACACTTCTTCCCAGGTATATCCAGTATATAACCAGATTGTCTTATCAGGATATTTTTCCTTAATCTCTTCCATAAGATTTCTGACATCCAGTCTGTTGGCACTATGAAGCGGATCACCTCCAGAAAATGTGATTCCCGAAATATACGACTGATCTAACTGTTCAAAAATCTCCTGTTTGGCGTCTTCATCAAACAGAAGACCACCATCCGGGTCCCATGTAATAGGGTTCTGACATTCTTTACAGCAATGCGAACATCCTGCCACCCAAAGAACAACACGAAGTCCATCACCATTAAGCATGTCATCTTTTGTAATATTATGATATCTCATGGTTACATAGACTTCCTTTCTGCAATCTCAGCCATCTTTGCTTCATTAAGTCTTGTGTCACCATGTACACGAGAATATGACAAATAGCCATTCATTCTATCTATTTTAGTAAGATTTTTACTTCCACATTTTGGACATACATCCATCTCAAGCTCCTGGTGACCGCAATCATCACAATATGCAAGTGAAAGATTTACACCCTCATAGAATCCAAGTTCCATAGCTCTGCGGATAAGAGTCTTAACAGCATCAATATTATAATCAATTGGATACTTTACATACTGAATTTTTCCACCATTACAAAGTTCCCAGAATCTGTACTCTGTATTCTGCTTCTGAATTGGTGTAATATCCTCAGTTACATGGCAGTGGAAGCTGTTTGAAACGTAGTCTCTGTCTGAAACACCCTCAACAATACCATACTTCTTTCTAAACTGCTGAACCTGAAGACCGCAAAGATTCTCAGCAGGTGTTCCATATATAGCATAAAGGTTGCCATCTTCTTCCTTGAACTCATTAACCTTTTTATTAATATGTTCGAGTACTTCAAGAGCAAACTGTCCGTCTTCAACTAAAGATTTTCCGTTGTATAACATCTGAAGTTCATTGAAAGCTGTTATACCAAAACTTGCTGTTGCACTCTTAAGAATCGGCTTAATCTTGTCAGTAAGTTTCAAATTACCACCAAGGAAACCTCCTTCACAATAAGCAAGCGGATTAGTACTTGCGCGCATCTCACCCAAATATGCATAGGTACGGATATGAAGCTGTCTTATAAGATTCAAATAGTAATCTAAAACTTCATAAAAATCCTTACTCTCATGTCTTGCCTTAGCAAGAATCATTGGTAAATGAAGTGAAACTGCACCAATGTTAAATCTACCTACAAAAATAGGTGTATCCTCATCATCAGCAGGATGCATTCCTCCTCTTTCATACCAAGGTGAAAGAAATGCTCTACAACCCATTGGAGAAATAATCTTTCCATACTGCTTATACATGAAAGCAATATAACCTTTACCAGTCAATGATAACCAGTCTGGATACATAGTCTTCGCAGAACACTTAACACCAGCTTCAAATACATCTTCAAGTGGCTTTCCTGGTCCATGAAGATTTTCATCATACAAAAATACAATCTTAGGGAACAATACAGGTTTCTTACATTCTTTCTTACCCTGTCCTCTGCGTCTTACATTGAGCATACAGATTGTAGCAAGCTTAGCAAATCTTCCTGTTCCTGTACCTGCTGTAACAGTAATAAATGGATAATCACCACGTGAACTGGCTACCGTATTAAACTTATACTCCCATCCCTGGAAGCCCTGCTCCATGTCTCTTACAACATCAGCATAAGCTTCAGCTTCGGCTGTTTCCTGATCAATACCAAGCTTCATATACTTATCTGTATACTTCTTGTACGATTTTTCAGCATAAGGCTCAAGAATATTATCAACAGATGGAACTGTAAATCCACCATACTGCTGACTGGCTGCTGAAAGAACAATATCACCAATAACATCAAATGCAGTATCAACAGTCTTAGGTTCGTTATACCAGATGTTTCCCATCTCAAAGCCACCACGAAGAACATGCTCTACGTCAAAAAGGCAGCAGTTCATGGTATCTCTTCTCGCGCTCATATCATGAACATAGATATATCCGTCACGACATGCCTGAATCTCTTCAGTGGTCATAAAGAATTTCTGATATAACTCCTTATTAAGCTGATTAAAAATAAGAGAACGCTTTGTTGATACAAGGGCAGAATCAGTATTGGAATTTTCCTTATCTCCAACGTACATAATAGACTGACTCTTCTTATATACGTCGTCAAGCATGCGAACAAAGTCCTGCTTATAGTTACGGTAATCTCTGTATGACTTTGCAACAATAGGCTTAACCTGCTCCAATGCGCTTTCAACAATATTATGCATTATAGGAATAGGAATTTCACCAACACCAAGCTCATCAACCTTGTCACATACATACTGGCAGATCTGTCCCTTCTCTTCTTCAGAGAATTTTGTCAGAGCTCTATATGCACTTTTTCCAACTGCATTTACAACCTTCTGTACATTAAACTCTTCAAAGCTTCCATCCTTCTTAACAACAACTACAGTTCTTTTACAACGATATTTTTCACCATAATAGTTGTCATCAAGTTCTTTTACCGATTCCACTACAACGCTCATTCCCTAAATGTCTCCTTAAACAAATACAAACGTAAGCCATTAAAAAATTCACAGGATACACTATCTTGTGAATGTCTTGGTGTTACTTACCATATCTTGTATCACCATTATAGAGAAATCAATATATAGAGTCAAGGTGTAAGATTCAAACAATATATACAAAAACTCAAATAATATTTCTTATAAAATTAACAAATCCCATTCAGTGAATGGGATTTTAAACAATTTAGTACTTATTAATGATAGATGACAAATAATCAATATATTGTTTTTTAACATTATTTGGTGAAAGTATTGTAACCGAATCACCTATAGAAGTAATCCAGCCAAAGAACTGATTAGACACAGTAACCTCCACCCTGGCAGATGCATATTTATCATCAATCTGTCTTATATCAATATCTGTTCCAAATCTGTCAATCACAATTCCAACATATTCTTTAGGAAACTGAAGACTGACCGTCTCATCTGTACCTCCAAACATACCAAAGGACTTATTGGCATATTTTGCCACATCAAACTTGTCAAACATACCATGTCCCTGCCGCTTTGCTTCTTCTATTTTGACATCTTTTATCTTATCTACTCTGTAATGCTTTATTTTTTCATCTGTACTGTCATAGGCTATAAGATAATAGTTTTCATCTTTAATAGTCAAAGCAAATGGGCTTATAAGATATCTTTTCTTATCTCTTCTGGCCTCTTTTTCTTTCTTTATGTTCCACTCCATATAAAGGAAACTAATCTGATGGTTATTCTGAATAGCCGTATATATATCATTTACCACATAATATACGCTCTCATTGTCCGTCTTAATTCTGTTCTGTACAAAAACATCACGTTTTAAGGATGCTTCATCATATACAGAAACCATACTCTCAAGTTTACCTATAAGTTCACGGCTTTTCTTTAATGTAATAAATCTGGAAGCCTGAATTGAATCAACTAAAAGCTTAAGTTCTGAAATTTCAAAATGTCTGCTGGCAATATAGTAGCCTCCGTTGGTTCTTGATTTATTGGTTTCAATATCATAGCCAAAGTCAACTAACTGATTAATATCATCATATATGCTTTTTCTTTCCGCACTTATATCGCACTTTGCCAGTTCTTCAATCAGCTTCTGTGTAGACATTGGATGATTTTCATCCGTATTCTTCTCTAATATTTTAACGATATATAAAAGCTTAAGTTTCTGATTAATTCCTTTTGCCATAAAAACTCCATTTCACTTGCAAAATCCAAAACATTCTACCGATTAATAAAAAACAAGGCGTTCAATAAGAACGCCTCAATCACTCATTATTCTGCTTTTGCAGCAACCGCAGCAGCTTCTACAGCCGCAGCAGATTTTTCAATTTCTTCTTTCTTATTCTTAGACTGTCTTACTTTGATACCAACTATTACAGCAACAACAATCAAAACAGCAAATACTAAAAACACCAAAAGATATGATAAAAATGCATTAAGAAATAAAATCAAATTGCTCATTACAAAAACTCCTTAAATTTACTGTTACTATGATAACATTGACCTAAGTATTAATCAAGAGAATCTGCAGCCGAAGTTGCCAGTTTGTCGCATCTCTCATTTTGTGGATGTCCAGCATGACCTTTCACCCAGGTAAATGTAACCTGATGAGGATTCATGGCCTCCAAAAGTCTTAACCACAAGTCTATATTTTTAACCTCATCGCTTTTACCACGTCGCCAGTCCTTTTTAATCCAGCCCTCTATCCAATGCTGATTAAAAGCATCAGAAACATATTTAGAATCAGTAACAACTTCCACTTTGCAGGGTTTATTCAAAGCCTCAAGACCTGTTATAACGCCCATTAACTCCATTCTGTTGTTGGTCGTATCTTTAAAGCCTCCGCTATATTCCCTGGTATGAAGTTGTCCCTTTGAATCAATATATTCAAGAATAGTACCAAAGCCTCCAGGTCCCGGATTGCCTCTTGCTGATCCATCACTATACAAAGTTACATTCATATATCAGTTCCAGTTTCCTTTCTTTTCGAAACTTTCAACCATTTTCTTTGATTCGTCAATTATATCTTTGTTGTAGCCCATTAATTCCAAAAGTTTTATCGCATTACGAGTGGTTGCTCTTCCATCTTTTAGCTTGTATGAAAATGTAACATCGCCGTCCGTAACTTTTTCTTCAAAATGATAATTATCATAATCCTCTAAAAGATAAGTTAACTCTATATCATGAGTTGCTGCAAATGCGAACACTCCACTTTCTGACATATCCTTTAATATTGCTGTACTTGCAGCAATTCTTTCTACAGTATTGGTACCTCTAAGCACCTCATCGACAAAGCCAATCACCCTGCACTCATCCTTTGCCGAATCAAAGATACGTTTAATAGACTTTATTTCCGCCATATAATAACTGTCGCCTGCTACAATATTATCCTTCAGACTTAAGGATGTGTAAATTCTAAAATATGGTGCTACATATTCATCTGCCAGAACTGTATGTATTGTTTGTGCTAAAAGACAGTTTATGGCAATCATCTTAAGAAATGTCGATTTTCCAGAAGCATTGCTTCCCGTTAACAGCAGCGGTTTATCAGTTGTCAAATCATTCTTAACAGCATTCTTTATAAGCGGATGATACCCACCTTTTATTAAAATATTAGTCTTACTATTATCAAAATCAGGTATACACCAGCCGTCAAGACTCGCCCTGTATTCACCAATACTCATATAACAGTCAATCTTACCAATTGTATCTATTATATTAATAACAGCATCCTTATTGTCTCTTACACATCTTAATATCTTCTTAAAAGCTATCAAATCAACATGCGTAAGCATTCTTAAATAATCAAGAACAATTCCTACAGGACTGTTACCTGCATCACCTGTTACAAGGTTAAGCATATTATTAAATACTGCCAGTCTGTTCTTAGACTCGACCAGGTCAGTCATTTCTTCCTGTAAAATCTTACAGTCAATTTTCTTAATGGAATCTACACTTTTTGTAATTCTTAAGATATATTGAAAACAGACAAAATAGCTTTCAATCTGTCTTTTCTTCTTAAAGTATGTAGATATATTAAAAATCATTAGTATAAAGACTAATGCCGCTCCAACTAATCCATTGATAAAGCACAGCCCAATACATGGGATAAATGCAACCAGCGAAAATACATCCCACAAATCCGACCATACTTCAACCTTATCCAGACAATCAAGATAATTGTAAACGCAATACTTCCCACTTCTGCCTATCTGGCACAAACTGTACAAAAGCTTACGTTTCAAATCTTTGTCAGAAGAAATCTCTTTTATCTTATTATCAAAATCTTCCCATTTATTCTCGTCAAGATTTGGTTTTCTTAAAATATAATACAGGTACTCATCTCCAGCAGATGTCTGGCAAAAGTTAATGTTTCTGTAGATAAGATTCATGTCAAGGTCATTCCATGTTATATCATCTATCGTAGAATCACCCTTGTATTCACAATAAGTCTTTGCACATGCAAGCTCTTCCGCAAGTATTTTCCGGTCTGAATCCTTACCTGTTTTTGAAAGCAGTTTATCTATATATTTAATTCGATCATTCTTTTCCCGCTTGTAGCCTGAATAAAATACAAACAACAAAACGCAAACAATAACTATAACAGGAATCATATTAAATATCTTTTAATCTCTCTGTAATCTGAGCGCATTTTTCATAAATTTCTTCAACGTTTACGCCCTTGAAAGAACCATTGTGGTAAAGGATTTTACCATTTATCATAGTCATCTTAATATTTGTTTTTGAACCACTGTATACAATATTCTTAGGAATATTAAGAATCGGCTGCATATTAGGCTGTTTTAAATCAATCATGATGATATCAGCTTTTTTACCGACACTCAAATCACTACATTCTTCACGATTCAGGCTAAGTGCACCATTGACACAGGCCATCTTAAGAACTTCTCTTGCATCAACCGCCTTTGGATCCATTTCCTTCAGTTTAGCTAAAGCTGTCACAAGGAACATCTCTCTAAACATATCAAGGCAGTTATTTGAGCTTGGTCCATCTGTTCCAAGTCCAACCATAATGCCCTTCTCAAGATACTTTGAAATAGGAGCAATACCACTTGCAAGCTTTGCATTACTAGCTGGATTAGAAATAACAGAAATGCCTCTATTCTTCATTATTTCCATATCGTTATCATCAATCCATACACCATGGTATATACTTCCGCCAAAATCCCATAATCCAAGGCTGTCAAAGAATGCCATTGGAGTCATACCGTATCTCTCTATGCATTCCTCATGCTCTGTCTGAGTTTCAGACATATGAACATACAAAGGTGCCTTATATTTATGAATGAGTTTTGAAACCTCTTCTAAAAGTTCTTTATCACAGGTATATTCTGCATGAACACCCATTTTAAATCCTACAAGTTCATCTTTACCATTGAGATTATTAAAACGATCCTCTAAAACCTGAAGTGTAGGTCCAAACTTATTAAGTCCTGATACGATTTCACATCTCATACCCATTTCAGAACATGCATCAAGAATTGTTTCTGGTGTAAGATACATATCTGCTATGAGAGTTACACCAGTTGTAAGATACTCAAGTATAGCAAGTTTTGTAAGCCAGTATATATCTTCCCCTGTCATAACTGCTTCTCTTGGGAAAATCATTGTATTAAGCCAGTCCTGAAGATTCAAATCGTCTGCAAGTGATCTGAACGCAGTCATACCACTATGGGTATGAACATTTTTAAAACCTGGCATAAGGAGGTTTTCTTCACAATCAATTTCCTCATCCCAAACAATCGAATCAGACGCTTCACTTTCCCCGATATATGTAATCTCACTATCCTTAACCCATAATTCTCCGTTGATAATCTCCTGACCTTCTGCCATGGAAAGAATTCTTGCATTATAAAATCTAATATTCATTGTTTTACCTCTTAATTAAAATTTTTTAACAGTTTCTGTTAACAGTTTCTTAAACTTAGGAGCCGCCTCATTGGCAGCAGCCTGCACCTCTTCATGTGTCAATGGATTCTGAGTCATGCCTGCCGCAAGATTGCATACACAGGAAATACCACATATTTTCATGCCCATATGATTTGCTACAATAGCTTCAACTACGGTAGACATACCAACTGCATCCACACCAAGAGTTCTTAACATTCTTATCTCTGCAGGGCTTTCAAATGATGGTCCTGTAAGCTGTGCATATACGCCCTTCTGAAGCTTAATATTGTTTTCTTTAGCTGTTTCTTCAATTATTTCTCTTAAATCCTCATCATATACATGAGTCATATCTGGAAATCTTGTTCCCAACTCTTCTATATTTTGACCAATGAGAGGATTAGGTGCAAAACATGAAATATGATCTATAATCATCATAAAATCACCTGCACAAAATGAAGTATTCAGGCCACCGGATGCATTGGTTAAAAACAAAATCTCAGCACCCATAAGTTTCATAAGTCTTGTCGGAAGTACAACATCACTAATCGGATACCCTTCATAGTAATGCACTCTTCCCTTCATACAAACAACTGGAACATCATCAACATAACCAAAAATGAATTTTCCAGCATGTCCTGGAACTGTAGAAATTGGAAAACCTTCTATATCATGGTAATCAATCTCACATTCAACCTTTATATCATTAGCATAGTCACCAAGCCCCGAACCAAGAACTATTGCTACCCTTGGAACAAAATCAGTCTTTGCTCTTACGCTTTCCAAACATTTTAATAGTTTTTCATAAACCGCATTCATTTTGTAATCCCCTTTCTTATAACCAAAACCAATTCTATTATATCAAATAAACAATAAATAATATATAAAAAAGGACCATTCTTACGAATGGTCCCAAACTGCTTTAGCAATTACTGAATTACAACATCATTCCATGTATCGCTTGGAATAAGTGTGATATAAGTCTTAC
Organism: Lachnospiraceae bacterium; assembly: GCA_045627645.1. GTDB lineage: Bacteria > Bacillota > Clostridia > Lachnospirales > Lachnospiraceae > Colinaster. Next base: position 20,331 of record JAZQOC010000030.1, read on the forward strand.
CTGTATTAATCTTAATCTCTTCTCCATTACTATCATAGAATTTTGTAATAGAGTTATCTTCGCCACCCTTTGCCCATGTTACAGGAATAGCCTTACCATTTGTACAATAGTAGCCCTGCTTACCTGAGTCAATAACATTGTAAATAAGGTAACCATGTTCATCAAGCTGTGTGAATGTACAGTTCTGAATGATAACATTATCAAAGCAAAGCTGCTCACCAGTCTTACCATCGTTGTGTGGTGAACCATACTCAGAGTAATAATACTTCTTATCAGACTCATTGTACTTAAGTTCTGAACCATTGTGCTTAAATGGTAAATCAATAAATGTTGCAGAAATAGCTTCTGTATTATCTTCAAATGTTATTGGATTACACTTTGGCGCAAACTGGAAATGCTCACCAGCATAATACTCATTATATTCCTTTGTGAATTTTGAGTTGTTAAACGCCTTGTCAAGATCTCCTGGAAGAATATACTCAGTAAACTCTCTTGCCTTACCATTATCTACACGCGAGAAAATACCAGAGAAATGATCCTTAAATACCGCCTTTGTAAAATATGAGTCAATATAGAATGGACCACCATCATGACAAAGAACAGCATTGTACTCAGCACAAAGTAAAATATTTGTAGGTCTTGTTGATCTGATTGAACCAAGCTGAGAAATAGCATCCCAGTCCTTCATAATGCACATAAAACGAGTAACACGGTCATTCTGTGTAGAGTTCATGATTTCATAAACAATATCCACATCATTTACGCCAAAATGAGGTAAAGCTGTCTTCTCATTATCAACCATAACAGCGATTGGTCTCTGATTCTTAAGACTCTCATCAATTGGTAAATGAGTAAGCTCTGAGAAATACATTCCTTCTGGAAGCTCATCTTCAGTAGGCAGTTCTTCAACTGTTTTCTCTTCAACAACTTCCTGTGTATCCATTGGGATAGCTTCAATTTCAGGCATAATATAATCTACCTGTGCCTCTTTTTCACCACAGGCCCCAAGCATGCACGCACACATAAAAACTGCAAATGCACTTAATAATCTCTTTTTCATGTTACAAACTTCCTTTCATATAAAACCTTATCTAGTATACCCAAATTAATCTATTAATACAAGGTTTTATTTCTTAATAAACTATTAAACAAAATAAACCGTCGGCTTCGACGTACATTGTGAAAATCACCTGGTAGGGAACCAAATACGTTAAAACCGACGATTTATTAAATATTGCAAGATGAATAACTATTGAATATCGGGCGGAGAAAAATTCTTTTCTTCAAATAATATAATACCTACATATTCTGTAAATTTGAATTAACATAATCTTAAGTTCCCTTAATATTTGTTAAGAAACCACCCTTTTGCAATAGTTTTATGCCATTTTAATTCTCTTATAGCTCTTTTTACCACGTCTTACAACAATTCCATCACCTGCAAGATCCTCAGGAGTATAAAGAGTCTTAACATCTGTTACCTTGTTATCTTCAACTGTGACACCCCCCTGCTCTACAGCACGTCTTGCCTCTGAACGTGATCCGCAAAGTCCTGACTGAGCAAGAATTCCAAGAATATCAATCTTACCGTCAAGGAGCATATCCTCTGTAATTTCAAATGTAGGCATATCAGTTGTTCCAGCACCCGAGAATAAAGCTCTTGCACTTTCCTGTGCCTTAACAGCCTCTTCTTCACCATGAACAAGCTTTGTAAGTTCATAAGCCAAAATTTCTTTTGCCTTATTAAGCTCTGCACCTTCCCATTTATCCATCGCATCAATTTCTTCAAGCGGAAGGAATGTAAGCATTCTGATACATTTTAAAACATCGGCATCTGCAACATTTCTCCAGTACTGGTAGAAATCGAATGGAGATGTCTTCTCTGGATCAAGCCATACAGCACCACTTACAGTCTTACCCATCTTCTTACCTTCCGAATTAAGAAGAAGTGTGATTGTCATAGCTTCAGCATCATCCTTACCAAGTTTCTTTCTGATAAGTTCTCTACCACCAAGCATATTACTCCACTGATCATCTCCACCAAACTGAAGATTACAGCCATATCTTCTGTAGAGTTCAAGGAAATCGTAACTCTGCATAATCATGTAGTTAAATTCAAGGAAAGTAAGTCCACCTTCACGCTCAAGTCTCTGCTCATAACATTTTGCACGAAGCATATTGCTAACGCTAAAGTATGGTCCAACCTCTCTAAGTACTTCTACGTAGTTAAGATCAAGAAGCCAGTCAGCATTATTTACCATAAGAGCCTTATCATCAGAGAAATCGATAAAACGGCTCATCTGCTTCTTGAAGCACTCAATATTATGCTGGATTGTCTCCTTAGTAAGCATGCTACGCATATCTGTCTTACCAGATGGATCACCAATCATACCTGTACCACCACCAAGAAGTGCTATAGGCTTGTTACCAGCCATCTGAAGTCGTTTCATAAGACAAAGTGCCATAAAATGACCTACATGAAGGCTGTCAGCTGTTGGATCAAAGCCAATATAGAATGTTGCCTTACCATTGTTGATAAGGTTTCTGATTCCCTCTTCGTCTGTAACCTGGGCAAGTAATCCTCTTGCCTGTAATTCTTCATAAATTCCCATTATTTTATCTTCCTTTATCAATTATTTTCCACTCATTAACGTTATCATCGCCTGATTCAATCCATCAACTGTAAGTCTGTACATTGGAAATACACCTTTGATTGCTGTCTCGGCCTCTCGCCAAGGTGCATGACCTATAGCCATTTTAGGATTCATCCAGACAATTTTTTTATAGTGACGTTTCATAAGCATCAGCCAGTCCCAACCGCTTATACCACCGTTTGGGCCTCTGTAATTGCCTGAATCACTATACAATTCCTCCGGAGCCATGGCTGCATCTCCCACAATTATAACCTTATAATCACTGTCTAGATTTCTAAACATCCATTCTGTATCTATCCAGTCGCCATTTTCGCATTCCGGAGTATTATAAAGCTTACTATAAATACAATTGTGGAAATAATAGACTTTTACGTCCTTATAATGATTTGATTTATTGATAGACTGAAACAACTCATTCATAAGACTCGAATAAGGTATCATTGTTCCGCCACTATCCATTAGAAGTAACAACTTCACAGCGTTTTTACGTGGCTTATCCATAACAATATGTAAAATACCACCATTGTTACAAGTCTTTTCTATTGTTCCTTCAATATCAAGTTCTGTTTTTGGTATATCAAGTCGGCTTGAAAACTGTCTAAGTTTTCTTAAGGCCTGCATAAACTGACGATTGTCAATTATTCTGTCATCTCTGAAATCTCTGTACTTCTTTGCTCCAATAACGGCAAATGCAGACTGATAACCACTTTTCCCGCCTACTCTGACTCCACCGATGTTTCCACCAGTATTACCAAAGCTTGTTTTACCCATGGTTCCAATCCAATGAGATCCACCGTTGTGTTCACTATCCTGATCTTTAAGTCGCTGCTTGAATTTTTCTTCAACGTCATCCTTATCAATCTTTAAATCTTCAGACTGATTAAGCCACTGCCTCTCTGTTTCAGCAATAAATTCATCCATGTCGGATTTATCAAGCCATTTTAACATCTGCTCGCCAACTTCAATCTCAACATGTTTTCCTTTAAAGTTGTTTTCGAATACTGTATCGAACTTATCATATTCAGTTTCACTTTTTACGAGAATCATTCTGCACAGATAATAAAAATCTGTAAGTGAGCTGTTTGCCAGACCCTTATCCAGGGCTTCCTGTAATGTCAGAAATTCAGCAAATGTCACCTTTAGTCCTGCTTCTCTTAAATCATAAAAGAATTTAGTGAACATTGTCTATCTACTCATAGTATAAAAATTATATAATCTTTTGTTTTACAGTGTTAAGATCTTCATCCTTCTTAACAATAACTCCTACAAAAGGTAATTTCTTTCTAATCTCATCTGCAGGAATTCCTCCAAGCTGAAGTACATTAATCCAGTCAATGAGCTCTGAGGTAGATGGTTTCTTTCTTACATCCCTCATGGCACGAATATCATAAAATACTTCAAAAGCCTGCTTTAACACATTTTCCTCAACATTTGGAAGATGTACTCTTACAATTTCTTCCATCAGTTCCTTATCAGGGAAATCAATATAATGGAAAATACATCTTCTAAGAAATGCATCTGGTAATTCTTTTTCCGCATTACTTGTAATGATTACTATTGGTCTTTGTTTTGCTTTAACAGTACGCTTTGTCTCATGAATATAGAATTCCATCTGGTCAAGTTCCCACAAAAGGTCATTAGGGAACTCCAAATCAGCCTTATCAATCTCATCAATAAGAAGAATAACCTGTTCATCACTGTCAAAGGCTTCACCAAGCTTACCAAGTTTAATATACTTAGCTATATCATCTACGCCCTCTTCTTTGAACTGTCCATCATATAGTCTCTGAATTGTATCATACATATAGAGACCTTCCTGTGCTTTAGATGTGGACTTAATATTCCATATTACAAGCTTTTTATTAAGTGCCTTTGCTACTGCCTCAGCAAGCATAGTTTTACCTGTACCAGGCTCACCTTTAATAAGCAAAGGTTTCTGAAGTGTAATTGCAACATTTACAGCAGCTAAAAGCTGTTCGCTGGCTACATATTCACCAGTTCCCTGAAAAGAATTATTTATACCTTCCATTTAGTCCTCCCATTCAACTCCAGGATTTTCAATTTTCTTATCTCGAAGCATAAGTCTTCCCATTGCCTCTTTTGCAGGCATATCTTCAAATAAAATCTGATTAACCTGTTCAATAATAGGCAGTCTTACATCATACTTTTGAGCAAGTCCTATAGCCGCCTTTGCAGAATAAACTCCCTCAACGACCATCTTAACCTCATCCATAGCCTCTGCATATGTCTTACCCTGACCAATAAGATAACCTGCTTTACGATTTCTGGAATGAACACTGGCACAGGTAACAATTAAATCACCAATACCTGTTAATCCACAGAAAGTTTCAAATTTACCACCCATTGCCATTCCAAGTCTTGCAATCTCTGTAATACCTCTTGTAATGAGCGCAGCTTTGGCATTATCACCAAAACCAAGACCATCTGCAATACCAGCCGCAAGTGCAACAACGTTCTTTAAAGCAGCACCAAGTTCAATTCCTAAAATATCAGAACTTATATATACTCTGAATACATCACTCATAAATGTGTTCTGCAAATACTGTGCATCTGCTTTCTTCTTTGCGCCTACAACAACAAGTGTAGGAAGTCCTCTGCCTACCTCTTCAGCGTGACTTGGTCCAGATAATACGCATACGTTTCCCTGTGGTATCTCATCTTCAACCACCTGCGAAAGAGTCATAAGTGTTTTTTCTTCAACACCCTTAGCTACATTGACAATAAGCTGATCTTCTGTCACATATTCACGCATACTTGCAGCAGTACTTCTTGTAAAAGGGCTTGGTACAGCAAGAACAAGTATCTTTTTGCCTTTTATGGCAGCCTTTAAATCAGTTGTATACTCAATGCTTTCATTCAACTTAACACCTGGCAATTTATCAAGATGCTCATGATTTTTGATGAGCATGTTAATTTCATCCTCAATAATCGACCAAACTGTAACTTTATGCCCATTATTTGCTAACAACTGAGCAAGTGCAATTCCCCAGCTACCAGCACCTATAATTGCTATATTCTCCATGCGTAATACCTCCTGTCAGGCAAATTACTTTTTAATTTCCAGAATTCTTTGCAGCTTCCTTCTCTTCCATAAGAGCCTTATAAGCTTCCTTATTCTTCTTAGTAAGATATGTCTTACTTTCTTCTCCCTTAATAAGTCTTACAACATTCTTTCTATGCTGGAATATTGCAAGTGCCATTAGGAAAAATGCAATACAATTTAATTCTATCAACTGAGCGTTACTTAAATTAGCTCCAAGCATTCCCATTTTTCCAAAAAGAATAGTCTCAATAAAGAAAAGTACATATGCAAGCATACTTCCAAGTGAAACATAATGTGTTGTCACAAAAATAATGACAAACAACGGGAACATTGTAAGAAAATACAGTGGCTGCAACGACAATAAAGCAAGTATAAGTCCAAGAGTTGCCGCCATTCCTTTTCCACCCTTAAAATTCAGGTAGAATGGAAAGTTATGACCAAATATAACACCTACAGCTGAATACAGTGTAATGAGTGCAATATAATCAGGCCAGATACGTCCTATAGTAAATCTCATAAGTAAAATAGCTACAATTGTCTTAAGAGCATCACAGAACAGGCATAAAAAGCCAGCCTTTGTTCCAAAAGCTCGAAGCGCATTTGTACTTCCTGCATTGCCACTTCCTACAGTTCTGATATCAATCCCCTTCATTCGTCCCATAATATAGGCACTCTGAATAAGTCCAAAAGCATAACCAACTACCAAACAAATTAATCTGTACATAATTTAAGCTTCCTCTTTACGCTCTTTAATAATAAATCTAAGTGGAGTTCCCCTAAATCCAAAGGACTCTCTAATCTGATTCTCAATATATCTTGTATATGAGAAATGCATAAGATATTTCTCATTGACAAATACAACAAAGGTTGGTGGTTTTACACTTACCTGAGTTACATAGAAAATCTTAAGTCTCTTTCCCTTGTCTGTAGGTGGCTGCTGCATAGCGGTTGCTTCTGCAACAATTTCATTGAGGACACCTGTCTGTACTCTGAGTGTACTGTTCTCAATAACAGCATCAATAGTCTCAAAGAGTTTAGGCACTCTTTGTCCTGTAAGTGCTGAAATGAACATAATCTCAGCATAAGGCATAAAGCTTAATGTTGATCTCACTTTCTTTGTAAACTCATTAACTGTATGATTATCTTTTTCTACAAGATCCCACTTATTAACTGCAATTATAAAGCCCTTGCCTCTTTCATGAGCAATACCTGCAATTTTAGCATCCTGCTCTGTAACACCTTCGTCCGCATCGATCAGCAGTACTACTACATCAGCTCTTTCAACAGCAGAAACAGTACGAACAATCATATATTTTTCAAGATCTTCCTTGATGTTCTTCTTTCTTCTAAGACCTGCTGTATCAATAAATATATATTCTTTTCCATTAGCCTTAACTGGTGTATCAATAGCATCTCTTGTAGTACCTGCAATATCAGATACAATAAGACGCTGCTCGCCTATGATTTTATTAATCAGAGAAGATTTACCAACATTAGGCTTACCAATAATTGCTACTCTTGGTCTGTCATCTTCTTCAATTTCTGTCATGGATTTGTCAAAATGCTTGGAAACCTCATCAAGCATATCACCAATACCAAGTCTGTTTGCTGCAGAAATTGGTATAGGATCACCTATACCTAAATTATAGAATTCATATGTATCATTTAAGAATTTCTCAAAGCTGTCCACTTTATTGACTACCAATACAACTGGTTTGTGACATCTCCTAAGCATATCAGCTACTTTCATATCATCATCAACCAGTCCCTGCTTGACGTCTACCATAAAAATGATAACATCCGCAGTATCCATGGCAATCTGAGCCTGCTCACGCATCTGACTTAAAATAACATCATCACTCTCCGGCTCAATACCGCCAGTATCAATAAGTGTAAATGCCATATCAAGCCATGTGATATCAGCATATATTCTGTCTCTTGTAATACCAGGTGTATCCTGAACTATCGCTATTCGCTCACCTGCCAACGCATTAAACAGTGTAGATTTACCAACATTAGGTCTGCCTACTACTGCAACTATTGGTTTTCTTTTCTTTGTGCTCATAATAATCCTTTTATATAGTCATATTGACATTCAAAATACAATCCACAAAATCGTATCCATTTGATTGTACAATACTAACCTCAACTTGTAAAATATCCTTGAATTCATCCAGTGTCATGTCATCTAAGAATACTGGACTATCTGCCTTCATTATGGTCTCCGATATCAATAATCTGTCACCTATGTCTATATCTTTAAGTGCAGCTACAATATCCTGTCCCGTCAAAAGTCCTGTTACAGTAATGCTTTCTCCAAAAAAATGATTAACTACAGGAACTACCTGAATTTCCTTATCAGGATGATCATTGGACAGTTTATCTGCCATCATCTTCATGTATGGATACGGAAGCAATCCAGTAACTATAGTTACTTTTTCTGGTTCGACCTGTGTATTTTCATTGTTAAGACGTTCTTCTTCGAATTCATCCAGCATGGCCCTTATCATTCCAACGCCATTGCCTAACTGAAGGTATCCATCATAACGTTCTTCTTCAGGAACTTCTCTACCAGCCTTTATATACCACTCGTCAGAGGCATGTACAAAATGCGTACCATATTCTTCAAAAGCCTTCTTTTGCCATCTTTCAACCTGATCAATAAGATATTCCGCATCCTCTTTTTCCCAGTCTTTCATAGGGAAAAGTCCCTCTCTGTATTTTGTAACACCAACAGGAACTATAGATAAACTCTGCAAATAAGGTAAATAACTGTACAGGTCTGATATCGTACGCTCTAACTCATCTCGGTCATTAACATCCTTGCACAAAACCACCTGGCCATTCATCATAAGACCAGCCTCATAAAATAAATCCGCTTTTTTTAGAGCCTGTCCTGCAAATCTGTTATTTAACATCATGCATCTAAGCTCAGGATTTGTAGTATGAAATGATATGTTAATTGGAGAAAGATTATATTTAATAATTCTGTTAACATCTTTATCCGACATATTGGTAAGTGTTACATAGTTTCCCTGTAAAAAAGACAATCTTGCATCATCATCTTTAAAATACAGTGTTTCTCTCATACCTTTTGGCATCTGATCAATGAAGCAGAAAATGCACTTGTTCGAACAGCTGTGATATTCATCCATAAGGCCATTCTCAAACACGATTCCCAAATCTTCATCTTCGTCTTTATCTATCTCAAGAACCCATTCCTCACCAGATTCTTTTCTTATAGCGACCTCAATGTACTCATTTTCACACAAGAACTGATAATCAAATATATCTTCTATCTCTTCATCGTTGATGGAGACAATCTCATCACCAGGCTCTATCTCCATCTCTTCTGCTATACTTCCGACTAAAACCTTCGAAACTATATGTTTATTCTTTTTCATGAACAATTTGTCTTTCCATCGCCATCAAAATCAAAACTTTTACGTTCATTGTATCTGGCAATAACCTCATGAATCTTATCTGCTGGCGTGTGCACATTACTCATACTCACATCATGATTCATAAAATCTACTACATCTGCTAAAAATGTACTCATATCTGCTTCAACATAATAAGGTCTTGTTTTAAGTTCTGGAGGTAAGTAATTCAAATTCGTTGTTACAACCTTATCTATATAGCACTTTTCATAAGCATCATCAAAGGCCTTAAGACCGCTTGTGAACAATCCAAATGTACAGCAGATAAATACTCTCTTGGCATTCATCTCCTTAAGCTGTCTGGCTGTATCAATCATACTGTCACCAGAACTAATCATATCATCCATAACGATAACATCTTTTCCATCGAGACTGTCACCCAAAAATTCATGTGCAACAATTGGATTCTTTCCATTAACAACCTTAGTATAATCACGTCTCTTATAAAACATACCTGTATTAACACCAAGCACATTTGCAAAATATACACTTCTGTCTAACGCACCCTCATCAGGGCTTATAACAACAAGATGATCCTTATCTATAATCAAATCCTGCTCAGCATTAAGAAGTGCCTTAATAAACTGATATGGTGGCGTATAATTATCAAAACCACTAAGGGGAATCGAATTTGCCACACGTGGATCATGCGCATCAAAGGTAATAAAATTATCTATACCCATTCTGTATAATTCCGACAACATAAATGCGCAGTCAAGGGATTCACGGCTGGATCTCTTATGCTGACGTCCCTCGTATAAAAATGGCATTATTACATTAACTCGTCTTGCTCTGCCAGCAATAGCACCAATGATTCTCTTTAAATCTTGATAAATATCATCTGGCGACATATGGTTTAAAAAACCATTCATCTTGTAGGTAAGACTGTTATTGCATATATCAATAAGAATGAATACATCTTTTCCTCTTATAGATTCATTGATAACGCCTTTTCCTTCTCCAGTTCCAAATCTGGCACATCTAAAATCAACCTTATAAGAATCCTTATAATATCCTTCTAATTCAGGAATATTCGCCAATGTATCTCTATTATTCTTTCTTCTTGCAGATATTATTCTATCCACATTGTTACCAAGCGCGTTTGCTGACTCATGAACAATAAGTGCAATTGGCGCTACTGGTATAGAATTTTCTAACATTTTCAAATTTGACATAGCATCCTCCATATCTCAATTCCAAAGGAATTTTACCTATTTATATAGCAATCGTCAAGGCTCATAATTGTCTTATTAATTATCCAAAGATTGTGGTTCATCCTCTGATCCATTGTTAGAATCTGGGGCAGGTTCTGGTGTTGGTTCTTCTCCCGGTTCTGGTATTGGCTCAGTTTCAGGTACTACTTCCGGCGTTGGCTCTTCCACCGGAGTTGTCGGCTCTTCAAGCACAGGTGGTGGTGTAGGCGTATTACCTGGTAAAACATCGTCTGGAACAACCGTAGGCTCAACATTAACTATTGGTGGAATTGTTGGACTAGGTGACAAAGTCGGATACACAATTTCCTCAGGCTGTTTTTGAATCACAACCGGCGACGGTGTGACCTCTATAGTCACCTGTGGTTCCTCATTATTAACTTCCTCCTGCTTAGCCTCTTCTTCTGAAACAACTACAGCATTTGCTGGAAGTGTTGCTGTATCCTTCATCATTTTCTTAAACTGTCCGGTTGGTTTGACATATTTAACGACAAATTCACCTTCATCCGAAATTCCCGGAACAGGATGATGAATAATATATTCTAACATCACTGTATATGCACAGGCTTTATAATGAAGTCCATCTCCAGCATCGTACTCTGGCTTAACCTGTCCATCTTCGCCCTTTAAGACAGAATCAACATCAAGATAGTATATTCCCTCATATTCTGCTAACGACTCTAAGAAATTATTATATTTATCAATCCATGAGTTCTGACAGGTTTTCTTGTACGGACCATTATCATCTACTGGTCCGATAGCCATAATAACTATCTCACTGTCAGGAGCCATGTCCATAATAGCTTCTACCATTTCTTTAAAGGACTTTTCATATTTTTCATCAGAGCCCCCCATACCATTCACACCAAAGGCCAGGTATATAACCTGTGCTTTATGTGTCTCAAGATACTTCTTTACCGTATACTCTTTTCCAGAGTTCTGAGTAAATGTTGCACTTAAAACAGAGGGATGACTTATTCCTACTTTGGCAAGAACATTTTCATCTGACACGAAACCATAGCTTACCATAGCAACTGTACGGGAATCGCCCAAAAAAATACAGTTATTCATATAACCATTTTTTGTATTGGAATTATACTGAAGAACTGTAGTATATTCTATTTCTTCACCAGTACTGCTGACAGTATCCGACGAACTATTTCTAATTTTTCTTTTTGTATTTGATGCACCATCATTCACATCTCCGAAAATTGCCGAATAATCTCCTGTCTCCGATTCAGTCTGATTAACATCACTATTATTTCCTGTATTTAGACAAACACAAAGAACCGTAATTGTTGTAGCCAGAAAAGCCAACGTCAACGATACGGCTATTGCAAGGTTATGATTATACCAAAAGCGAACTATTTTTCGTATAATATTTCGTCTTTTTTCTCTATCCATCATAGTTTATTATTATATCATTCTTTTGGCTAAAATAATAGAGAGAGCCCTAATAAGGACCCTCTCGTAAAATCCAAGTTGTTTCATCTTACTGTAGAGTATTAAATGTAAGTATTACCTTAAACAAATCTCCGTCGAGTAACAAATCAAACTGACCATTCATTGCTTCCGTAAGACTCTTTGTTATAGACAGACCCAGTCCGGATCCTTCTGTCGTTCTTGATTCATCTCCCTGCTTAAATCTCTCAAGCAGTTCATCTGCGGACATATTAAGCTGACTCTCTGAAATATTCTTTACGGAAAGCTGAACTCTTGTGGCGCCTTCCACACCGCACTCCTCTAAATCAATATATACTCTTGTACCATGAAGGGCATATTTATAAATATTATTATAGAGATTTTCTATAATTCTAAACATGCTCTTACTGTCAGCACTGATATATACCGGTTTTTCCGGTGGGTCAAATCTGCATTTCAAGCCATGCTCAGCAAATTTATCTTCGTATTCACCAATAGACTGATTAACAAGCTCAACGATATTAATTCTTTCAAAATTCAGCACAATATTCCCAGAGCTTATCTTAGAAGCCTCAACCAAATCATCGGTAAGCTGTTTCAATCTCTGGCTCTTCTGGTCCAAAACATCTATATAACCACTAATTTTCTCATCCTGTATATTTTCTCTCTTAAGAAGATCCACATAATTGATAATAGATGTAAGTGGAGTTTTTATATCATGGCTTACATTTGTAATCAGATCTGCTTTCATCTTTTCATCCTTCATGGATTTTTCAACAGCTTTTCTGATTCCATTTCCAATATTATTAACTGCATTTGCCAGTTCCAGATTATCCCCATGCATCTTTGTGGTATCCATCTGATGCTTAACATCTGATTGGCTGATAATATTAATACTATCTACAATCTCCTTGCGTTCTTTGTAGTTCTTATATAAAAATGTTCCAACAAACATATCTATAACAAAAGCCACTATAAGTCCCACAGGAGCTAAAATGACAAGTATTAAATTAAGTAACAGGAATATAATATATGGAATCCATGTCCTTATTATTGCATGACCATTGTCATAGGCATTAATCGTGCTCTTCCTTACTGACTCAATCACCCATATGATACATGAGTTTTCTTTCCAGTTACCTGCTTTAACTTTTCTTGTAAGGCAAAGTACTGTTGGCATAAATGTTACATTAATAATAATTGTGCCTATAATAACGGCCAGATATGGCAAAACACCTTCAAATATGTTAAGAACTGCTATACTTGCACTGTATCCGCCTACAATCAAATCCAGAATTAAAACACCAAATGCCAAAACAGCCAGAAACTCTATTGGCATAAAATCAACTTTCTTTAGCTGAATTTCATCCATCCAGCTGTCATCATCCAAAGGCTCCTTGCCTTTCTTTATATATGGTCTGCCTTCTTTTACTATCAGATAAACAAGAATACTTAAATAAGCAAAGAATGACACCCAAATTGCGACTATGATTTCAACACCATTGGTATTGGCAGACTTGCTTTCATAGTATAGTTTTCCCTTGGTAAATCCATCAGAAGCACTATACATATTATCAAATCCAATCCAGATTCTGGAGTTATCATTAAAAGAATAACTATATCCATTAACAACTTCCTGCATTCTGAATGCACTTATCTTAGTATTAGTAGCAAGTGTCATCTTATCAGGATTGAAGTAAACATATTTCAACTGATTTTTAAAAAGGCCTGTAATTTCATCAGCCGTATGCTTAGTACTAATTACCTCCATATTTGTAAATCTGACAGGTTTTCCATCATTGTACATCTGGATACAGTAAAGTACATTCGACTTACCTACACCATATTTCTCACCAAAGGCTATATACTCCTTATAGTTTGAAAATAATGCCTGTGTAGTATCAATAAGATTATTTACCAGCATGTCATACTCGTCCTGCGAGGTTGCATACTCAAGTAAATCTTTTCCATCAATAGTCTTATATCTTCCAACAACTACATTAAGTGCTCCTTCTGAAATCACAAAAGGAATTTCATCTGCGGAAACATTTTCATACTTTATCCCTTTATTCCCCCAGTTAATTAGATCATCCAGTCTGTATTCAACGCCTTCTATTACTTCATTCTGAATAGTCTTATTTCTGTTAGCATATGTACATATATTAATGGCCTTATCAGGATCATAAACACCGTCAGTTTCCATCTGGTTCTTAATTACTGACATTCTTATTATTTCTTCTACAGAACTTTCAAAAATTGAACCAAATAATTCTGAATCCTCATATGTAGAATTATCTCTTTCATAAAATGGAATAAAGAACTTATCCTTATGATTGCCATAATCAACAACCATCATTGAATCTTCATATAAATAATATGCAAGAGTAAAAGTAGCCACTATAAAAATTGTACTCAGTACAATCAAAAGAGCCCTGCTAAATTTGCTAATTCCTTTTTTCACTATCATTCCCTCATCTATTGTTTTTCTATTTTATAACCAACGCCCCATACAACCTTAAGATATTTAGGTTCCTTAGGATTTATCTCTATCTTTTCTCTGATATGTCTGATATGTACTGCAACGGTGTTATCAGCTCCAATCGCTTCCTCTTCCCATATGTTTTCATATATCTGATCAATAGAGAAAACTCTTCCCTGATTCTTTACCAGAAGAAGTAAAATATTGTACTCAATAGGTGTAAGTTTTACCGGATTGCCTTCGACAATAACTTCCTTAGTATCATCATTAATAACCAATCCCCCAACAGTATATGTATTATCTTCACCTATGCTAATACTTCCCAGAGTTGTATATCTTCTTAGATTTGATTTAACCCTGGCTACCAGTTCCAGTGGATTAAATGGCTTTGTTATGTAATCATCCGCCCCTATATTTAATCCCAATATCTTATCTGTATCCTCTGATTTAGCTGACAGGAAAATAATAGGAACTGTGTTGTACTCTCTAATCTTTATGGCCGCATGAATACCATCCAGTTTCGGCATCATAATATCCAGCAAAATCAGGTGTATATCATTCTCCTTAAGCTTTTTAATTGCCTCCTCTCCATCGTACGCCTTTATAACATTGAACTGTTCCTGCATAAGATAGATTTCGATAGCATCCACTATTTCTTTATCATCATCAACCACCAAAATATATGTATTCATAAAAATCTCCATTTCACTTGTGAAATTCGATGTGGTCACCTTTCATGTGACATTATTTCATAGGAATATAGAAAAATAATAAAATAAATTATTAATAATTTCTTAATAGCGATAAAACAATAACATTGCCTTCTGCTTACATGCAGAAGGCATCCTTAATCCATTCTATTTCATTATCGCATACACCAATCACATCAAATCTTATATATTTATCCACATCTTTGTACGTAAGATAATATTTTGCCACAGATATTATCTTTTTCTGTTTCCTATAATCTACTGCTTCTAACGGTGAGCCATATATGTTATTTTTTCTGTACTTTATCTCAAAAAACACCAGTGTGTCACCATCTATTCCAATCAGATCTATTTCCCCCATACGACACCTGAAGTTCTTTTCTACTATCTGTACGCCCTTCTCTTTTAAGTAAGCAGAAACTGCTTCCTCGTAAAATGAGCCAACACTACGTTTATTCAAATATCACTCCTGTTACAAACCGCCTTTTTTCCTGATTTTTTCCATTGCATCAACAAATACAAGTATTTCTGCAACTGCTTCATATAATTCAGGCGGTATCATATCTCCAATTTCAAGCTTAGACAATGTGCCTGCCAGTTTAGTATCCTTATGAACCGGTACATTGGCCTCTTTAGCCTTTTCAATTATTTTTTCTGCTATTAAACCTTTACCCGTAGCAATAATCTTTGGTGCCACATCACTAGGATCGTATTCCAGGGCAATTGCAGTCTGATTTTTCTTATTCTTTTCCACTTTATGCCCTCGCATCAAAAGACTGATTACTTAATATACTTACAGAAGGCGATTCACTTCTGATTTCATCAATAACATTCTTAGTATTGTCATCCAGTTTACCAACTTTAGTTGAAACATTGTAACCTTTATCAATAAGTCTTCTATTAAGCTCATCGATATGAGCCTCAATAAAGTCTATCATTTCTTCTTTTTCAAGAGAAAAGTCTGTATTCAGTTTACCCTCAGACAATTTTAGAAAAATATCCATATTGCCAAGATATTCCATGGATAGATGCAATAATGCTGTAAGTGGCTCATTTTCAGATTTCTGATTCTGTCCATGCTTCTTTGCATAAACATATAAATCTCCCTGAGCCTGCCCCCCTGCCATTTTAAGGGGAAGCTGAACATAATTATATAATTCATTCATCTGATTCATGAAATTAATATTGTCCTTCATTCCTGACATACTTTTTGCCAGCGAAGTATCGGATTTTCCACTTTGTCCAAGGAACTGTTCAATGTCTTTTATATTATCAAGTATTTTCTCATAGTAATTTTTTACATACTCTTTATCAGCGACCTTTTCAGGCTCCATAAGAAATTTATCAGAGATAACTTCCCCTATATGTTTTTTAATAACAGCTGCTGTATCTTTATCACTAATCTTATCTGGCGACAGCGATTTTAATAAATCGAATACATTCTTTGAATCATTAAGCTTTGCCAAGCTAGCATTTTCATTATCGCCTGTTACAATCTGCTCTTCAGATATAATAACCTTCCCTTGTTCGTTTGCGTTCAAAACTACATCTGTAGCATTTTTATCCGAAAAAACATTTTCTAATTTATCAACCAGTGTCATATATGTTTCTTCATCAGAAGAGGCTAACAATTCCATAATATCCTGAGACATATTGTCGACATTTTCCATCATCCACTGATTGCTATTATTGTAAAGATGCATCTGAGAAATATTATTTTCATTGACAGGCATATCCATCTTATGAAGCATAATCAGATCATTAATATCTGCATCAGGATATAAATTCATATCCCTGTTCATGCTCTGAAGAGTCTCTCGATTAATAGGCATGCCTTCCTTCATAAGACCATCAACCATCCTAATTGTCTCTTCACTCACCTTAACACTGGCACTTTCCAAGGCCTTAACTGCAGTCGCTTCATTACCTAAATTTGTATGCAAAGGTCTTAATACAAGCTGACCTCCATTATTACTTTTTACTTCAAATGAGATATTCTGCCCTAATGACAAATTGGCCTGGACATCAAGAGTTGTATTAAGCAATGTATTATTGCCTATTAATAATTGAAGTGCTTTTCCATCCTGACTAACCAGTTGTCCCTCCAGGTTCTGTCCAGGCATAAGCGCTTTTAATGTTGAAAGCACCTGGTTGTTGTCCGAAATCTGCGCATTAACAGCAGCACCCTCACCAAGTGGAGCACTGTAATTACTGTTGCTTAGATTCAGATTATCGAACAAATTAACCATACTGCCTCATTAGATAAAATTTTTAATAAATGTTCTTCTGTGAATAGGACAAGTTCCAACTTCTTTTAGCGCTGCTATATGTGCCGCAGAACCATATCCCTTATTAGACGCAAAACTGTACTCAGGAAAAACCTCATCATACTGAACCATAAGCCTGTCCCTTGTAACCTTCGCTATTATACTTGCTGCACCTATGGAAATAGATTTAGCATCACCTTTAATAATTGGTACCTGCTTAATATCTACCATTGGGATAGTAACGGCATCATTTAATAATATATCGGGTTTAACTTCGAGTTTACCAATAGCTTCCCTCATTGCTTCGTATGTTGCCTGCAATATATTAATCTCATCAATTCTTTCATGCGAGCTGTAACCAATCCCTACAGCGACGGCTTTCTCCATGATTACATCATAGAGTTCTTCTCTTTTCTTTTCAGATAGTTTCTTGGAATCATTGATGTATAGGATATCACAGTCCTTTGGCAAGATTACTGCTGCAGCAACAACAGGACCCGCAAGCGGACCTCTGCCAACTTCATCTATACCACAGATATAATCATATTCTGCATATTCCTTCTCATATTTTTTCAGCTCTTCACATCTGGCTATTTCTTTAGCGAGTTTTTCCTGCTTTTTTAATTCTTTTTCTTCAGCCTTTGTCATACATGACCTCACTTATGTTTAATAAAATGAATTTTATTAAGTGGCCAGATCTGTAACCATGCTCTGCCAATTATAATATCGCCATCTATAGTTCCCACGCTTGGATCACGGGAATCCTTACTGTTATTTCTGTTATCTCCAAGTACAAAGTACTCATTTTCACCAAGAGTAATACCATGCATAGCCTGCCCTGGATCTTTTATAACCTCTTTACCATAGTTTTCTACCAAAGCCTTATCGTTGATATAGATAATTCCATACTCATCAATTCTTACATGCTCACCTGGCAAACCAATGATTCTCTTAATAAATCTCTGATTATTACCACCATACATATAAGGAAATACCACGATATCAAATCTCTCTGGGTCTTTAAATCTGTATGAAATCTTATCAACCATCAGATTATCCCCGTCATACAGGGTAGTCTGCATCGAATCACCTATTACTTCTGTTCTCTGGCATACAAAATGAACAAGCAGATAAGTGAAAATTAATACAAACAAAAGATATAAACTAGTAGATAATATTTCCTTTAATACTTCTTTTTTTGTCATCGGTTAAATCCCCTTTGGAAACTCCAGTGATATTCTTCCAAGTTTTCCGCTTCTAAAATCATCCATAAGAATCTTTGAAGCTTTCACAATATCAGCCTCGCCAGCCTTCAATATGCATCCTCTTTTAAATGCAATTTTCTGAATTACTTCAAAATTCTTATCTTCGCCCTTTTCCAACTGATATGAATCATATATAAGTTCTGGATAATACTGACCTATATAATCTATAAAATCACAAGCCAGTTCTTCAGGGATAAGAATTTCATCGTTAATAGACCCTATAAATGCAAGTTTCATCCCTGTTTCCTGATCTTCAAATTTAGGCCATAAAATTCCTGGTGTATCCAATAATTCAAGACCCTTGGACAGCTTAATCCACTGTTTTCCCTTAGTTACTCCCGGCTTATTACCAGTCTTTGCACAAGCTCTACCCGCATACGAATTAATGAAGGTAGATTTCCCAACGTTAGGAATTCCAACTACCATTGCTCTTACAGGCCTGTTTATAATTCCACGCTTTCTGTCTCTCTCTATCTTTTCCTTACAGGCTTCATTAACAAGATTCTGAATCTTCTTCAGTCCCATACCTGTTTTTGAATTAATCTCCAGACAATGTATTCCCTGCTTTGAAAAATACTGTATCCAGTCCTCATTAATTTTTGAATCAGCCAGATCCGATTTATTAAGTAATACAATTCTTGATTTATTCTTACCAAGTTCATCTATGTCCGGATTTCGGCTGGCGAGAGGAATTCTCGCGTCAACAATTTCAATTATAAGATCAATTAATTTTATATCTTCCTGCATCTGACGTTTTGCCTTCGTCATATGACCAGGATACCACTGATAATTCATATTTAACCTATTCCCTTCCAATGAAGCCCATGTAACTGTCCTTCATGGTAAATTTAAACCATGCTCGCCCTTCAATAAGCTTCTTATCAACAGGTCCGATATTACCAGACCTTGAATCTTCACTATTATTCCTGTTATCGCCTAGAACAAAATATTCATCTGCTCCCATAACCATGGCATTTTCAGCTATACCAGGATCTGCAACCTTATCATAGCCACTTTTTTCCATAATACCATTGACATACAATCTTCCGTCTCTGAATTCGACAGTATCCCCCGGTGTTGCGACAACTCTTTTTACATAGTAATAAGTATTTTGATTACCGTTAGGCTTAAAAACTATTACGTCCCCTGCCTTCGGTCTCATAATCAGATAAGATAGTCTGCTAATCAAAATAGTCTGTCCATTGTATAGGGTATTTTCCATTGAAACACCAATAATAGATGTTTTAACACCCCAGTTATAACTTAAGAAAAATGCAATGATTATAGCTACAACAATACCAACTATATAACTGATTATCTCATGAAATGTATCACCCGATACTTTTCTTCTTTTTCTTGAAAAACTTAAACCCTTTTTCTTTGCCATAGTATCATCCAAATAATGTAAATATAACTAATAAATTATATCAGATTTGATTATATTTGCATACAAATAGCATCACATAAAAAAAGAGCCGTTTACACGACTCTTTCTGAACAATTCTTATCTAAGAACTTCTTTAACCTTAGCTGCCTTACCAACTCTGTCTCTTAAGTAGTATAACTTAGCACGTCTAACCTTACCATGTCTTACTACCTCTACCTTCTCAACGTTAGGTGAGTGTAATGGCCATGTCTTTTCTACGCCAACACCATTAGATGACTTACGAACTGTGAAAGTAGCTCTGTTTGAACCACCCTGCATCTTAATAACTGTTCCTTCGAAAATCTGGATACGTTCTCTGTTTCCTTCCTTAATCTTTCCGTGAACCTTTACTGTGTCACCTACTTCAAATGCAGGTACTTCAGCCTTAAGCTGTTCGTCTTCGATTGCCTTGATAATTTCGTTCATTTCTTTTCTCCTTATTATATGGATGTTCTTAATACCTGTGTAACAGAGGACCATCTATTTTCGCGACCTTGTTATGTTACCACAAACTTCGTGATAATACAATACCCATTTATAAAATAATCGTTTCTACGAGGAGGCGTTCTCTATGTATTTGTCATAGAGATCAGGCCGACGTTCCCTGGTTCGAATAAGTGACTGCTCATGGCGCCATTTCTCAATGTTGGCGTGATGGCCACTCATAAGAACATCTGGAACTTTCTTGTCCATCCAGACTTCTGGACGTGTGTATTGTGGATATTCTAAAAGGCCATCATCAAAAGATTCTGTCTGTGCAGACTCTTCATTGTTTAAAACACCTGGTACAAGCCTCGATATACAATCCATCATTACAAGTGCTGGCAACTCTCCTCCTGTAAGTACATAGTCACCGATAGATACATAATCAGTTACTACCTCTTCCAGTACTCTCTCATCAATTCCTTCATAGTGACCACACAAAAAAACAATATCTTCTTCTTTAGCAAGTTCTTCTGCCATGGCCTGATCAAATACTTTCCCTTGTGGAGTTACATATATTGTTCTTACCTTCTTATCAATATTATCAGAACATATACTCTCTTTAAGAGCTTTATGACAATCATATACTGGCTGTGCAGACATTAGCATTCCCGCACCTCCGCCATATGTATAATCATCAACCTTTTTATGCTTATCAAGTGTATAATCACGTATATTCACTGCTTTTACACTTATTATATTCTTTTCTATCGCTTTTCCCATTATGCTGGTATTCATAGAATTTTCAATCATCTCCGGGAAAAGAGTCATAATATGATAGTTCATCAATCTAATAACCCTTCAAGAATATTTATTTTGATACAGTTACTATCAAAATCCACATCCAAAACACAATCCTTTATAGCTGGTAAAAGTAATTCCCTGCTATCCTCTAATTCGATAACATAAACATCATTGGCTCCTGTAATCATTACATCTACAAGTTCCCCTTTTATGTTCTTTATCTCATCAAATACTTCCATACCAATTAAATCAGCTACAAAATATTCGTCTTTTTTAAGTTTAACCGCATTTTCTCTGGTCACAAATAATTTCTTTCCCTTAAGAGACTCAACCTCATTAAGTGAATTAAATTCCTTAAATTTGACTATGACCATATTTTTAAAGTACTTTACACCTTCAATGTGAAGCAAATTCCCACCTTTACCTTCAAGATATACTTCCTTTAACTTGCTGTAGCGTTTTGCGTCATCAGTTGTTGGAAATACTTTTACTTCACCTCTGACACCATGCGTAGAAGCAATTGCTCCCACCTGAAATAATTCTTCCATTAACACCTCTTAGATTTATTAAAAGGCACAGTTATACACTGTGCCTTAAATATATTAGATGATTTCAACATCTACTCTCTTGTTATCATTGGAACTTGCAGCTTTTACTACGGCTCTGATGGCCTTAGCAATTCTTCCCTGCTTTCCAATTACCTTACCCATATCAGATTGCGCAACATGTAGCTGAATTGTGATATTTTTACCATTAGCTTCTTCAGTTACAACAACTTCTTCTGGATTATCTACAAGATTCTTAGCAATCACCTCAACTAGTTCTCTCATAACCCACCTCCAAAAGTGTTACAAGCCAATAATTTATTTCTCAATACCAGCAACCTTGAGTAACTTAGCAACAACATCTGTAGGCTTAGCACCATTTGCTAACCACTTCTTTGCCTTCTCTTCATCAAACTTGATTGTTGAAGGATCTGTATTAGGATTATATGTACCTACTTCTTCAATGCACTTGCCATCTCTTGGGCTTCTTGAATCTGAAACTACAATTCTGTAGATAGCGTTTCTCTTCTCGCCCATTCTTGTTAATCTCATCTTTACTGCCATGATAATTTTCCTTTCTTATATGAAAAAATTAATAATTTATCTAGAAAACCGACTGTGGTTTATCTATCCTGTTTAAAATGGAAATCTTCCTTTTCCAAATCCGCCAAGACCTCCCAGGCCACGCATCCCTTTCTTGCCCATCATACCCTGCATCTGCTTCATAGCCTTCTGACTCTGTTCAAACTGCTTGATAAAACGGTTAACAACTGCAATATCCACTCCAGCACCTTTGGCAATTCGATGCTTTCTGCTAGGATTAAGAAGTTTTGGATTCTCTCTTTCCTTTGGAGTCATACTAAGAACGATTGCCTCTGTTCTTGCAAGTTCTTTTTCATCAATGGCTCCTGTTAAATCTCCTGCATTGATTCCAAGTCCAGGCATCATACCTAAGATACTTGCCAGGCCTCCCATATTTCTCATTTGCTTCATGCTTTCAAGGTAATCGTTAAAATCAAACTTACCTTTCTTCATGCGGGCAGCCATGTCTTTCGACTTTTCTTCGTCTATATCAATGCTCTGTTCAGCCTTCTCAATAAGTGATAACACATCACCCATACCAAGAATTCTGTTTGCCATACGATCAGGATAAAACTGCTCGAGGTCGACAAGCTTTTCGCCCATACCTACATATAAAATAGGCAATTCAGTAACTGCTTTAATAGATAATGCAGCACCACCTCGTGTATCGCCATCCATCTTGCTTAATACAACGCCGTCAATGCCAATCTTTTCCTTGAATTCAGAAGCAACATTAACTGCATCCTGACCTGTCATGGCATCAACTACAAGAATTGACTGATGAACTGTCACATTCTTCTTAATATTCTGAAGTTCCTTCATCATGTCTTCATCAACATGAAGTCGACCAGCTGTATCAAGTACTACAACATTATAGTCATTCTTCTGTGCATGTTCCAATGCAGCTTTCGCAATATCTACAGGTGAATGGTTGTCACCCATTGTAAATACTTCAACGCCAACCTTTTCACCATTGACCTGTAACTGCTTAATAGCCGCAGGTCTGTACACGTCACATGCAACCAAAAGAGGTTTTTTACCTTTTTTTAAAAACTTACCAGCAAGCTTAGCTGTTGTGGTAGTTTTACCAGCACCCTGAAGACCGCACATCATAATTACTGTGATAGCCTTACCCGGCTGAAAATCTATCTCAGTGGTATCACTTCCCATAAGGGAAGTCATTTCCTCATTAACAATTTTAATAACCATCTGACCAGGATTAAGTCCGTTCATAACATCCTGTCCAATGGCTCTTTCCTCAACAGTCTTAATAAACTGCTTTACAACACGGAAATTAACATCAGCTTCAAGAAGTGCCATCTTAACATCTTTACATGCCACATGAACATCTTCTTCAGTAAGTCTACCCTTACTCTTAAGATTCTTAAAAACATTTTGTAATTTGTCTGTTAAACTTTCAAATGCCATTCGTTATATCCTAAATCAGCTCAAGAATCTTAGCTGCAAGCTTTTTAATATCTTCATCAGCGGCCTTTTGTTCAATCAAAGCCACATCTTCTTTGATTACAAGAAACTTATCTACCAGATGAAGTTTCTTCTCATAATCCTCAAGAACTTTGTCACATCTTTTAATCAGATCGTGAACTCCCTGTCTTGAAATCCCCTGATCTGAAGCAATTTCAGAAAGCGACATATTATCGTATACAAATGCTTCGTAAATACTTCTCTGGTGCTCATTGAGCAACGCACCGTAGAAATCATATAACAAACCCTGCTTAACGATTTTCTCCATATCACACCTTCCGTCAATGCATAAACCTTGACACTCTTGCTATTTTATTAGAAACAAATAAAACTGTCAAGTGTTTTTTCTTGACAGTTTCAATATTATTTGTACTTTATTTATTTTCAAGCTTTAATTCCAGTTCTTTAACGCCATTCCAGTTATCACCTTCATACCAGACTGGTTGCTCATCCTTATATTCCTTTGCTTTTTCAAGTTCATTCATCTCTGCCAACATCTCATGATACAAATCAAATTGAGTTTTATGCTCCTGTTCAATCTTTGGAACCTTATCCTTAGCAGATTTCTTAATGCCTTTTGCAGAAAAAATAAGAATAATATCAGGGTCACTGTATTTCCATCTGAGGAAAAACATGATTATTGTCACCAATGCAAGAACTGTCTCAAGCATCATATTAAGTGCTGGCCCTTCCATCCACATCTCACCTGCTACAGAAAACAGCGCAATAGCAAAGACCAGAGACAACAGTAAAATCAATGCGAATATTATCTGAACAAACCACGAGAGTATCAATAATACAAGTGGACAGTCACTCATAAATTTTTTTACAGCTGCAATACACCTGATTATCGCTTTGACGAATACATATATTAATCCAGCAATAACATATATAGCAAATCCAGCTGCCCACTTATCTGATGTATCATTCATTGCATATGTAAGTGCAATAGGGAACAGACAAAATACCCAGTTAATAAATAGAAAGAATCTTATCTTATGAGCAAAAACTCTTTGTTTTGCCCCCTTTTTCTCAGACTTTGTATCTTTAGCATCATCTTCAATTCTAAGTTCAACCGTACCTAATATTTTATCTATCGCACCAACGAGTTTTTCCTTGGCACTGTCCCATGGAACGGTTTCATAAGACATAATCGCAGTATCATCAGAATAATATGAGACATTGTCTTTATATAGTTCTTCTAAGGCTTCTCCAAAATGAGCAATATTCTCAAAGCTGGCCAGCTTATCAATATAAATTGCCCCATCAGAGTCTTCTCTGATCTTTATATAGCCTTTCTTCGCAAAATATAATAATATCGCAGATTTTTTAACGCTTTTAAAAGTGTTCTTTTCTTTGGAAGTATCTTTACGACCAGAGACTTTCTTCTTTACATCCAAAGCTCTGATTTTTAAATTGTATATTATTAGTCCAAGACTTCCCAAGGACAAAATCATTGATGTTATATAAAAAAACAAATAAATTGCTTTCAACTCAAGCCCTTTCTGTTTTGAACATAAAAGAACACATACTGTTGCATAATACCGGCAACATCTCCATATTGTATAAATGGGTTATAACCATTATATTTTTCATTCATAACCTTAAGTATCCAGGTATCAACAGGTGCTCTTCCCGTTCTGTGATAAGCAAATAACATAACACAGTTTGCAACCTTATCACCAATTCCCTTAACCTCTTTTAGACTATCAAATAATTCTTCATCACTCAGTGTATTAAGGTTATCCAAATCAAGTTCACCTGATGTAACACGTCTCACCGCATCAAGAATGTAAGAAACTCTGTATCCCAGCCCACATGCTGACAGTTCTTCATAAGTTGCATCAACCATCTTATCTGGAGTAGGAAATGAGTATACGTTACTATCTTCAACAAATCCAATCACATCTCCATACAGTTTGCAAATCTTTTCAACTGCTGTACGAATAGATGGAATACTCTTCCTTTGAGAAATAATATATGATATTATCATTTCCCATCTGTCCTGACGAAGTACGCGAATTCCTTCTCCCTCATTGACACTTGCCTTCATGAATTCATCTGCCTTGTCAACATTGTGTCTTATTTTAGAATAATCTAATCCTAAATCAAAATAAATTTGCCATACGCCATCCCATGTTTTTTTATCACAGGAGACATCATAGTGCGTGCCATCAATCTGTCTTATAACAAGATATTTATCCGCAGAAATAAACAGATACGATCCATCTTTTAATGCCCTGGGTCTGAAGCACTGACCAGAATATACTATTTTTTTCAAATCAAAATCATCGATTATTTCAACAACCATCAATCAACTGCCTCTTTATCTCCAGTTATGTTTTGAGCCCATATTCCTGACTTATAAATAATGAAACCAACTGTAACCTTTATAAGGTCTATGCTCTGACAGCTGATAAACATTGGCTTAATCTGTAACGAGGTATAATGGGCAAGGAAATATGCAAATGGAAATGCAATAATCCAAAGATAAACACTGTCAAACAGGAATGTTATTACTGTTTTACCACCACTTCTGATTGCAAAATATACTGCATGTAAAAATGCATGTACAGGCATAAATGCCGCAGTTATTCTGATAACAACGCCGGCAATTTCTCTTACCTCATCCGTTGTATTATATACAAGTGGGAATATGTCGGAAACAGCCATCATTAAAAGCCCACACACCGCACTGAAGAACAATGACATCACGATAATCTTTGCCGATGTGTCCTTTGCTTCTTCAATTTTTCCAGCACCTAACTGCTGACCAACTATAATAGCTATGGCATCCCCCATTGCTATATACATAATATTAAATATTCCATATATTGTTGACTGAATATTTATAGCAGCAACAACTGAAAGTCCTCTGTACGAATAGCAGGTATTGACAGCTGCTGTTCCACCAGCCCAAAGTGTCTCATTCAACATAAGTGGAAGTGCAAGAATAAACACCTTGGTAAACATACTCCATGGTATTCTAAATCCTCTATACAAGCCTTCAACATATGGTGCGCTGTCAAGATGTCTGTGTGTCCAACAAACAACATATGACATCTGTATAATTCTTGAAATGTTGGTGGCAATTGCAGCACCTTCTACCCCAAGTACAGGCGCACCAAACTTTCCAAAAATCAAAATGTAATTAAGTACCAGGTTAATAAATACAGCCATTATGGATGCACGCATTGGTACTTTTGTTTCACCTGATTCACGCAATGTTGCCGAATAACACATTTCCATTGCCATAAATGGAAGGCCCCAGAGAAGTGTTCTTAAATATCTTTTTCCATATTCAAGTGTTGCAAGCAAATTTCCCGAATCAGATCCCTCATGCAAGTAAAGAGAAATCAAATTAGAATCAAAAAAATAGAATAAACTTGCCGCTCCAATCAAAGCTATTGCCGCAAAAACTATCTTTATTCTCAGTACATCTCTCACGCCCTTCATATTCTTTTGGCCATAATACTGTGCCCCAAGAATACCAGCTCCGGATGTAATACCAAACATACAAAGTATATACACAAACATAAGCTGATTAACGATTGAAACACCGCTCATCTGCTCTGTACCAATCCGTCCAATCATGACATTGTCCAACAATCCTACAAAATTGCTAATGCCGTTTTGAATCATAATTGGGAAAGCGATGCCAAGTACGCTGGCGTAAAAAGCTTTTGAACCAATCAATTTTTTCATATCTTTATTAAATAAACCTAT
The DNA here is from genome assembly GCA_045627645.1 of Lachnospiraceae bacterium. Taxonomy (GTDB): domain Bacteria; phylum Bacillota; class Clostridia; order Lachnospirales; family Lachnospiraceae; genus Colinaster. The sequence goes on from JAZQOC010000030.1 coordinate 47,834, forward strand.
CCCCATACCATAAGCGGTCGCAGTTTGGGGCTTTATACATTACATGTTTGTACGTACAAGCTTAGGTTTATAACCTTCCTCATCAAGTCGTTTAATAATTTTTTCTTTGTGCTCGCTGCCATAAGCTTCAAGTGTAATTCTAAGCTCAACTGCCGCATTTCTATTAATAGATACAAACTGATTATGCTCAAGCTTAATTACATTACCACTTTCTTCAGCAATAATTGTTGATACTTTGCTAAGCATACCTGGCTTATCTGGAAGCAGTACAGAAACAGTAAATATACGATCTCTCATAATAAGTCCCTGCTGTACAACACTGGACATTGTAATAACATCCATATTTCCACCAGACAAAACAGAAACAACCTTTTTATCCTTACATTCAAGCTGCTTTAACGCTGCAACTGTAAGCAATCCACTGTTCTCTACTACCATCTTATGGTTCTCAACCATATCAAGAAAGGATACTACAAGTTCTTCGTCATCAACAGTTAAAATATCATCAAGATTTTTGCACAAATATGGGAATATATTCTTACCCGGAGTTTTAACTGCTGTACCATCTGCAATAGTGTTAACACTTGGCAATGTAGTAACCTCACCCTTTTTAATAGAAGTCTGCAAGCAGTTTGCACCACTTGGCTCTACACCGATTACCTTAATCTTTGGATTAAGAAGCTTAGCAAGGGTCGATACACCTGTTGCAAGTCCGCCACCGCCAACTGGAACAAGAATAATATCTACCAATGGAAGTTCCTTAAATATTTCCATGGCAATAGTTCCCTGACCCGTAGCAACAGCCAAGTCATCAAATGGATGAATAAATGTGTATCCATTTTCTTCTGCAAGCTTATATGCATATTCACAAGCCTCATCATAGACGTCTCCGTAAAGCACTACCTCAGCACCATGACTTTTAGTCCTGTTAACCTTAATAAGCGGAGTGGTTGTAGGCATAACAATTGTCGCCTTAACGCCAAAACATTTTGCAGCATAAGCAACACCCTGGGCATGATTACCTGCACTTGCTGTTATTAAACCTCTGCTTCTTTCTTCATCCGAAAGAGTACTAATCTTGTAATATGCGCCTCTTAATTTATAAGCTCCTGTAAGTTGCATATTCTCCGGCTTAAGGTACACTTTATTACCTGTCTGTTTGCTATAAAAATCACTATAAATAAGTTTTGTTTCCTGCGTTACCTTAGATACCGCTTCACTTGCTTCTTCAAAACTATTAAGTTCTAACATTTTCTATCACTCCTACATAAGAAAACTATCAATCAAAACAGCAATATTAATCATCAAAACGAAGGGCTTCAATCTTTGACAGGTCTTCCATCTCACCCTCTTTTCTGTAGTCAAATAATGCATCTACAAATGTGTCTGCATCAAATTCCTGCAAATCATCAATCTTTTCACCTACACCGATGAACTTAACAGGTACTCCAAGTTCACTTTGAATAGCAATTGCTATGCCACCCTTTGCAGTGCCATCCATCTTTGTGATAACAATACCCGAAAGTGGTGCCGCCTGGCTAAATTCTCTGGCCTGAACTAAAGCATTTTGTCCAGTTGTACCATCAAGTACAATAAAATATTCCTGCTTAACCTCTTCAAAGTTTTTCTCAACGATACGATGCATCTTCTTTAACTCTTCCATAAGATTCTTCTTATTATGAAGACGACCTGCAGTGTCCACAAGTAAAACATCTACACCTCTTGCATTGGCTGCATTAACTGCATCATATAGTACGCTTGAAGGATCAGACCCCTCTTTACCTTTAATAATATCTACGTTAGCTCTGTGTGCCCACTCTTCGAGCTGTTCTGTTGCAGCAGCTCTGAAAGTATCTGCTGCACAAATGAGAACCTTTTTCCCTTTTGCCTTATAGATGGCTGCAAGCTTTCCGATGGTTGTTGTTTTTCCTACACCATTTACACCAATTACCATGACAACAGATCTTTGCTTTAAGAATTCGTAGTCATCAGAGCTTACACGCATCTGTTCCTTAATATTCTTAATAAGATAATCCTTGCACTGCATAGGAGTTCTGAGATGCTGTTCCTTAACATCATCCTTAAGTTTTTCTATAATCTGCTCTGTAGCAGCGACACCCACATCCCCCATAACAAGAATTTCTTCAAGTTCTTCATAGAAATCCTCATCTATGTATTGATGTGTATCAAAAACGCTTAATACATTACTAACAAAATTGTCTCTGGACTTAGTAAGTCCTTCTTTTAATCTGGTAAATAATCCCATCTTACTTTAAATCCTTATCATCAATAAGATTTACACTTACAAGAGTAGAAACACCCTTCTCCTGCATTGTAATACCATATAATCTGTCCGCTCTTTCCATTGTTCCACGTCTGTGAGTAATAACAATAAACTGAGTATGCTTTGTAAGCTTATGCAGATATTTTGCAAAGCGTCCTACATTGCTCTCATCAAGGGCAGCTTCAATCTCATCTAAGAGACAGAATGGAGAAGGTTTAAGGTTCTGAATTGCAAATAAAAGTGCAATAGCTGTAAGAGCCTTCTCACCACCTGATAACTGCATCATGTTCTGAAGTTTCTTTCCTGGTGGCTGTGCAATAATCCTTACACCTGCATCTAAGATATCCTGATCTTCCATAAGTTCAAGAGTACCCGAACCACCACCAAACAATTCCTTAAATACTTTATTAAACTCAGTATTAATCTCTGTAAACTTCTCCTTAAACTGTTTACGCATAGCAGCATCAAGTTCATCAATAATTCCAACAAGAGTCTTCTCTGCCTCAACCAAATCATCATGCTGTGTTTTAAGGAATGTGTATCTTTCTGATACCTCCTTAAATTCCTCTATAGCATTGACATTGACATCTCCCAGTCGCTTAATCTGATCTTTGAGAGCAGCAACATCACGTCTGATTACAACAAGATCAGTCATATCAGGATTTTTAAGTTTTTCTGCATCACGAAGAGTGATTTCATACTCATTCCACATATAATCAATCTGTGACTGAATTGAATCAGACAGCTTTGATTTCTGTGTATCAAGACGATATACTTCCTTGTCCAAATCAGTAATTCTGTCGCCCATCTCTTCACGCATAGTAAAGAAATTCTTCTGCTTATTTGATAACTCATCCTTAAGTTCAATATCCTTATCAAGCTTAAGCTTTGTATCATTCTGAGTAGTATAGGAACTTTCAATCGTCTTAGTTATCTCGATAATTTCCTGTTCCTTATGCTCAATCTCTTCCTTTGAACTGCCGATACGCTCTAAGATTTCATCAAGTTCGTCTGTGTATCTCTTCTTTTCAGCCTCAATACGGTCGATATTCTGCTGTTCGAAACCAAGTTCAACTGCAATCTTCTCAACTTCCACATCAGCCTTTGAAAGTTCGTCACTTACCTGGCTTTCCTCCTGGCGCTTTATTTCCAGTTCCTTTCCAAGATTTTTAATAGTCTCCTCACAGTTTTGTTCCATACTGTTAGAGGTCTTCATCTCTTCTATAATATTATTTCGTTCCAAAGCATTGGCATTAACCTGATTATCAAGTTCAATTGCTTCGTTTTTAAGCGAATCAGCATCTGCATGATTTTCTTCCTGTCTGTTCTTGGCAGCAGTCAGTGATAATCTTGCCGTATTCTGCTTAATATATTCGCTCTGAAGAGTAAGTTTTAAGTTCTCAACCTCAACACGAATCGCATTTCTTGAAGACTTTGTATCCTCAATTTCCTTATCGATATTCGTTATTTCAGTCTCAGTAGTTTCCATACGACTCTTAATCTCTTCCATCTCTCGTCTACGTGAAAGAAGATTTGAATCCTTTTTAAATGCACCACCACTGATTGCACCACCTGGAACAAATAACTCACCTTCAAGAGTTACCATTCTTACGCCAAAGTTAAATTTCTGTGCAATCTTTACAGCATTATCGATATTATCAACTACAACTATTCTTCCAAGCATAGCCTTTGCAACATTGACATACTCTTTCTTAGTATTAACAAGTTCATCAGCCATACCAAGAACACCCACTTCATCTAAAACTTCCGGAGTTTTAAATTCCTGTGGATTCTTTATGCTTGTAAGCGGAAGGAATGTTGCTCTTCCGGCTCTTTCCTTCTTAAGAAGAATAATCATCTTCTTAGCTGTCTGCTCATCATCAGTAACAATATTCTGAATATTGCCACCAAGCGCTGTCTCAATAGCAATTTCATATTTCTTGTCAGTTTTGATAATATCAGCAACTACACCTATAATTCCCTTTTCCTTGTCCTTTTCTTCCATGACACGCTTAACAGAGCCGCCATATCCTTCATAACGTTCTGTTATATTAGCTAAGGCCTCATAGGTAGACTGATCCTTATTATACTGAGCCTGTAATTCTCTTAATTTTCCATCAAGTTCTTCGAGTTTAGTCTTAAGATTAGAAACTGATGCTTCTTTTTCTTTCTGCTCTGATTCCAACTCAACGATATTCTTTGAAATATCCTCAAATTCCTTGGCAAAACCAGCAATAACATCTTCCTGCTTTGCTTCATCAGTTTTAGCACTTACAATCTTACTTGTAAGTTCAGCCTTTCTTATATCTATCTGTTCCTGAATAGTATCAAGACGTTCTAACTGAGATTTAATATTGGCTCTGTCATTAAGAATCTTAATAATTGTATTCTTTCCAGCCTCGATATCATTGTTATATTCTTCAATCTTATTCTGAATCTCTTCAAGTTTGATTTTTAACTGTTCTTTTTTCTCATTGGCAGCATTAAGACGCTCGTCAATAGAAGCTTTTCTATCAACATACTCTCTTGCTTCATTGTCTTTTTCATCGATTTGCTTCTTAACATTGTCGTTTCTGTTGTTAAGATGTTCCTCATTACCTTTAGCAGAATTAATCTGTTCCTTAAGCAGTTCAATCTGATTCTCAAGCTTACCTCTGATAGAGTCTGTTTCTGTAAGTCTGTTTCTGCCTGCTTCAATAGCAGCCTCAAGTTCTTCTATCTTTGTCTGTGTAGTATCATACTCTTCTTTTATTTTTGCAAATGAGGCCTTTGAAGTTTCAAGATCAAAATTAGCAATCTTAAGTTTTTCTTCTACCTCGTCAAGCGAAGCTCTTACGGAAGCATTACTAAGAAGGAAAAGATTTACGTCGTTAGTCTTAAGTTCTTCTTTTTTCTTAAGATAAATCTTTGCCTTCTCGGCCTGCTTTTCCAAAGGTCCAACCTGTTTTTCAAGTTCTCCCAAAATATCGCTGACACGAACAAGATTATTTCTCTCTTCCTCAAGTTTCTTTTCACTGGCCACCTTACGTCTTTTAAACTTTACAATACCAGCAGCTTCGTCAAAGAGTTCTCGTCTTTCCTCAGGCTTACCACTAAGAATTGCATCAATCTGGCCCTGTCCTATGATTGAATAACCTTCCTTACCAATACCAGTATCATAGAACATCTCATTGATATCTTTAAGACGGCATGCAGTACCATTGATAAGATATTCACTTTCACCTGATCTATACAATCTTCTTGCCACAGTAACTTCATCAAAATCAATAGCAAGCTGTCTGTCAGAATTGTCCAGAGTTATAGCAACATATGCATAACTAAGTGGTTTTCTAAGTTCAGTTCCAGAGAAAATAACGTCCTGCATGTTACCACCACGAAGCTGTTTAACACGCTGCTCTCCAAGAACCCATCTCACGGCATCAGCAACATTACTTTTTCCCGAACCATTAGGTCCTACGATGCCCGTTATACCGTTATGAAACTGAAAATTAATTTTGTTTGCAAAGGATTTAAATCCATGAACTTCAATATTTTTTAAATACACGTCTGTTCTCGCTTTCTCAAACTGCTACTTTGTGTTCTTTATAAGTTTAATAGTCTCATATGCTGCTTTCTGTTCAGCACTCTTCTTGGTTTTTCCAGAACCGATTCCTGCCGGCTTTCCACCAACAAAAACCTGCACCTCAAACACCTTGTTATGATCTGGGCCGCTCTCTCCAATCAGTTTGTATTCAAGAGAGGAATGACTGTCTGCCTGTACCATCTCCTGTAAAACACTTTTACTATCAAGAAATAGCGTTTTATTTTCCAAATCTGCCAAAACATATTCATGAATAAACTTATGTGCCGGTTCCATGCCACCATCAAGATACATAGCACCAATAAGAGCTTCGCAAACATCCGAAATAATGGAATCTCTGTTTCTTCCACCTGTTGCTTCCTCACCCTTACCAAGCATTATGTATTGATCAAGTGCAAATTCCCTTGCGCAATAAGCCAATGCCGGTTCGCACACATAAGAAGATCTCTTTTTTGTTAACTGCCCTTCAGGCAAATCTGGGTATTTGTGATAGAAAAACTCGCTGGAAACAAGTTCAAGTACTGCATCGCCCAAAAACTCAAGTCGCTCATAGTCGCCAAGCTTATTGATCTTTTGCTCATTGGCAAATGAGCTGTGGGTCAAAGCTCGTTTTAATAGATTCTTGTCTTTAAACTCGTAGCCAATTCCCTTTTCCAGCATGTCATAAGATTTGTGTTCCATACATACTCCTTTATAAGAAGTATACTTGTTTAGCCAATAAATCCTTATTGGTTAAACAAATACACTTATATTTATTGAAAAAAGCCCATTTATTAGATGGGCTTTTTTACAATAATCCACTAATTAATCTCACTCTTAATCATTTCAACAGCTTCCTCAACTGTTGTGATGTTTTCAGCCTTCTCAGGTGGAATCTCGATATCAAATTCTTCTTCCAATCCCATAATAATCTGGAAAAGGTCAAGTGAATCTGCTCCAAGGTCATCTGTAAAAGTTGTTTCCATTGTAATTTCGTCAGGGTCTACACTTAATACCTCAGCAATTACCTTCTTAAGCTTTTCGAATTCCATAATAAATTCTCCTTATATGTCTTCTTCTGTATTTGTAATGATTTTTCTTATCTTATCATTAATGTTCTGTTCTTTAAATGTGATGCACTGAATAAGAGTATTCTTAATCTCAATAGCCTTGCTTGAACCATGAGTCTTTACAACCAGTCCATTAAGACCAAGAAGTGGAGCCCCACCATATTCTGAAACATCAAACTTTTTAAGTGACTGTTTCAAAGCAGGTTTAATAAGTAAAGCGCCTATTTTTGTCCTAAAATTGGTCATCAGGGATCCCTTAATCGAGCTAAGCATCATCTTGCCGTATCCTTCGATAGATTTAAGGATTGCATTTCCAACAAATGCATCACATACAACTACGTCCGCATAACCAAATGGAATATCTCTTGCCTCTATGCTTCCAATAAAATTAATATCAGGACAATTCTTAAGAAGTGGGAATGTTTCCTTAACAAGAGCATTACCCTTTTCTTCCTCTGCGCCAACATTAACAATAGCAACAGTAGGATTTTCTATTCCCATAACATACTTCATGTATACGCTGCCCATCTTAGCAAACTGCACTAAGAATGATGCTCTTGCATCCATGTTGGCACCGCAGTCAACTAAAAGTGAAGCGCCCTTTGTAGTAGGAATAAGCGGAGCAAGCGGTGGTCTCTCAACGCCCTTAATTCTACCTACAATAACCTGTCCTCCGACAAGAATAGCTCCAGAAGAACCTGCACTGACAAAAGCATCACATGTCTTATCTTTAACCATGTTCATAGCCTTTACAATTGAAGAGTCCTTCTTCTTTCTAATGGCCATAACTGGCGGTTCAGCAGTTTCTATTACCTCTGTCGCATTAACAACTTCCAGTCTGGATTTATCAAAATTATATTTTTCAAGTTCATTATTAATTATATCTTCCTGGCCAACTGCATATATAAAAAGATTATCTCTCTCACCAAGAGCATCAACTGCACCTTTTATAATCTCACCAGGAGCGTTATCGCCACCCATGGCATCCAACGCGACCTTAACTAATTCAGACATATCTTACCTCTTTTTTAAGTAAACATTATGTATAAATCCACCTTTTAACTATACAAAATGCCATTATAAAAATCAAGTAATATCACTTAATAAAAATATTCAAGAAGATACCTCCAAGTACACCACAAAGGTACAAAAATGAGATTATTTTAACATTATCTTTTTTGTTGTCATTGACCCTTGCAAGAACAAGGATTCCCACTCCAGAACCCGCAAACAAGCCACTCATCATAGTACCAAAACTTACAGCCCCTTCAAGGAAAACAGCTGTTAAAAATACGCTTGCACCACAGTTTGGAATAAGTCCTATAAGACCACATATTATTGGTCCCACAAATTTATTGGATAGAATACTGTTGGAAATAAAATCCAGTCCCCAATATTCCACTGCAAAGCCTATAGTAACCGAAATAACAAGCAAAAAAGCAAATATCTTAACAGTATGCTTAATTGCTGGCATCAATATGCCATGACCACACTCGCAGTTTTCATGCTCGCAAAAGTGATGAATATCCATCTTTTCTTCAGGTTTCTTCATGACTATTTTTAAGAAACAATCAATTCCAAGACCTATAATTATTCCATAAATGACCTTAATAATCAGAATTTCAAATATCAAAGCAGGGCTTGCAGCAGAACCAATCAGTATAGGAAGCATCTCATCCGATGTTGCTAAAAATATAGCTATAAGTGTGCCTACACTTATTACTCTGCCCGCATACAAATTGGATGCAGCCGCAGAAAAACCACACTGAGGAACAATTCCGAGTAAGCTTCCAAAAACTGGACCGAATTTACCAGCTTTAGCCATTTTTTCCCTTGTTGCCATCTTCATATTATCTTCTATATATTCCATAAGAAGAAATGTAATAAAAAGAAATGGCAAAATTTTTAAATTGTCAATTAATGAATCAATAATTACATCTACTATCATTATTCAACCTATTGTTATTCATATTTTCATATGAATATATGTTTGTAAGACACAAAAAAGCCTTCCCCAAAAGGGAAGGCTTTGATTTGCATAAATTAATCAACAGCTACGATTTCTTTCTTATTGTAAGATCCGCAAGCCTTGCATACTCTATGAGGCATCATAAGAGCGCCACATTTGCTGCACTTTACAAGTGTTGGAGCACTCATCTTCCAGTTTGCTCTTCTCTTGTCTCTTCTACCTTTTGAAGATTTATTCTTTGGACAAATTGACATGTCGTTACACCTCCTTACCACGGTGAGTATATGTCATCCGATATACTCGGATAAAATCTAATCTTGTGTGTTGACACCACACTTCTACGATTATACATATGCGTATGAGTCTTGTCAACCACATTTTTTCAAAATATATAAAACTATACCAACTGTGCCTGTACTGCTGTAAGAGCAACTACACCAACAATATCTTCCCATGTACATCCACGGGATAAATCATTAACTGGCTTTGCAAGTCCCTGTAACATTGGACCATATGCTTCAGCTTTTCCAAGTCTTTCAACAAGCTTGTAACCAATGTTGGCTGCATCAAGATTTGGGAATATCAATACATTAGCCTTTCCTGCAACATCACTGCCTGGTGCTTTATGCTTGGCAACAGATGGAACTAATGCTGCATCTGTCTGTAATTCTCCATCAATCATAAGATTTGGATATAATTCATGAGCCACCTCAACTGCGGTTGCCACCTTATCAACTAAAGGATGTTTCGCACTTCCCTTTGTTGAATGACTAAGCATTGCGATTATTGGCTTACCACCAACAAGGCTCTTGAAACTTCTTGATGAAGAATAAGCAATATGTGCAAGTTCTTCACTTGTTGGATCCTGATTAAGACCACAGTCAGCAAATAAAAATGTTCCATTGCTTCCATATTCACAGTCAGGTACATCCAAAATAAAGAAACCACTAACAAGCTTAACCCCTGGTGCTGTCTTTAATATCTGAAGAGAAGGTCTTAATACATCAGCTGTAGCGTGACATGCACCTGCCACCATACCATCTGCATCCTTCATCTTAACCATCATAACTCCGAACATAAGATAGTTGTTAAGAAGATTAGCTCTCGCCTCTTCAAGTGTCATACCCTTATTCTTACGTAATTCATATAAAGCTTCTGTATATTCATCAAGCTCCTCTGAATGCTCAGGGTCTACTACTGTAACCTTATTTAAATCAAGGTCAAGCCAGTTAGCACCTTCCATAATCTTCTCATACTTACCTATCATTATAATGTCAGCAATGCCTTCTCTTATAATCTGGCCTGCTGCAAGAAGTGTTCTTCTATCATTTGTCTCGGGTAATACAATCTTCTTTATATCCTGTCTAGCTCTTTCTTTTATAGTCTCAATAAATGACATCTCATTTCCCCCATAAATTTCTAAAAATAATTCTTAAGTGATGTAACAAT
>JAZQOC010000031.1:0-11661 GCA_045627645.1 Lachnospiraceae bacterium
GGTTCAGACCATCGTAGCACTGGGTGCCGGTACAGTAACTAAGAGAGTTTATGGAGATGGACGTATCGAAAGATGCGATAATGTCAAGGATATCAAGCTTTACATCGAAAAAATTGATGAGATGATTGAACGAAAAATGAACCATTTTGCAGATGAAAATTAGCAAAAAAATTTGACATGAAATGAGCGTTTGACATCAATTTGACAACAAATTTTTAATGAATAATACGTAATAATACATGATTCAATTGAATAACCATATGTGCCCAAGGGACAATTCTGTTAAAAGCAGGGTTGTCCCTTTTTGTTATAGTCAAATATTTGAAAGGAGATTGTTTCATGTATATTACAGCGATAGGTGCAAGCGATTTATTATGCGTAGCCTCAGGTTAATGTGGTATAATTAAGCTGATTGAGGACTAGGAAGAGATGAAAAAAGAGAATATATTATTGGCTTTTATTATTGTAATTTTTATAGGAATGCTATTTCACGATGTTGTGGGACCACGCATAGAAGCGGATTCGCCAAAACCTGACCTTACGACGGATAATATTGTATATTCAGAAGAATTCACTGAAAGACTTAGAGAAGAAGTAATAACAGAGTTGTATGGAAGCAGAGAACACTATGCTACTGAACAGACAGGAAGCCGAGCTGATTACGTTGATAAAGAAGCCTCTATGTCAGGAGAATTGGTTATTGATGAAGCACGTATGCAGCAAGTATATGATAGCAAGCTGAAAGAATTCGATGAGATGGTTGATCAGGCAAAGGTGGATGAAATCGTCAAAGAACGTCAGGATAAACTTTCTGAGGAAAAAGCCTTTAAGGGATATGGAGAGAAGGAAGTTGGCATGAACCGTGAGGTTATGTACTGGAATGCTGGTGGAAGATATTTTGGTATGGTAATCCTTGCAGGTATGGCGTTATTCATAATTGTAAGAAAGATAAAGAGAGCAAAATAGATAAGTCCATTAGTATAAGATAATGAGGGGAGAGGAATGAATAAACTTGTATATCTTACATATCCAGTTATGCTGGCTATCTTATTGATTGGTTCCAGGTTAAGCAGGAAAAATGAGTGGAATGAAGATTTTATGTCCCTGGAACAATCAAAATACATTCAGGGATATTTTGCTATATGTATTATGCTTCACCACATTGGACAGGAAACCTGTGCAAGCTGGCAGACGTATCCATTGATACCTGGACTTGAATTCTTTGTTCCAATTGGACATCTGCTTGTTGCGGTATTCTTTATGTATTCAGGATTTGGCTTGTACAAAAGTTATAATGCTAAGAACGAATATTTGAATGGATTCCTACGAAAAAGAGCACTGCCTGTTCTATTAGCATTTTTGTATTCAAACTGGATATTCTTTATAGCAAGAATTGTTATGAAAGAGAAGATGAATGGCTGGAAGATATTCTGTTATATAACAGGCTTTGGTCTACCTAATATTTATGCCTGGTTTGCACTTATTCTTCCGTTATTTTATCTGATATTTTACATTTCATTTAAGGTATTTAAGACTGATAGAGCCAGACTTACTGGTGTGATAGTTGGTGTAACTGTTTATACAACTATAGGTACATTTATAGATCACAATGACTATTGGATGCAGGGAGAATGGTGGTATAACTGTGTTCACCTATTCTGGATAGGCATGCTATTTGCAAAATATGAGACAAAGCTCACAGAACATGTGAAGAAGCATTATTCTATTTATATAGTATTGGCATGGGTTGGCACATTTTTGTATTATATAGTTAGTGAATTTTGTATGGCAGGCTTTTCATATTATGGCGAGAACAATCATTCCTTGAGTAGATTAACCATAGTTGGAAATAGATGGATATGTTTGTGGTCACAGATGTTATTATGTGTATGCTTTGTGGCTGTAGTATTATTACTTAATATGAAGATTAAATTTGGTAATAAGTTATTAGGTTTCATGGGTGGTATTACACTTGAATTTTATCTGATACATGGCTTATTTCTTGAATTTTTCTCATATAAATTCTGTGGAATTGTACCAAGCATTACAAGAATAAAGAATGTGGCATTACTTATTGTGATTGTGTTCGCATTGTCAATTCCAGCATCATTGTTGTTTAAAAAGTTAATTAATATAAGTAAGTTAAAGATAGAATAGGGATTATAAAAATGGATAGATCAAAATTGGGCAAAACAGCATTATGGATTTTTTTAATACACGTTGTTTTATCAATGGTAGTACTTGGTGGTACGTTGTCAAGTAACTATAAAGTAATTCAGTTTGCATTTAGGCTGGGTGGTTTTGTGATGATTGTCTATCCTATTGTTGGTGGATTGATCTATATAGTGGTGTCATTGATTGGAATGATTAAAAACAAAAAACTTTTTCCATACCTGATTTGTCCAGTTATTTCATTTGTGTTATGGTTGATAGTAGGTGGAGCGTTGGCAGTTTATATATAAGAGCCAATCAATAGGGGAGATATTATGGGATTACATATTGGATTCTGCTGACTATAAGACAAAAGCTGAATTTAGTAACATAGGAACAGTAAGTGTATCTAAGGTATTGGGTGCAGAGGAAGAAGAATGTGGATAGTAAAGCATATTTATGAATCGGATTATGGATGCGAAGAGAGAATGCCTGGAGAACCACTAACATCATTAGTTATGCTGGAAAGTGATGCAATAGAGGAAATATAAGAGTAAAGACGTGAGAGATAAAAATGTATTTAATCGAATAATTGCATATTTAGGTGATCAATCTATAGAAATCAGAATTAGAATGATGTATTTCTTGGAGTATGCAGCTTTTGTGGCGTGTTTGATAGGAACCATTTTCATGGTCCTTTTAAAGCAGCCGATTGTAGCGTTAATTCCTAATGTTTTTTTGTTTTTAATCAGTTTGGCTGGTTTGTATTTTAGCGTTGTTAAGAAGAAATATGATATTTCAGCGCTAATCATGATTATTGGGTGTGCAAATACAGCTGTGCCATGGATGTTCTTTGTGGCAGGTGGAAATAACAGTGGAATGCATATGTGGTTCATCTTTAGTGTAGTAGTGACTTGCATGTTGGCTACTGGAAAAATGCGAATCTTTATGGCTACTATAACAATTATTGAGGATGTGGCATGTATCTGTATAGGACAGCTCTTTCCTGATGTAGTGAAGCCTTTAGTTGGTGAGAACGCAGCATTTATTGATGAGTTACAGTCATTCGCAATTGTTTGTGTATGTACATCAATTATGGTTAGTATCTTTATAAATACCTACGATAATCAGAGTAAAAAGTTAGAAACTCAAAGTATAGAATTGACTAATATGATGAAGACGGATGCATTAACCAAGATGTTCAATCGTCACGCATATTATGAAGAAATTAATCTGTATAAAAATGGACAGAAACCCGAAGATATGGTCTTAGTTGCTATGGATGTAAATGGTCTAAAGAAGATCAATGATATGTTTGGACATGCTTCGGGAGATGATTACATAGTTGCAGCCGCTAATGTTATTAATAAAGCTATGGGACAATATGGACACATTTTCAGAACAGGTGGAGATGAGTTCATGGCAATACTACATTGTTCTGTTGAAGAGGCATACAAACTTGAAAAGCAATTAACGGAATGTATTGCTCATCAAGACAATTCCTGGGTTGATTCTATGTCTATTGCAATTGGCGTGGTATGTTGTGAAGAAAACTCAGATGTTGATATTGTTGAGATCGAGAAACTAGCTGATAAGAGAATGTATGAGAATAAGGCAGCTTATTATAAGAACAAGGGCATTGATAGAAGAAAATAATTAAAAGCCAATAGTAGTTTAGAGGTGTAAATATATGAACGCAAAAGATGCGGGTGTAGTTGAAGGTATGTGTGCTGCGTTCTTAATGATTTAATGAAAACTTAGTATAAATATGATACTATGTAAGTGATGGTGATTTATTCTTAGTACTCTCACTTTAAGAATAAATGACTATTGAAGGAATGAGGGACACACACAAGTGTCCCTTAAATATTTAGGGGAAGTATTATGAGAAATAGAAAATTATTATTTGGTCTTCTTGTGATTACACTAATCATTGGAATGACAGGTTGCGGAAGAAAAAATCAAAACCAGAGTAATGCAGAAACACCAGTACCTTCAGAAACTGTCACCGAAGCAACAACTGATAGAACAATCGATGATACAACTGATGAGGTTATGGCTCAGACAACAGTTGAGGAAACTGTGGAAGAAGAAACAAAGGAAGAAGTAACTGAAGAAGAACAGGATATGACTTCAACTGTTATAAATAACAATGGCCACTTTGTTCAGGTTGGAGACAAAATTTACTTTCATATAGCAGATGCAGACAGTATGGGAAAGACAGCACTTTGGGCTCAATTTGCGGATCAGGAGTCTGGAAGAACTGTTCTGTTTGAATATGATCCAAAACAGAATGAAGCCAAGAATATTGCCTTTGATTTTACCAGTGGTGGCATCAGTGTTCAGGGGGAGGTTCTTTATACATTAGGCTATAAGGATAATCTGAAACAGCCTGATGAACCTGAGGTAGCTTTGGGAAGCTATACCAAGGAGAATGGATTCAAAACTATTGATTTGATAGCACCATCTGATTCACTTCTTGGAGCAGGATTAAATGATTCATTTCTTGCAGCGCTTCATTATGCCTATGTTGATAACAAAGAAATAAATCAAATACTAATCTACGTAGATGGTGTGCTTCAAAATACATTTGATGTTGATCATTTTAGAGACTTAGTATTTCTTGGAGATAATACTATTTTCTTCATTAGTGGAGAACCAGAAACAGGATTTAACTTAACACAGATGGATGTGATTTCAGGTGAGACAATCGATTTAGGCGTTTTACCAGGCTTTGATTATTCTGACTGGAATGGATCAATTGATGAAGTAATATATGATGGAACTCAGATTTATTTTACTTATTCATCCTATGAAGGCACTGGACATTTCTTCTCGCAGGGATTCTTTGTGCAGGCAAAGGCTGGTGTGAAGGATTCTGTTAGCTTTACAGATATGCCAACTTGTATGGTAGATGGTGATCCAAGAGCTGCAAAGTTTGCAGTCAAGGATGGACAGATGGTTGTTTGTGAAGGCGAAACAGGTACATGTGAAGTCAAGGGAAATGGAGTTCTTGGATATTATGATGATCAGGGCGAATGGGTAGAAGTTGCTGACGGCTGGGATAGTGTATTCTTTGATCAAGAGGGTAATTATAAAGGCGTTGAGTTGGCAGAAAAAGTTGGAGATTACATATTTCTGATATTCAATGATAATGCTCGTGTGCCAGAAGATGACATTGGTTGGAGATACGCTTACTGCAGAAATTATACAGACGTGTATCGCATTTCTATAAAGACAGGAGAGTCCAAAAGATTAGTTCATCAGGTAGCTCCCTGGGGTGAATGATAGGGATTAGGTGTAAAATATGAATGTTACAATTGAGACAGATAGATTGATAATTAGGCCGGTTATAGTTACAGATGCAGAGGCGGTATATAAGTGGGCTTCTGATCCAGAGGTTACCAAGTATTTGTTATATACTACGCATCCTAATATAGAGTGTACACGTGATTGGTTATCTAGTAGAGATATTGAGGACGAGGATTCATATGATCTCGGCTTTGTATACAAAGAAACTGGAGAATTAATCGGTATGGGTGGCTTGGTATATTCTCCCAAAGAGGATGTGTGGAATATTGGATACAACCTTAGAAAAGATTTCTGGGGCAAAGGTATTGTTCCTGAAGCAATGGAAGGTATCATTGACACTATACAGAAGAATAGAAAGATACGAGCAATTTCTGGAGAATTTGCAGTTGAGAACACCAAAAGTGGAAGGGTAATGGAAAAACTTGGAATGCATTTTCTGCGTAGAAGCCAATATACCAAGTTTGACGGTACTGCTACATATGAGTCAAATATTTATATTAAGGAATTCTAAAGGCTAATTTACATGGAAAAAGAGTTTTATAAAAGTTAAGAAGTAGTTGGGAGATAAGTAACATGAATCAGGTGGTTTTAACTAATAAAGACTGCAAGGCAGTTATTAATTATCATGGAGCTGAACTTAAGTCACTTATTAAGGGTGATAGAGAATATATGTGGTGTGCAGATCCTAAGTACTGGGCAAGAACAGCACCAGTATTATTCCCATTTGTTGGTGCAGTTAATAATGGTGAATTTATCTATAGTGGCGAGAAATATCCTATGGGACAGCATGGATTTGCCAGAGATATGGATTTTGAACTTGTTGAAAGCAGTGAAAGTAGTGTTGTTTTCAGTTTAAAGTCCAATGAAGAGACAAGAAAAAAGTATCCCTTGGATTTTGAGTTTGTTTCAGGCTACAGATTAGAAGAGAATAAATTGTTTGTTGACTGGAAGGTTATCAATACAGGCAGTGCGGATTTGGAATTTTCTATTGGTGCACATCCTGCGTTTGTATGCACTTTGAATAATACAGCTATTAGATTAACTAAAGGCAATAAGGCTGTTGAGTCATTTACCAATTCAGTTTTTGGCAAAGGCTTATTAACAGATAAGCAGGAAAAAATAAATATTGCTGATGGCATTATGGAGTTGGATGAACACTCATTTGACAATGATGCTTATGTTATTGAGAACAATCAGGTGGATTGTGTTGAAGTGTTGGATAAAGGTGGCAAAGCATATATGTCCGTAGAGTTTGATTCGCCACTAGTAGGTATCTGGTCACCACCAACTAAGAATGCACCTTTCTTGTGTATTGAGCCTTGGTATGGCAGAGCTGACAAAGAGGGTTTCATTGGTGAATTGAAAGATAGAGAATGGAACAATACATTAAAAGTTAATGAAGTATTTGAAGCAAGTTATTGTATTAACCTGTATTGAAAGGAGGGTTATTTATGAGTCTTAAAAAGTATTGTATTGATGGGGAAAAGAAACTAAAACTTAATAAGATTCCAACAGATTCAAAAAGCGATAAAGTAGACAAAGAGGAAATACAGAAGAAGACTGTGAAGAATCAGGAGAAGATTGCACTTCTTCAGGAACGTTTGTATGCAGAAGGACGTGAAGGTCTGATTATCATACTTCAGGCAATTGATGCCGCTGGTAAAGATAGCACGATTAAACATGTTATGTCTGGAATTAACCCTCAGGGTGTTGATGTTATAAGCTTTAAGGCTCCTAATAGTGAAGAACTATCACATGATTTTTTGTGGCGTATTAATAAGCATTTGCCAGTTCGAGGCAAAATTGGTATTTTCAATCGTTCTCATTATGAGGATGTATTGGTTGTTCAGGTTCATAAGATGAATCGCAATTATCATATGGCAAAACGTGTTATAGAACAGGACGATGATGTGTTCTTTAGCAAGCGTTATGCTCATATTAGAAATTATGAAGAATATCTTCACGATAACAGCTATCGTGTAGTTAAGATCTTTCTGAATGTATCTAAGGATGAACAGAAGAAGCGTTTCCTTGAGCGTATTGATACTCCAGAGAAAAACTGGAAATTTGATTCAGGAGATCTTAAGGAACGTGCTTTGTGGGATGAGTACCATAAGGTATTTGAAGATGTTATCAATAATACTGCGACAAAGGATTGCCCTTGGTATGTTCTTCCAGCAGATCAGAAGTGGTATACAAGATACCTGGTATCAGAGATTATTTTGAAAACATTGGAGGAAATCAATCCTCAGTATCCAGAGATGCCTGCAGAGGAGAAAGAACATTTGGCAGAGTGCAGACAATCACTAATTGATGAAAAATAGTGATTTAGTAGCATTACAGATTTGTTACACATGGTAGGGTACAATTCATACATATTATTTAAGTAACTATTGATTGGGATAGAAGGAGATAAATGTATGAAGAGGGGAATGTCCAAATTCAATTTTACTATCATGTTGCTTTTGTTTGCGCTTATTCCGCTGACAATATGCATTGTGGCACTTAACATACTGCTTATTAGTAATGGTAGTTCTGAGGTTAAAGAAGAGATGCACAATGCTATGGCATCTACTATTAATCAGACAGGTATAGCATTTGACTATAATATAACTACAAATGAAACAGTTCTAAAGAACTTCTCTACATCACCAATATTGGTTGACTACCTAAAGAATCCTGATGATGCAGCATTAGCAAAAAAGGCACAGGATTATACACTTGAATATTTTGGTAATCTGGAAGGTTGGGAAGGATTATACCTTGCTGATTGGAATTCACAGGTGCTAACACATCCAGCACCACCAGTCATTGGTAAGGTAATGCGTGAGGGTGAGGCACTTGATCAGTTACATGACCAGATGATGTCTGCTGATAATGGAGTTTTTAACACAGGAATTATTTCTTCACCTGCTTCAGGAGAACTCATTATTTCTATGTATGCTCCAATTCTTGAGAATGGTACACCAGTTGGATATGTTGGTGGTGGTACTTTTGTCAATGAGCTTGCAACACATTTTTCTGACGTATCTCAGATGAATCTTGATTCTGCATATATTTATTTTGTAGATAGTCATGGAACTATGTTATTTCATCCAGATTCAGAAAAGATTGGAAAGCCTGTAGAAAATGAGGCAGTTAAGAATGTTGTTGCTCAGTTGGAAGCAGGTAATCATCCACCAGTTGAATGTGTTACATATAAATATAAGAATGCTATTAAATATGCAGCTTATTATGTAGGTGATAATGAGAGATATGTTGCTGTAGTTACAGCTGATGAAGCAGAGGTATTGAAAGATATAGGTGGATTAAAGCTTGTATCTTATGGAATTTCCGCAGGAATATTTATATTCTTCGTATTCTTTGTACTGTATATGACCAAGGTGGTTACAAAGCCACTTAAGCGTATCACAAAAGCTTTGGATGATACATCTAATGGTAATCTCAATGCGGATACAAAGATTACAAGTATCGTATATGAGACTCAGGTTATTATTAAGTCTACACAGACATTACAGAACGCCTTAAAGGATATTATTGGAAAGACCAAGGATATCAGTGAAGATGTTAATGCAGGAGCTATTGATGTTGCTGAACTTGCAGATAGTAGTTCAAGTGGTGCTAACCAGATAGTTAACGCAATGGAAGAGTTATCTAACGGTGCTGTATCAATGGCTGAAAATGTTCAGGATATTACAAGTCAGGTAATGTCTTTGGGCGATGCGGTTGACAATATTTCAGAGCACACAGAGGCGTTGGTAGTATCATCTAACAATATCAAAAAAGAGAATTCAGAAGCTGACGAATATATGGTTAAAGTTGCTGATTCTTCTAACCACAGTGTTGATGCTGTTCATGGTATTACAAAACAGATTACAGAAACAAATAATGCTATTGCCCAGATTGCAGAAGCAGTTAATATGATTATCGGAATTGCAACACAGACCAACTTACTTAGTTTAAATGCTTCTATTGAAGCTGCAAGAGCTGGTGAAGCTGGTAAGGGATTTGCAGTTGTTGCAGGTGAGATCAAGAACTTATCTGAACAGTCTAATGCATCTGCTAATGAGATTAAGCGTATAGTTGCTAATATCATTGAACAGTCTGAGAAGTCTGTTACACTTGCTGCAGAAGTAGCTGATATTATTACTACTGAACAGAAATATATTTCAGATACTCAGGATAAGTTTAAGACTTTAAGCGATGAGATTCAGATATCTCTTGATCAGATTCAGATGATTGCTGAGGTTACAGAAGAACTTAATTCTGTTAAAGAGATTATTAGTGATGCTGTTGGTGAATTAAGTGCTATCACAGAGGAGAATGCAGCATCTAACGAAGAAGTTACAGCATCAATCAATGGTGTAACTGATTCAATTTATCAGATAGCTACTAATAGTGAGACTACAAAACAGTTGTCAGAAGAGTTGAAGACAACAATTTCATATTTTGTATAAACTAACTTAATAAGATATAAAAAAGAGGGCCGGTTTATTAACCGGCCTTCCTAAATAATATCCTTGGAATAAATCAATATCTAAAGATCTTAAGAATTCAAATTCTTCTTTTGTTTGAAGAATAATGGCTGAGAGTAAAAAGATGTATTTACAGAACAAGTGATTAATTGATAAAATATAGAAGATAAAAATAAAATATGGGAAGGAGTTAGTTTGATGAAAAAGTTTTCAGTAAAAACTATCGTTGCTATCGGTATAGGTGCAGCACTTTTCTTTGTATTAGGCAGATTTGTTGCAATCCCAAGTGGAATTCCTGATACAAATATATCTATTCAGTATGGTGCATTAGCATTTATCGCAGCAGTATTTGGACCAATCGCAGGTCTTCTTGCAGGTCTCATTGGTCATTTCTTTATCGACTTCAGCTGGGGCTGGGGCGTATGGTGGAGCTGGGTTATTGCATCAGCATTCTTTGGCTGTGTAATGGGCTTCGTTGTTAAGTTCATCAAGATTGATGAAGGCGAATTTGGTGTTAAGGAAATTATCACATTCAACATCGCGCAGGTTGTTTCACATCTTCTTGCATGGGTTGTAATTGCACCAGTTCTTGATATTGTTATGTATGCTGAGCCAGCTAACAAGGTATTCATTCAGGGACTTGTTAGTGCAGGTATCAATATTGTTGCAACAGCAATTGTTGGATCACTTCTTTGCTTTGCATACGCAAAGGCAACACCAAAGAAGGGTAGTCTTAAAGAAGAAAATTAAGTGTTATATAAGCGTCCTGTCATTTGGGCAGGACGCTTTTTTTGGTTAACTGTATGAGTGAAGTTGTTTTAAAATTTGATAATCTGGGTTTTCAGTATAATGCCCAGCAAAAACCAACTTTATATGATATCAACCTCGAAATACATAAGGGGGAAAAAATCCTTATTGCAGGTCCATCAGGATGTGGTAAATCTACACTTATCCATTGTATAAATGGACTGATACCTAATTCGTATAAGGGGGAGATAACAGGAAGTCTGCTTCTTCATGGAAAAGATACAAAAGAGTTAAGTCTTTTTGATGTATCACAGCATGTAGGAACAGTTTTACAGGATTCTGATGCTCAGTTTGTAGGACTTACAGTCGCTGAGGATATTGCTTTCGCTCTTGAAAATGACTGTATCGAGGAACCGATGCTTCATGAGCGTGTTGCTAAGGTTGCCAACATGGTTGGCATTGGAGGCTTTTTGAAGCATGCTCCTTCTGAACTTTCCGGGGGACAGAAGCAGAGGGTATCGTTAGCTGGTGTTATGGTTGATGATGTTGATATTCTGCTTTTTGATGAGCCGCTTGCAAATCTTGATCCAGCAACAGGCAAACAGGCAATAGAATTAATTGATGAAATTGGTAAACAAACTGGAGCTACAATTATTATCGTTGAGCACAGACTTGAGGATGTTCTTCACAGAGATGTTGACAGAGTTGTTGTGATGGATAAGGGAAGAATAGTATCTGATTCTACACCAGACGAGCTTTTGTCATCAGCTGTTTTAAAGGAATGTGGTATTCGTGAACCATTGTATATTACAGCACTTAAATATGCAGGTGTGGAGATTACGCCTGATATTAAGCCACGTAGTATAAGAACGGTTTTACTTAGTGATGAAAACAAGAAGAAGGTTAATGATTGGTTTGAGAAGTCTGGGCTTACTACTAAAGCTCCTTCTTCAGAAAATATACTTTCAGTAAAGAA
>JAZQOC010000032.1:0-10716 GCA_045627645.1 Lachnospiraceae bacterium
TACACACTTGAAACGAACTACTGCTGAACGTTCCTTAACATCCTTATAACCCTGAGCAACTTCCTGGCTTGAAAGAGGAGTACCACAACGAGGGCAGTATGGAACAATCTTAAATCCCTTATAAAGAAGATTCTTGTCCCAGATTTCTTTAAGTGCCCACCATTCTGACTCGATGAAATTATCATCATATGTTACATATGGGTTATCCATATCTGCCCAGAAACCAACTGTACCTGAGAAATCTTCCCACATACCCTTGTATTTCCATACAGATTCCTTACATTTGTCGATAAATGGCTCAAGACCATATTCTTCGATCTGTTCCTTACCATCAAGACCAAGTAACTTCTCAACCTCGATTTCAACTGGAAGTCCGTGTGTGTCCCATCCAGCCTTTCTTGGAACCATGTATCCCTTCATTGTGCGGTATCTTGGAATCATATCCTTGATAACACGAGTAAGAACATGGCCGATATGTGGCTTACCATTAGCAGTTGGAGGTCCATCATAGAATGTATATGTTTCTCCCTGCTTTCTCTGTTCCATACTCTTTCTGAAGATGTCATTTTCCTGCCAGAAGGCAAGAGTTTCTTTTTCTCTGTCCACGAAATTAAGATTCGTGTCTACCTTGTTGTACATAATTACCTCCTTTTAGAGCATTATCGCCAAGGGCGGTGATAAGATTATCTGACTCTGTCATCTCTTTATTAAGAAAAAAAGAGTCCTATCCGCATAAGGATAAGACTCACATCTTACTAAACCACCTTATTGCGACGTACTCCTCACCATTCAGGATAACCTGAAAAAACTGATTTTATACGCGTACCTTTAACGTTGGTATCACGGCGCAGCTTACTACAATTTCAGCTTTGCAGCTCGGAAGTGATATTCAATTATCAGTTACTTTTGCGTACCTCGCACCGTCGTACACTCGCTCAAAATTTCACTTAGATAACCTACTGTCTTCGTCATAGCTTTTAGTTATGATTAGCAATTATACCCCAAATGCTCCAAATGTCAAGCATTTATGGGCTATATAAGTGCCATATCTATATTAATTTTTCCGTGCTCGTAGCTAATATTTGCCACACTTCCACATACCAGTGGCATAGATGGTGCCAGATGACCTATATCAAGATCAAAAACAACTGGAACTCCTACTTTATTGATAGTGTCCAACAGGGCTAGGTATCTGTCTAATCCAAACATTGGTTCATCAAAATGCATCGGTCTTCCTATTAAAAAGCCCTTACAGTATTTGAACCAGCCCGCTTCGTACATCTGCCACATAGCTCTTCTCATGGAAAATGTGTTAAGGTCACAGCTTTCTAAAAACCACACAAATCCATCTTCTTTATATTTTTCCAGGAATAATGAAACCTGGTCGAACTTGGTTCCCGTAAGATTCACCAGACAATCCATGCAGCCACCAATAAGACGGCCTGAGAATTTAACTGCGTCTGCATTGATACCATTTGTATATGCTGTAATATCTGTCTTCTCGGTTAAATTATATGGAAGAAGTGGATGTTCTTCATCCTTAAGGGATTCCAACTCCCACATATCATAGTTAGACATGCTAAGTTTCTTTCCCTCCAAAAGTTTTAATGCATCCTCTATAGATTCATGCCATGGCTCCATTCCAAACTTTGGAGCATTTGGTCCGTAAATACTTGCCGTGTCACACATTGTAGTAAGAAGAAATGTGAAATTCGTATTATCAGAATAACCCATGTACCACTTTGGTGTCGCATTTTTTATAACATCAAAATCCACATAGCTTATGGTTTCACACATAAGTTCTCCGCCACCACAACTTATAAGTGCCTGATTAGTGTCTTTTGAATAACATTCGGTGAGCTCTTTTCCACAATCTTTCGGATTGGTACTGATACCAACTCCGTCAGACTTGTAGCAGTTTGGACCAAGTTCAGTCTTGTAGCCTTTAGCCTCAAACTTAGCTAGCGCATTTTCAAAACAGCTTTTATATGGTTCCCAACTACAACCAAAGGCTGGGGCAACAAACCCTATTGTGTCATCTTGTTCTATAAATTTTGGATATTTCATAAATCCTCCAAACACTTCATCATTTATAGAAGGTATTATATCACAAAACTCAAAAAAGGCTGCCTCGATACAATCGAAGCAGCCCGTATAGCTGATTATTATTTTTTCTTGCCCATGATTCTAAGTAACTTAAGGAATAAGTTAATGAAATCAAGGTATAACTGGAATGCACCAAACAACGCCAATGAATTCTCAGTTAAGTCTGTTGAGTAAGCGGCCATTCTCTTAATCTTCTGTGTATCATATGCTGTAAGACCTACAAAGATTAGAACACCTATAACTGAGATGATTAAATCGAATGTGCTGTTGCCAAGGAACATATTTACAATTCCAGCAAGAATGATACCTATCAATCCCATAAAGCAAAGTGAACCAAGTCCTGTAAGATCCTTCTGAGTTGTAAGACCAATTACGGCCATTGTTGCAAACATACCAGCTGTAATAAAGAATACGCTGACAATACTTCCACCTGTGTAAGCAAGGTAAATAATTGAAAGAGTCATACCTGTTATAAAGGAATACACTGTGTAAAGAACTGCAGCAAGTACTGCATTATTTTTAGATATTGCCCAGTTTCCTGCGAAAACAATTGCAAGCTCTGCTATCAAAAGAATGAAGAACGATCCACCTGTCATCATTCTTATTGCTGTTACAGGCGATGTTGTGAGTGATGCAAAACCTGTGATAACAAGTGCCACCATCATAAATAAGAATGATTTTGCTACAACCTTCTCCATCACCAGTGTCTGAAGTCCAGCAAATCCTGTTGGCTCTTTGTAATCTGGATTATAATAGTTATTATCATTCTGTGTGCTGTTGGCATTCTGTCCAAAACTGTCAAATCCATAGCCTTCATCAGCATAGTTGTAATTATTGTTACTACTATAGTTGTTGTCCATTTCCTTTTTCCTCCAATTTTCTTCAAGTATTTATATTATTACACACAAATAACATTTTTAATATGATTAAATAATTAAATTAATATTAATTATTTACTTAACATATCCAGTTATTTCAATCGCACAGATTAATTTTGGTGCCTCACTTACGCAACTTACAGCTTCACGTAACGTCTGGCACCCTTTTTTTGCTCTTGAAGCATTGTGCACCGCATAACCATCTGTTTCTTTGGTAAATGCAATAGTATGTATCTGCGAATAAAGATTGTATCTGTCATTATATATAGTAGCAATGGCTACATTGACATCTGAAAGTTCTTCTTCCTTCCACACAATTCTACTCTTGATTCCGTGTTTATCCAGATACTTCTTTATAGCAAATGGAGATGACCCCATCCATCCCTGTAGAGCAGCACCTTTTACTTCAAACACACTTATTAGTTCACTTAAGAATTCTGGTCCTTCTTTGATTCCCAAAGCACGAAATGTGTTATAAACTGCCATAATCTCACAACCTGCAAAAGCCATGGTTGTTCTACCAAAATGAACATTTCCCCAATTGTTCTGATTCTCTATGAAACCATCACTCAAAGGAGATTCTTCACTGAGCAGTGCCTTAAGATTATGCTCATAATTCTCTATTCGTTTTTTCTTTCTAACAATACAAAAGAAATCAAATACTATGTAAATGAGTACTATAAACTTTGTAGAAATATGCTCTGGAATCCATCCGGCCAGTCTTTCCTTAAAGTTCTTCCACATAATCTACACCTTCAATTGCACCAATAATTCCAAGCACTTCGCTGTGCTCTCTCTTAGTCTTGGTTTCGATGTTTAGGATTACACACATCTCACCGTCTTTAGCTGCCTTATTCTTATTCATCTGAATATTAACAACCTCAAGATCATGTTCTCTGACTGCTGACAAAAACCCCGAGAAATTCTTCTTACCGCTATATTCAAGATAAATATCTATAACAGGGCTCATGCGTCTGAAACTGATTTCCATCTTATTGAGAAGTGCCATAACCACAAAAATAGTTACACCACCGACTATAGCTCCTTCATAAAATCCAATACCAACTGCCAAACCACAGCACGCTGCTGCCCAAAGGCCTGCTGCTGTCGTAATACCTTTGATCTGCTGTCTACCTGTAACCATAATTGTTCCAGCGCCCAGGAAACCTATACCACTGATAACCTGTGCTCCCATTCTGACAATGTCACCACCGTCATAGGTCTGAAAAATGTACTGATTTGTCATCATGACAAGAGCCGATCCCAGACATACAATCATATATGTTCTAAAGCCTGCAGGTCTGTTCTTTCTTCCTCGCTCATAACCCATGATTCCACCAAGAATCATAGCCAACACGATCCTTAATACTATAGACGCCATATTAACATCTCTGTATGCATCAAATATTGTCATTTGCTAAACCTCCACTGCTCTACCCGTTAAATTTATTCATCGCCTCATCTGGTTCACCCCAAACCAGAAGTTTCATGGCATCACAAACCTTGTCCGCTGTATCATCAATCACTTTTCTTTCATCGTCTGTAAAATGACCAAGCACGTAGTCTGCTAAATCAAACTTAGGAGGCTTCTCTCCAATACCCACTTTGACTCTGACAAAGGTATCACCCCCAAGATGCTGAATGATACTCTTTATGCCATTGTGACCGCCTGCGCTGCCCTTCTTACGAATACGAATCTTGCCCACATCCATGGATGTATCATCGTAAATAATGCAAACCTCTGTCTCAGAATCAACTTTAAAATAATCAACAACCTCTCTGACAGCTTCACCGCTAAGGTTCATGTAAGTAAGTGGCTTAACCAAAACAACCTTTTGGCCTTCAATTACACCTTTTCCAATCACGGATTTAAATTTCCGTTCCACAATGTCTATACCATATTTATCGGCTATTTTATCGATGGTAATAAAGCCAACATTGTGACGGGTATTGTCATATTTTCTTTCCGGATTACCCAACCCTACTATAATATACACAACACTTCCTCCATATTCTTAAGAAGTTCCTCTGTTATATCCAAAAGTCTCTCCTCGTCTTTTTCAATAACTCCACATTTCTCATATCTGAGTGTAAATGCCGGAGTCTTGCTAGCACTAAACTGTAATGCTCCTTTGTACATGCTAATTAAGTCAGGAATTGCACTGACATTTACCAATGCTGTTGGTGACATGAGCAGTTTGATTTTCTCATTTCCGCCCTTGATCTCTGTAACAAAGCAACCATGGCCTTTAACACGCATAAGGGAAATTCTCACAAGATTTTGCACCGATTTTGGAACTACACCAAATCTGTCTCTGAGTTCATCCTGCAGTTCTTCTCCTTCGCTGGCAGTCTCCACAGCCGCAATTCTTTTATAGATATCGAGTTTTTGAACTTCATTCAGAATATAGTCCACAGGTATGTATGCATCCACGTCCAAATCAACCTGAGTATCAAAATCTCCCGCATCAGCCTTCTGCCCCTTAAGCTTTTTAACTGCGTCATTGAGCATTTTGCAGTACAAATCATAACCTACAGCTTCCATGTGTCCGTGCTGAGTTCTTCCTAAGATATTGCCTGCACCACGAATCTCCAGGTCACGCATGGCAATTTTGAATCCGCTTCCAAGATCTGTGAATTCTCTGATTGCCTCAAGTCTTTTTTCAGCCTGTTCTTTAAGTATTTTATCACGTTTATACATTAAAAATGCGTATGCCGTGCGATTTGATCTTCCTACTCGACCTCTCAACTGATACAGCTGCGAAAGGCCCATTCTGTCGGAATCATGAATAATGATTGTATTAACATTGGAAATATCCAAGCCCGTTTCGACAATTGTAGTCGCCACAAGCACATCAATCTCTCCATCAATAAAATCATACATGATATTTTCCAGTTCATTTTCCTTCATCTTGCCATGGGCAAAGCTCACATTTGCTTCAGGAACAAGAGCCTGAATTCTTGCTGTCAGGTCAGCAATATCATGAACCTTATTATATACGTAGTATACCTGACCACCACGCCCCAACTCTCTGACAATTGCTTCTCTGACCAGTTCTTCATTGTATTCCATTACATAAGTCTGTATTGGAACACGATCTCCCGGTGCCTCTTCCAAAACAGACATATCTCTTATACCTACAAGAGACATATGCAATGTTCTTGGAATAGGCGTAGCAGACAACGTCAAAACATCTATATTATC
This sequence comes from Lachnospiraceae bacterium, assembly GCA_045627645.1. GTDB lineage: Bacteria > Bacillota > Clostridia > Lachnospirales > Lachnospiraceae > Colinaster. The sequence continues at coordinate 6,190 of JAZQOC010000032.1, forward strand.
TTTTAGTTGTTTTATCTTTTCCTTATGAGTAACACCAAAACGCTGTTCCTCATCTACTACTAAAAGTCCAAGATCCTTAAATTCCACATCCTTGGATAAAAGTCTGTGAGTACCTATTACTATATCTACCATGCCTTTTTTCATATCTGAAATTGTGGCATTCTGTTCCTTAGTTGATCTGAATCTTGACAGCATCTGTATTTTTACAGGATAATCCTTCATTCTCTGCGTAAAGGTATTGTAATGCTGCTGAGCCAAGATAGTAGTTGGCACAAGAATTGCTACCTGTTTATTCTCTGTGACAGCCTTAAATGCGGCCCTTATAGCTATTTCAGTCTTTCCATATCCAACATCTCCGCAGATAAGTCTGTCCATTATTTTAGTCGACTCCATATCTGCTTTAGCATCGGCTATCGCATTTAACTGATCCTGCGTTTCTTCAAACGGAAATGTCTCTTCAAATTCCTGCTGCCATACAGTATCAGGACCATATACATACCCCTGTTTCTGCTGTCTTGCTGCATAAAGCTCCACCAAATCCTTGGCAACAATATCTACAGCTTCTCTTACTCTGGTCTTTGTTGTGGTCCATTCCTTTCCACCCAATTTATTCAGCTTAGGCTTTTTGGCTGCATCTGAGGACGCATATTTTTGCACCACGTTAAATCCCGTAGCAAGTACATAAAGATTTCCACCGTCTCTGTAGGATATCTTCATATAATCCTTGGTCACATGCTCCGTCTCTATTTTTTCTATACCCCGATAGATTCCCAGACCGTGACTTTCATGAACCACATAATCTCCAACTTTAAGGTCATTAAAATCATTAATCTTGGTTCCTTCATATTTCTTCTTTGGTCGCTTTTTCTTCTCCTTACCAAAAATGTCACTCTCACCGATTACAACAAATTTAAGCAGTGGATACTCAAAGCCGCGAAGAACATTTCCATACATAACATTGATTTCACCAGGCACAAGAACCTTGCTAAAATCCTCTGTATATACAGCCATTAATTCTCTGTCTCTTATATCCTCCACAAGGCGTTTAGCTCTGGTACGTGAAGGTGACAAAATTAATATTTTGTATCCTCGTTTCTTATATATCTCAAGATCTTTTATCAGATATTCAAACTGATTTTTGTATGGTGCCAGTGACTTGGCCGTTATATTGGCCCTACTCTTGCTTTCAATCACCAGATTCCTACTCTCAAGTGCAGATATTTGTAAAAGCGCTATATCTGATAAATGAGCCCTTACCTCATCATAGGAATACAGAAGGTCCATCTGCCCCGGCAGTACGTAACCCTTTCCAGCTCTGTTTTGCATACTGTCCACAAACTCCATCCAGACTGCAGATGCATGCTCCTGAATATGAATAGGTTCATCTATTACAAACAAGGTATTTTTCTTATCAAAGATGTCTACAAAATATGCAAGGTCATCATAGAAATACCTCATGTAACTATCAAGATTAACTATTCTTCCCAGCTCAAGTATATCCTCCTTTAGAGTCTTCACCTGTACCTCTATACGGCGAGCCTCTTCTGTCTTGAATTCTTCCCTGAACTTTTTATAGAGTTTAGTTCCGTCTTCTTCTATTTTCTCAAGACCTTCGTTTAGAATTTTATCGGTCAGTATCATTTCCCCTGCCGGATAGATAGTTATCTCATCAAGCATCTCGATAGATCTTTGACTGTCTATATCAAAACTACGTATAGATTCAACATCATCTCCCCACAGTTCTATTCTGTATGGATTGCTCTCTGTTGTATCAAAAATATCAATAATATCTCCTCGAACAGAGAACTGTCCCGGTTCCTCTACCTGGTAGTTTCTTATGTATCCAATATCAACCAGTTTCTTTGATATAGCCTTTACTTCAAGAAGACTTCTGTTATCAATCTTTATAGTCCCACCGGCAAAATGTTCTATAGGTACAACAGGACTCATGAATGCGTCAAACGTTGTTATTATCGTGCACTCCTTATCCTCTGCGATATTTTTAAGAACCTTAAGTCTGTCAGTGGACAATTTATTATTATGAATATCTGCCTGGTAGAAAATGAGATCCTTCGCAGGATAGACTAATACATTGTCCTCATATAACTTCATATCTTCAAGGATTTCTCTGACTCTTAAGTCACTATAAGTAGCGATGATTTTACATTTAAAACCATCGCTCAAAGCATTAATCATATTAATTTTCTGAGAATCCATACATCCGGAAACATACGCCGCTTTTTTGCTGCCCAAAGTCCGTCTAAGATCCTCAAAATCCGATAATTCTTCTATCGGAGCAGTTAAAATATTCATATGTGAATTGTACCATTTTGGACATAGAAAAGCCACAGGCTTATTGTCCTGTGGCTTTTCAACCCCATATCTTCTCTAAAAATAGACCCTATACCATATCGTCTGGTTCATCTTTAGCTTTATCATACGCTTCAAGTATGATGTTCTGAATAAAATCTCTTGTTTCAGAACTAATTGGATGAGCTATATCCCTATACTCCCCATCTGTAGCTTTCTTACTAGGCATCGCTATGAATAACCCCTTTTCACCCTCGATAACCTTAATATCATGAACTACAAACACATCGTCTATTGTGATCGACACGATAGCTCTCATCTTGCTCTCTTTTGAGATCTTGCGAACTCTAACATCTGTAATATTCACCAAGTATCCCCTCCTTACATGTGGCAAATTGCAGAAATTATGACTGACTTGCAAGTAAACTATCTTAATTTAGCCTATTAATATTACATTACATAACGATCTGTATGCTCGATAACTACTTCTATACCATTCTCTCCCTTATGGTATGAATTAGCTCTTACTGTACCATGACTTTCAACTATACAGTTCTCAATGTATGAATTATCCCCAATATATACATCATTAAGAATGATAGAATTTTTAATTGTACAGTTATTTCCGATGAATGCCTGTCTGAATACTACTGAGTTCTCAACTGTTCCGTTGACAATAGTACCACTGGCAACAAGGCTGTTTTCAATCTTTGCACCAACGTTGTATTTTGCTGGTGGAAGATCATCTACCTTTGAATAAATATCTGGATATGTCTTAAAGAAGTAATTTCTAACTTCTGGCTTAAGGAAATCCATGTTTGTCTCAAAGTAATCGTCTACTGAAGCGATATTTCTCCAGTAATCTGTAATCTTGTATCCGAATATTCTCTTCTGACCCTTATAACGAATAAGAATATCTCTTACAAAATCATATCTGTCTTCTTCAGCACACTTCTCAATCATCTCAATAAGAAGACGACGTCTGATGATGTAGATACCACAGGAAATTGTGTTTGACTTAGCAACAACTGCCTTCTCTTCAAACTCTTCAATTCTGCACTCTTCATTCATCTTGATTGTGCCATATCTGTCAACATTAGTACCTTCAGGAAGATCCTTACATACTACTGTGATATCTGACTTCTTCTCAATGTGGTACTCTAAAACCTTATTAAAATCAAGCTTGTATACGCAGTCTGCTGAGGCAATTACAACATATGGCTCATGGCTTGCTTTAAGGAATGACAAATTCTGATAAATAGCATCTGCTGTTCCTCTGTACCAGAAGCTGTTCTCTGCGGTTACAGCTGGTGTGAATACGAATAATCCACCCTGTTTACGTCCAAAGTCCCACCACTTTGATGAACTAAGGTGCTCATTTAAGCTTCTTGCATTGTACTGTGTAAATACAGCAACCTTCTGAATATGAGAGTTTGACATATTACTGAGTGCAAAATCGATAGCTCTGTAACTACCAGCGATTGGCATAGCACCTATAGCTCTCTTCTGTGATAATTCCTTCATGCGGTGATTCTTACCACCTGCAAGTATAATTCCTATAGCTCTCATACACCTTCACCTGCCTTATTCAATGTTTTTCCACTTGCCAGTGCATTGTCAGTATAATCTTCTGCTGTTGTAACACCGAATATGCAAGAGTTCTTTCCTACTGTAATTCCTGCTGGAATAACACTCTTCTCACCTATACATACAAGACCGTGATTATAGATGTGTGGATCTGTCTCATTGTCCACTTCATCGCCAATACCAAGACGACAGTCATTTGATATCTGAACGTTCTCAGCAACGATACTCATGTTAATCTCACAGTTATCACCAATCTCTGTATTATTCATGATAATTGAGTCGCGAACTATTGTATTCTTTCCAATAGTAACGCCACATCCAATTACGGAATTATATACCTTACCATAGATATCAGAACCTTCACCTATGATACTCTTTTCAACTTCACTTTCTCTTGAGAAGTACTGTGGTGGAAGTGTATCTGATTTTGTATAAATCTTCCAATACTCTTCATAAAGATTAAACTCTGGAACAATATCAATAAGTTCCATGTTTGCTTCCCAATATGAATGAAGTGTTCCAACATCCTTCCAGTATCCATTGTACTCATAAGCATAAATTGGAGCTTTCTTTTCATGTATATATGGAATTACATGCTTACCAAAATCAAGTGATGGCTGATCAGCCTTA
>JAZQOC010000033.1:0-7123 GCA_045627645.1 Lachnospiraceae bacterium
GAGGATACAATCACTGTTGATGGTAAGACTCTTAAGATTTACAAAGAGCCAGATGCAAACAATTGCCCATGGGGTGAATTAAAGGTTGACGTAGTTCTTGAGTGCTCAGGTTTCTACACAAGCAAAGAGAAGGCTCAGGCTCACATCAATGCTGGTGCTCGTAAGGTTGTTATTTCTGCTCCAGCAGGAAACGATCTTCCTACTATCGTATACAATGTTAACCACACAACACTTAAGCCAGAAGATACAATTATCTCAGCAGCTTCTTGTACAACAAACTGCTTAGCACCAATGGCTAAGGCTCTTAACGATCTCGCTGGAATCAAGTCTGGTATCATGAGCACAATTCATGCTTACACAGGTGATCAGATGATCCTTGATGGACCACAGAGAAAGGGCGACCTTAGAAGATCACGTGCTGGTGCTGTTAACATCGTTCCTAACTCAACAGGTGCAGCTAAGGCTATCGGTCTTGTTATTCCAGAACTTAACGGAAAGCTCATTGGATCTGCTCAGCGTGTTCCTACACCAACAGGTTCTACAACAATTCTTGTTGCTACAGTTGAGAAGAGCGTAACAAAGGATGAAATCAATGCAGCTATGAAGGCAGCAGCTACAGAGTCATTCGGTTACAACGAAGATGAAATCGTATCAAGCGATATCGTTGGATCAACATATGGTTCAATCTTCGATGCTACACAGACAATGGTTGGCGAAGACAACCTTGTACAGGTAGTTTCTTGGTATGATAACGAGAACAGCTACACATCTCAGATGGTTCGTACAATTAAGTACTTCTCAGAGTTAGCTTAATTCGTTAACTAAGATTAATAAGGGTTATACCTTTAGAGGACCTGGCTAATGAGCCAGGTCCTTTTTGTGTGTTTACATATATATCATCGGTATATATATGCAAACATGCACATAAATGATATAATCAGAAACAGTGAATTAAAGGCATATTCCACGGAGGGTTAAGATGGCTTACGATATTGAAAATGCTATGAATAATATGTTTAGCAGTGGTAAAAGATCTAATTATACAGTTGAACAGATAGATGCTGCAAAGAAGAGACAGAAGAAGTGTGGCGGAACTCTTATGGAGAATCTTGAAGCAATAGCTTCTGGTGCGACAGAGGGTGAAGAGAAACCGAAGTCTAAGTCGTTCCTTTCGATGGAAGAACTCAGCAATACTATCAGTAAGCTCAGTGAGAATATTAAGGGTGATTTTGGTGAGACTAGCGAAGAGACCATGAAGGCAATGCTTGATGAGAGCCTGAAGCAGGCTAAGGACAATGAGCAGCTTGATGCACTTCTTAAAGAAGGTCTGGATATGGGCAATTCGGGTTATACAGTAAAAGCTGGTGCAGGCTTAGGCACATCAACCATGGCTATTGGTAATGGTTCTAATCTTAATCTGATGGAAGAGATGTATGCTGGCAACTCTACACTTGATAATGCGGCTATTTTAGATAAGTTTGCAGGTGTTGGAGATGCAGTAAAAGAGACAGTCTTTGGTCAGGATGATTTTGTTAAGAAATTGGTTATCGCATTTAAGAGACCATTTGTTACAGAACGTGATTCTAACGATGCCATGAACAGTATCTTTATTACTGGACCTGCATGTAGTGGAAAACATCTGACACTTAATACTCTTGTTGGTGAGTTGGGAAGAAGAGGGGTTATAAGTGGTACAGAAGTATATACAATGGACCTGTCTCTTTATCCAACTACTACAGAAGAAAAGTTATTTTTACAGGATTTATATTCAGCTCTTCAGAGCAAATGCTCGGTTATTGCATTTGAAAATTTTGAAGTTTGTCATGTATCGATGCTTACAAGAATCAGTGATCTTGTAACAACTGGTGAGTGTCAGCTGGCTGAAAGATATATTATGCAGAAGGGGCAGCTTGTCAGTGTAAACAATGCGCTGTCAGATAAAACGGTTGGCTCATTTGAAGCATCAGGGAAATACTTTGTATTTGTAAGTACCAAGGCTCTTGATAAACTTGCAGGCGTTATGGGGGCACCATTTGTAAATGCGCTCGGTGACGTTTGTGCAACTAACGCACTTGATGAAGAGGCAATTAGAAAGATTGCAACCAAGCAGGAAGAGCAGTTGGTTGAAAAATGCAAAAAGCAGTTGTCTTATGAAGTAATAATTGAGGACGCATTTAAAGAATATGCCATAGCTCAGACAAGCAAAAACAGAGCTCTTAAGGGAGTTTTGGATACATATGCAGATACAATTAAAGCTCTTGCACAGATGAAACTTGAAAGAGACGACCCATCTGGAGCAGAACTTATACTTACATGTGAAGATGGCGCACCTGTTATGAAGATTGGTGAAGAGGTTGTGCAGATGGCAGCGCTTCTTCCAAACAGCTATAAGGGTGAACTGGATCTCATTAAGGAAGAGATGAACAACATTGTTGGTCTTAAGGCAGTTAAGGAGTACATCCTGTCGCTTGAAGAATACTATGAGATACAGAAGCGTCGTCGTGAAGAAGGCCTCAAAGCCGGTGAAGTCAATAAACATATGATCTTCACTGGTAATCCTGGTACAGGTAAGACTACTATCGCGAGAATTGTCAGCAAGTATCTGAAGGCAATTGGTGTACTTAGTGGTGGTCAGCTTGTTGAAGTATCAAGAGGTGATTTGGTTGGACGTTATGCAGGCCATACAGCTCCACTGACTAATACAGTTATTAAGTCAGCTATAGGTGGTGTACTCTTTATTGATGAAGCCTACAGTTTATATCGAGGTGAAGATGACAGCTTTGGTTTGGAAGCTATTGATACTCTTGTAAAAGGAATTGAAGATAACAGAGATGACCTGATTGTAATTTTGGCAGGTTATTCCAATGAAATGGAAGGCTTTTTAGAGTCTAACTCAGGTCTTAAGAGCCGTTTCCCTAATATCATTGAGTTCCCTGATTACACAGGTGATGAACTTTGCGAGATAGCTAAGCTTACTTCAAAATCAAAGGGATATACTATTGATGAAGAAGTATTTGCTCCAATGAAGACATTCTTTGATGTGGTTCAGGCTACTAATCCGATGGAGGCTGGAAATGGCCGTCTTGTACGTAACAAGATTGAAGAGGCTATTCTTAATCAGTCAAGAAGACTTGTGGCAGAACCTGATGCAGATATGTCGCTTCTTACACTTAAGGATTTTGTGTTAGAGAATAGTTTAATTTAATTAAATTAACTTACTTACAGGGTGATGAAAATTCACCCTGTTTTTTAATAAATACAAAGAAAATAATGGAAATCATAACGGATTTTGATTATAATAAATGCGATATGCAGTTTGGCATGTCGCATTTTCTGTAGTAATGCGCAGACTACAGAGAAAATATATTTTATAGGAGGACATTATTATGTCATTAAACAAGAAGAGCGTTGATGATTTCAACGCAGCAGGCAGAAGAGTACTTGTAAGATGTGACTTCAACGTACCATTAAAGGATGGCGTTATCACAGATGATACAAGAATTAAGGCAGCTCTTCCAACAATCAACAAGCTTATCAATGATGGTGCTAAGGTTATGCTTTGCTCACACCTTGGTAAGGTTAAAGAAGGATCTAACGAGAAGGAGTCACTTGCTCCAGTTGCTAAGGCTCTTGAAGAAAAGCTTGGTAAGAAGGTTGTATTCGTTAACGATAACAACGTAACAGGCGAAGCTGCTACAGCAGCAGTTGCTGCAATGAACGACGGTGATGTTGTTCTTCTTCAGAATACACGTTTCCGTATGAAGGAAGAGACAAAGGTTAAGGAAGCTGGCGAAGCATTTGCTAAGGAACTTTCTGAACTTGCTGATGACTTCGTATGTGACGCATTTGGTTCAGCTCACAGAGCACATGCTTCTGTTGCAGTTGTAACAAAGTACATCACAGAGAAGGGTGGTACAAACGCAGTTGGATACTTAATGCAGAAGGAAATCGACTTCCTTGGTAATGCAGTTGAGAATCCAGTTAGACCTTTCGTAGCAATCCTCGGTGGTGCTAAGGTTGCTGATAAGCTTAACGTTATCGATAACCTTCTTGAGAAGTGTGATACACTTATCATCGGTGGTGGTATGGCATTCACATTCTTAAAGGCTCAGGGTTATGAAATTGGTAAGTCACTTTGCGACGATGAGAAGATCGATTACTGTAAGGAAATGATGGCTAAGGCTGAGAAGCTTGGTAAGAAGCTCCTTCTTCCAGTTGATACAGCAGTTGCTGATGGTTTCCCTAACCCAATCGACGCTGAAATCGCAGTTGAGTATGTTGCTTCAACAGCAATCCCAGCTGTTAAGGAAGGTCTTGATATCGGACCTAAGACACAGGAACTTTTCGCTACAGCAGCTAAGGAAGCTAAGACAGTAGTTTGGAACGGACCTATGGGTGTATTCGAGAACCCAACACTTGCAAAGGGTACAATCGCAGTTGCTAAAGCTCTTGCAGAGACAGAAGCTACAACAATCATCGGTGGTGGTGATTCAGCAGCAGCTTGTAACCAGCTTGGTTTCGCAGATAAGATGAGCCACATCTCAACAGGTGGTGGTGCTTCACTTGAATTCCTTGAAGGTAAGGAACTTCCAGGCGTTTACGCTGCAGATAACAAATAGTCCGGGGATTATTATATTATTTAAAATTTATAAATTTAGTATATCTATTTTCCAGGGACGCTTTCGCTCTGTGTCCTCGTGCTTACGTTACTAAGCTCGAAAGAACCTCGCTAAGTAACGAGCCTGCGGACAGCCCTGAAAAATGATATACCAAATTTAATATTGAAAGGAATTAATACAATGGCAAGAAGAAGAATTATTGCTGGTAACTGGAAGATGAACATGACTCCAAGCCAGGCAAAAGACCTTTGTGCAACACTTAAGGATTTAGTTAACAATGATGCTGTAGACGTAGTTTACTGCGTACCAGCTATCGATATTACAACAGTTGTAGAAGCAGTTAAGGGTACAAACGTTAAGGTTGGTGCTGAGAACTTCTACATTGAAGATAAGGGTGCTTACACAGGTGAAATTTCAGCTCCAATGCTTAAGGAAGCTGGTGTTGAGTACGTTATCATGGGTCACTCAGAGAGAAGAGATATCTTTGGCGAAGATGATATCATGATCAATGCAAAGGTTAAGAAGGCTTTCGCAGCTGGTCTTAAGCCAATCCTTTGCTGTGGAGAGTCACTTGCAGTTCGTAAGGCTGGCACATATGTTGACTGGGTAAAGAGACAGATCACATGGGATCTTTACGGTGTAACAGCTGATCAGGTTAAGGAACTTGTTATCGCATACGAGCCAATCTGGGCTATCGGTACAGGTGAAACAGCTACAGCTGATCAGGCTCAGGAAGTATGTAAGATGATCCGTGAGACAATCGCTGATCTTTACGATGCTCCAACAGCAGAAGCTGTACGTATCCAGTACGGCGGATCTATGAATGCTGGTAACGCAGCTGAACTCCTTTCAAAGGATGACATCGATGGTGGTCTTATCGGTGGTGCAGCTCTTAAGCCAGACTTCGGCCAGATCGTTAATGCATAGTTATATAAACCTACAATAATCGTAAATGCCCAAAATGATGGGCGTTAGATAGTAGTGGTGATATTTTTTGTATTCTTATGTAAACCATATTTAATCCAATAAATAATTGGTGTATTTATAACTTTATGGTTTGCTTAAAACAAATTTTATTGGTGCCCTGGCATACCAGGGCACCATATCTATTTCATATTTTAGAGCAGTTCAGCTCACATTTATTCAACAGATTTAATATTTAGTGCCTGCAGGAGAAAAAGTATAAATAGGCACAAACAAACTTGAGCATTTCAGTGAGAAATTAGTGCTTCAAGACGAGAAAGCGTAAATAGGCACAAACAAACTTGAGCATTTCAGTGAGAAATTAGTGCCGCTAGGCGAGAAAGCGTAAATAGGCACAAACAAACTTGAGCATTTCAGTGAGAAATTAGTGCCGCAAGGCGAAAAAGTATAAATAGGCACTAACAAACTTGAGCATTTCAGTGAGAAATTAGTGCCACCAGGAGAAAAAGCGTAAATAGGCACTAACAAACGCGAATGCATATTTTATTGGGAGGTGAGGCAAATTAGTGATAGAACAAATAGAATTGATGAATTACTAGCACATAGAATATCAGTACTTAATTCCAATGTTAATAATATAGAAAGACGTCTAGATACATATCAAAAAGGGAATTTGAAAATAAAAAGAGTCAAGAACAAAACCTACTATTGTATTGCTGATGAAAATTCAGGCAAGCAAAGATATATTAATGTTAGCAATATAAAAGAGGCACAAAATATAGCGCAGCGAGATTATGATTTAAATTATCTTAAGCATGCGGAAAGTGAAATAAAAGATATAGAAAGATTATTAGCAAAGAATTATTCAGCTAGAGCAAAGAACTGTTATTCGGGTATTAATGAGGGGAGAAAAAAGCTGATTCAGCCATTCGAAATGTCAGATGAAGATTATATTAAGAAATGGTTGGCAATGCCATATCAGCCTAAAGAGTTTACGGAAAACGATACAACAGAATATTATACGGATAATGGTGAAAGAGTTAGATCAAAGTCAGAGATAATAATAGCGAATATGTTAAAAACACTAAATATACCATATAAGTACGAATGTCCATTGAAGCTGGGAGATAGGCTCGTGTACCCTGATTTCACAATTCTTGATGTAAAGAGACGACGGGAGATGTACCTTGAACATTTTGGGATGATGGGAGATTTGGATTATGTCAATAATATGATGTTAAAAATTTCAACATATGAGCAAAATAATATTTTTATAGGAGATAAACTAATCTGTACATTTGAGTCTGTAAAACGTCCATTAAACATATCCACGTTGAAAAGCAAGTTAGCTGTGCTATTATAAAGAAGAATTATGTAGTAATGTCAAAGGTTTGGTATTAAACCAAATACATTAGGTATCATGTATTTGTTTTGATTTAACGAGGTAACTAACATGAGTGATAAGGATATTGTTATTAATGACATAGATGCAGAAAAAAGTTTTAACTGGGGAAAAACATCCAAGGATTATGCCAAGTATAGAGATATTTATCCAGAAGATTTCTATCAATATATTATAA
>JAZQOC010000034.1:0-3065 GCA_045627645.1 Lachnospiraceae bacterium
CAAAAATCAGGCAGAGTAGTAAATGAGTTTTTCAGATATGGATCGTTTGGAAGCAAACTACACAAAGAGTAGCGTAAGTGGTATAGATCAAGAAGGCTATAAAAAGGATAGAAGTTGGAAACTGCAATATGCTGAACCTAAAGACGATAATGAACGATTGATGATTGCGCGAGTTACGGTAAGACAAGGCGGAATGGGTGGTAGATTGGATGTATTAGGAATTTTCATGGCTATAGTTTCTGTAGTGTTTTTGGGAATTCGTGAAATTGAATGGCCATCAATTATTTTGTTTTCGTTAGCTATATTTGGAGTTTTTAAAGCGTTTTCATTCATTAGCAAAAAGAGTCTAGAACAGAAAACGATGATTACTAAGGTGATAGCGATAGATAGAAATAAACAAAGTCATCTGCGTAGTCCTGGTGGTTACTATAGACACTATACAACTTATCATCTCACGGTTAAACAAGAAGAAACAAATATGTATGCAGATGTGGAAATAACTGAAGAGATGTACGATGAGTATAAAACAAACAGAACTGTATATCTTGTGAAATTTGGTAAAACATCAGTATATGCAATATATGAATAATAAAAATTGTAAAAACATTATGAAAGAGGACTAAACTATGGCAAAGACATTGGTAGCATATTTCAGTGCAATCATCGTTCTTACTATAGATGAAAGTCATATAGAGAATTTGACTTGTAATATGCTATATGCTATAATCGCAAAACATAATAAAGTTGAGCAAAGGTGCTAGGAGATTCCTAGTACCTTTTTGTATTTATTGGAACTTGTTTTCAGAGAATGGAGTCATATTTATGAAAGATGGATTTGTAAAAGTTGCATCAGTAACACCTAAAATAAAAGTAGCTAATCCAGAGTACAATAGAATTCAATCAGTGCAAGTCGTTAAAGAAGCAGCAAAGCTAGGAGCAAAAGTAATTGTCTTACCTGAATTAGTATTAAGTTCATATACCTGTAACGATCTATTCTTACAAGATACATTATTGAATTCATGTAAGGAACAGTTAAATGTCTTTTTACAAGAAACAAGTTCTATAGAAGCAATCATATTTATTGGATTACCATATGACTATTTGGGAACAATTTATAATGTTGCAGCAGTTACATATAAGGGAGAAGTGATAGCATTTGTTACAAAAACATTTATTCCTAATTATGCCGAATTTTATGAAGGAAGATATTTTTCAGCAGGTCCAGAAGAGGTAATCTATATTGATTACAATGGTAAGAGAATTCCATTTGGTTCTAAGGTGTTGTTCCAAAATACATCAATGAAGGATATGGTTATTGGGTGTGAATTGTGTGAAGATGTTTGGGTGCCAGAGTCACCAAGCATCAAGCATGCGATGGCAGGAGCAACAATAATTGTTAATCTTTCTGCATCAGATGAGACAGTCGGAAAAGATAATTACAGAAGAAGTCTTGTATCAATGACAAGTGCAAAATTGTTAGTAGGCTACATTTATACTTCAGCTGGAGAAGGTGAATCTACACAGGATATTGTTTTTGGAGCACACAATATTATTGCTGAGAATGGAACAATACTAAAAGAATCCGATAGATTTAAAAATGATCTAATTGTAAGTGAGATAGATGTATTAAGACTAAAAAATGAAAGAAGGAAGATGAATACATTTGCATCTAATACATATGCAAAAGAGTATTTGGTTATTCCATTTAAGATGGAACAAAGCGATACTGAACTAACAAGAGATTATTCTTCATTACCATTTGTACCAAGTGATAAGCTCATGCGAGATAAAAGATGCGAGGAGATTTTAAATATTCAGAGCATGGGACTTAAGAAGAGATTAGTGCATACTGGATGTAAGCATGCTGTTATTGGTATATCAGGTGGTTTGGATTCTACATTAGCGTTATTAGTTATAGTTAGAGCTTTTGATATGTTAAATATTCCGCATGAAAACATAGAAACTATAACAATGCCATGTTTTGGAACTACAAGCAGAACATATGATAACTCATGCAAGTTGATGGGAAAATTAGGAACACATTTTACTGAGGTAGACATTAAAGAAGCAGTAGAGATACATTTTAGAGATATAGGTCAGGATTCAGCTATACATGATATTACGTATGAAAACTGTCAGGCGCGTGAGAGAACACAGATACTAATGGATGTTGCTAATAAGGTCAATGGAATGGTTATTGGAACAGGCGATATGTCTGAGCTGGCTTTAGGTTGGGCAACATACAATGGTGATCATATGTCTATGTATGGTGTCAATATTGGTGTTCCTAAAACGCTTGTTAGATATTTGGTTGAGTATAGTTCGGCAACATGTAATGATGATGAATTAAAGCAGGTATTGGATGATATTTTAGCTACACCAGTAAGCCCTGAACTTATTCCACCTGTTGATGGAGTTATATCACAAAAGACAGAAGAGATAGTTGGTGACTATATGTTACATGATTTCTTTTTGTACTATATGCTTAGATGTGGATTTGCACCTGACAAAGTATTTAGAATTGCAAAAAGAACATTTGAAGGAACATATGATGCAGCAACAATTTTAAAGTGGTTGAAGATTTTTTATAAAAGATTTTTTTCACAGCAATTTAAACGTTCATGTATTCCAGACGGACCCAAAGTAGGTAGTGTAGCATTATCACCAAGAGGTGATTTAAGAATGCCTTCTGATGCTTCAGTGGATATTTGGATGGAAATATTGGATAAATTGGAGTAAGAATAACTCTTCGCTTTTTTGTGTATAAATGGAGGTAGAATGATGCGAAAGTTGGAAACAAATGATTGGATAATCCTCAATAACATTATTTATAAAATACATACCACAGAAAATTTCGATGAAATGAGACATGAATTGTTAGATCAGTTAAAAATGGTTCTTGACTATGATAGTGCTGATTTTTTTCTTGCATCAAAAGAGGAAGGGCATTTGTTATGCAAGCCAGTCACGTATAATTGCGATATCGATTTGTCTGAGATGTACGAAGATTTGGATTATAGTCGAGGGATAATGGTCAGTGGTAAAACTTTAATATACAGAGAGTC
>JAZQOC010000035.1:0-6244 GCA_045627645.1 Lachnospiraceae bacterium
ACTTAGACTTCTCTCTAATTTCGATAACATCACCAGCCTTGATTAAGTATGAAGGAATGTTTACGCACTTTCCATTAACTAAAACGTGCTTATGTGCTACTACCTGTCTAGCTTCACGACGTGTTCTAGCAAATCCCATACGGTAAAGTACATTGACAAGTCTTCTTTCGAGTATGATCATAAGGTTTTCACCAGTCATACCCTTCATCTGGTCAGCCTTAGCATAGTAATTTCTGAAAGGCTTTTCTAATACGCCATAGATGAATTTAGCTTTCTGCTTCTCACATAACTGGAGAGCATATTCACTCTTCTTCTTTGTGCCGTGTAATTTTGTTCTGTTTGATTTCTTATCGTATCCTAAAAATGTTGGATCAAGATCAAGTGATCTACATCTTTTAAGGACTGGTGTACGATTTACTGCCATTTTAATTTCCTCCTAATATTGTTTACAGCCAAGCGGCCTTCTTCCAACTAATAAATAATATAAACTATGAAAAATAATTACACACGACGACGCTTTGGTGGGCGACATCCATTGTGTGGTACTGGAGTAACATCCTTGATGCTTACTACGTTAAGACCTGTAGCCTGGAGTGCTCTAATAGCTGCTTCACGTCCTGAACCTGGTCCCTTAACAAAAACGTCTACAGTCTTAAGGCCGTGTACTAATGCAGCCTTTGTAGCAGTTTCTGCAGCCATCTGAGCTGCGTAAGGAGTAGATTTCTTTGAACCTCTAAATCCAAGACCACCAGCACTTGCCCAGCTTAAAGCATTACCAGCAGCATCTGTTAATGTAACGATTGTGTTGTTGAAAGATGCCTGGATATGTGCCTGTCCATGTTCAACGTTTTTTCTAATACGCTTCTTTGTTGTTTTCTTTGCAACCTGTTTAGCCATGATAAAACTAACCTACTTTCTTCTAATAAATACTAATTACTTCTTCTTGTTAGCAACTGTTCTCTTTGGACCCTTACGAGTTCTAGCATTTGTCTTAGTCTTCTGTCCACGAACTGGAAGAGATTTTCTATGACGAATACCTCTGTAGCATCCGATTTCCTGTAATCTCTTGATATCAAGAGCTGTCTGTCTACGAAGATCACCTTCTACAGTGTATTCTGCGTCGATAATCTCGCCAAGAACCTTAACTTCATCATCTGTTAAGTCTCTTACACGAGTGTCAGGATTAACCTTTGCCTTCTCAAGAATGTTTGTTGCGCTTACGCGACCGATACCATAGATATATGTTAAGCCAATCTCAACACGCTTATCTCTTGGTAAGTCGACACCTGCAATACGAGCCATTTTTGTTCCTCCATTTTTCTTTTAATAAAACTAATTGATTGGGGCGTGGTCTACTCGCCCGGCCGGTATATACCGACTTTTCCGATACTGTGTAACATTATTCTCGGTATCAAAAAGCAATATCTCGTAGGCTCTACGATCTATTATCTTTCTTTTATAACGAACATAATGTGACAGGATAAATTAACCCTGTCTCTGCTTGTGCTTTGGATTCTCACAGATAATTCTGATTGATCCCTTTCTCTTAATAACTTTGCACTTTTCACAAATCGGCTTTACTGATGATCTAACCTTCATGTTAAACCCTCCTTTCTTGCCTCTCTTACAAAAAGACCGTTTTATATTTTAACACGTTATGTGTTAAACTTCAACACCCAAATTTTATTTATCTCTCCAGATAATTCTGCCCTTGCTTAAATCGTATGGAGACATCTCAAGTGTTACCTTGTCACCTGGTAAAATACGAATAAAGTTCTGACGAAGCTTTCCGCTGATATGTGCAAGAACTTTATGTCCATTTTCAAGCTCAACCTGGAACATTGTGTTTGGAAGTTTTTCAACTACTGTTCCTTCAATTTCAATTACATCAGATTTTGACATCCTAAATCCTCCTAATATAAAATCACGTTTCTTCTATAATAATGTAAGTATTTCCGGCTCACCATCTGTTATAAGAACTGTATTCTCATAATGTGCTGATGGAAGTCCGTCTTCTGCAACTACTGTCCAGTCATCATCCAGCCATTCTACATCAGCTCTGCCCATATTGATCATAGGCTCAATTGCCAATGTCATACCAGCTACAAGCTTTGGACCTTTTCTAGGCTGTGCGAAGTTTGGAATCTGTGGATCCTCGTGAAGATGAGTTCCAATTCCGTGTCCTACAAGTTCTCTTACGATTCCGTATCCGAACTGTGATATATATGCATCAATTGCATTACTTATATCATACAAATGATTACCAGCCTTGGCATATTTAATACCTTCAAAGAAGCTTTCCTTTGTGATTCTCATAAGATCCTCACACTCTTTGCTTACTTTTCCTACAGCATATGTTCTGGCCGCATCAGAATGATAACCTTTGTAAATGAGTCCAGCATCAAGACTTACTATATCGCCTTCCTTTAAGATTCTTGTCTTAGAAGGAATTCCATGTACTACTTCTTCATTGACTGAAACACAAATTGAAGCTGGGAAACCATTATAATTAAGGAAGTTAGGAATACATCCTGCATCCCTGATAAGCTTTTCTCCAAGTTTGTCCACTTCCCATGTTGACATACCCGGTTTAATTGCTTTTCCTAATTCATCATGAACCTTTGCAAGTATTTTGCAGGATTCACGCATTAAATCGATTTCTCTAGGTGACTTTATCGATATCGCCATAGTTGTAATCCTCTATTAACCAAGTATTCCAACGATAGCTGCGAATACATCAGCTGAATCTACTGTACCATCAACTGTCTTAAGAATATTCTTCTTGGTATAGAAGTCGATGAGTGGCTGTGTCTGTTCATGATATACACCAAGTCTCTTAAGAACTGTTTCTGGTGCATCATCATCACGAAGGATAAGTTCGCTTCCACACTTATCACAGATACCTTCTGTCTTTGGTGGAATATGTACAATATGATATGTAGCGCCACATGCAACACATGCTCTTCTACCAGACATTCTCTTTACAATGTTCTCATCTGGAACATCAACATCAATAGCATAATCAATCTGATCACCAAGCTTTGTAAGTTCTGCATCAAGAACCTCAGCCTGTGGAATTGTTCTTGGGAATCCGTCAAGAACATAGCCATTCTTGCAGTCTGCCTGAGCTACTCTGTCAAGAAGGATTCTTACTGTAAGTTCGTCTGGAACAAGCTGTCCCTGGTCCATATATTTCTTAGCTTCCATTCCAAGCTCTGTACCATTTTTAATATTTGCTCTGAAGATATCTCCAGTTGAGATATGTGGAATAGAATATTTATCTGCAATCATTTTTGCCTGTGTACCTTTACCAGCACCAGGAGCACCTAACATGATAATTTTCATAATTAAAATCTCCATTCTTAATAGAAATATTTGTTTGATATCATATTACGCCGTTTTGGGACAGTACCATCAAGCACTGTCCCGAAAACAACGAAATTTTATTAATCATTCAAGAATCCTTTGTAGTTACGTACAAGCATCTGTGATTCAACCTGCTTGATTGTCTCAAGGATTACACTTACGATAATGATCAAGCTTGTACCACCAAAGGATACGCTTGCACCGAATAAACCATTGAATACATATGGAAGAACACCTACGATTGTTAAACCAATAGCACCAATAAAGATGATATAGTTAAGAATCTTTGTAAGGTAGTCGCTAGTTGGCTTACCTGGTCTGATACCTGGAACAAAACCACCGCTCTTCTTCATATTATCTGCAATCTCCAATGGGTTGAATGTGATTGAAGTATAGAAGTATGCGAAGAACAAGATCATAGCAATATATGCTACTAAACCGATCGAATACTTAAGATTATTCAAATCACACCAGTAAGACTGGCTTATGTATTTCATAAACTCAGACCAAAACTCATTGAGCTGAACGCCAAAGAGTGAAATTAATACTCTAGGGAATTCCATAATTGATGAAGCAAAGATAATTGGCATAACACCTGCTGTGTTAATTCTAAGTGGAATATAAGTAGACTGTCCACCAACCATCTTACGTCCCTGCATCTTCTTAGCATACTGTACTGGAATCTTTCTGATACCATCATTAAGCACGATAACAAGAATAACCATGAACAGAATAATTGCAATAATAACTGCTGCAGAAACAACACCTACACCAATGGATTTATCCTTAACAAACTGCTGGAAAAGACTTTCCATATCTGCTGGGATTCTAGAGATAATATTGATTGTCAATACAATCGATATACCATTACCAACACCATTCTCTGTAATTCTTTCACCGAACCACATAAGAATAGCTGAACCAGCTGTGAGACACGCAATAACTGTAATTACATGTAATGCGTCGTATGCTTCAAGGATATTGCTTCTACCGAATCCAATAGCCATAGCTGTCGATTCGATAAGAGCAAGACCAACTGTTACATATCTTGTAATTGAAGCTATCTTCTTTCTGCCTTCTTCTCCGTCCTTCTGCATTTCCTCTAATTTAGGAATTGCAATTGTGAGAAGCTGCATGATGATTGAAGATGTAATATATGGTGTGATATTTAATGCAAATACCGACATGTTCATAAATGAACCACCTGTAAATGCATTTAATAAACCAGACTCACCCAGCTGTGCCTTATACCAGGTAGCGAAATATTCGCGGTTAACACCTGGTACTGGTAATTCGCAGCCCATTCTGATGATGACAAGCATCATCAGAGTATAGAGCAACTTCATTCTGATTTCTTTAATCTTGAATGCATTCTTAAGTGTAGTTAACATTAGATCACCTCTACTGTTCCACCAAGAGCCTCAATCTTTTCTTTTGCTGTTGCACTGAATGCATTAGCCTTAACGTTAAGCTTCTTAGTTAATTCACCGTTGCCAAGGATCTTAACACCATCACGTGCATCCTTGATAAGTCCTACTTCCATCATCTTTTCTACTGTTACAGTAGAACCACTTCTGAATCTCTCTAACTCGCTAACGTTGATTCCAACGATGTCTTTACTATTTCTATTTGTAAATCCACGCTTTGGAAGACGTCTGTATAATGGCATCTGTCCACCTTCGAATCCGATTCTTGGTGCTCCAGAACGAGCCTTCTGACCCTTATGGCCCTTACCAGCTGTCTTGCCATTTCCTGAACCGTGTCCACGACCTCTTCTAAAATTATCACTATGTTTAGAACCTGCTGCAGGCTGTAAATTTGATAATTCCATTGCTGACACCTCCTTATAATTTTAATTAAGCTTCTTCTACCTTAAGCATATAACCAACTTTACGAATCATACCACGTGTTGCATCATTGTCTGGAAGGACAATTGACTTATTCATCTTTGTAAGACCCATAGCCTCGATTGTTGCTCTGTTCTTTGGAACAGCACCGATAGGAGATTTTACTAAAGTAATTTTTAACATCTTCTCTGCCATGTTGCTATTCCTCCTAACCTAAAATTTCTTCAACAGATTTTCCACGCATCTTAGCAACTTCTTCTGGGCTCTTAAGCTCGCTTAATCCCTTAATTGTTGCCATAACTACGTTCTGCTTGTTGTTAGAACCTAAAGACTTTGTACGGATATTCTTAACGCCTGCAAGTTCACACGCAATACGTGCTGGACCACCAGCGATAATACCAGTACCTTCAGGAGCCTTCTTAAGAAGAACTGTTGCAGAACCAAATTTACCTAAATAGTCATGTGTAACTGACTTATTCTCATCAAGGGCGATTTCTACCATGTTCTTGATAGCGTCTTCCTTTCCCTTGCGAATTGCTTCAGGAATTTCTGTTGACTTACCGATACCAGCGCCAACGTGACCATTGCCATCTCCAACTACTACTAAAGCAGAGAAACGCATTGTACGACCACCCTTTACAACCTTAGTTACTCGCTTGATTGTAACAACCTTTTCAGTTAACTCCATGTTAGATGTATCTAATTTCATGTGTCGTATTCTCCCTTTCCTAGAATTCTAAGCCAGCTTCTCTTGCTGCCTCTGCTAATGCCTGTATTTTACCCTGGTATATAAAGCCGCCTCTATCAAAAACAACTTCCTTAATACCCTTGTCGATTGCTCTCTTAGCAATAACCTGTCCAATGTATGCTGCTGCATCAACGTTATTAGTCTTCTCAAGTTCCTTCTTAATTTCCTTCTCTACTGTAGAAGCTGAAACTAAAGTCTTGCCAACTGTATCGTCAATAATTTGAGCACTCATATGATTATTACTTCTGAATACAGCTAAACGTGGACATTCAGCAGTACCGTT
>JAZQOC010000036.1:0-2192 GCA_045627645.1 Lachnospiraceae bacterium
ATTTTGATTTGGATTAGAAGAATTGAAAAGAATCGAATTTACAATCTTGGTAAAAAGACGAACCTGTTTGCGCTTGCTTTTCTTGTTGTTTGTGTTTATGGTGCGTCCCTTGTTCTGAATACGCCTGTTGTGGTATATCGATTTGGAATATATGGCTTAGGCTTTTTTCTTGGATACTTTATCTTTGCACATGATGAAGTAATGGATAAGCTAGGAAAATACTGGTATATATTCAGTTCATTAGCAGTCATTTTTTGTATTGCATTTGTAATTTGCTACTGGGGCAAACCCTATCCTGATCATGAAGTATTAGATACATTTCTGTGCAACGCATATGCATGGTATGGAACGCTTGGAATACTAGCATTTATGAAAAAGTGGGGCGGGTTTGAAACTGCATTCTCAGCCTGGATGTCAAGGAAGTCCTGGGGACTTTACATATTTCATTATCTGCCAATTGCAGTAAGTGCGTGGTATTTAAAGTTATATGTTCCACATATGCCTGCTTTAATAGTATATATGCTGGTTGCAATTTCAGGCTTTGTAGGTGCATTCCTATTGAATGAACTAGTTAGCCGTATTCCATTCTTAAGATGGTGCGTTTTTGGAAATAAAAAATAATCACGAGGTGACCACATGAGCTTTGCGGAAAATTTGATTGAGCTGAGAAAATACCATAATTACTCTCAGGAAGAATTGGCTGAGATGATCGGTGTATCCAGACAGACTATGTCAAAATACGAAACAGGAGAGTCGCTGCCGGACATTGAAAAATGCAGACAACTGGCGAATGCCTTTGGCGTTACGGTAGATGATTTGATTTCATATGAGAGAGGTGGCGCCGCTAATCTTGGTATGGGTGTTCCCCCTAAGGGGAAACATATTTTTGGAATGGTTAAGGTTGGCGATAAGGGCCAGATTGTTATTCCAGTTAAAGCGCGAAAAATATTTGATATACAGCCAGGGGATAATCTTATTGTACTGGGTAATGAAGGCCAGGGAATTGCGATTATTAAAGAAAAAGGCCTTCTGAGCCTTTTGAATAATGTAAGAAAAAATAAACAGGATGATTATAATCTCAAAGTGGTTAATCAACGGGACTGACGTCGAGGTAGTCGCGTTATTGTCGAGAACGGAGAAGTAATGTGCTGAAAATCCTTTGATATGCGCGAAGCAATGAGGAAGATGATCTGCTTGCAGAATCATCTGACGAATGCCGCGACAGCCTGAGATGCTTTTCCCAGGCGCAAGCGGTTTAGCGGGTTTCGATGTAAAAATCGAGGTGTGATTTTAGCATCAGGCAGAAGCTTCAGTGAGCCGTGAAAAGGTGTGATAATTGTATTGAGGCTTGAAGATTATTGTCAAAGGGTCAAAACACACATTGAGACTTGAGGATTGTTGTCATTTGCAGGCGAGGATTGAAGATTACAGTCCTGGGAGAGAAGAAACATGGCATCGAGCAAAGAATACCTAAATTTCATATTGGATCAGCTTTCCGGGCTGAATGGTATATCGTATCGGGCGATGATGGGTGAATACATCATTTATTACAACGGTAAGATTGTCGGTGGAATATATGATGATAGGCTTCTGATAAAACCGGTGGGGTCTGCTATAGCAATGTTGCCAGATGCGAAGATGGAATCGCCATATGAAGGCGGCAAGGAAATGCTGCTTGTGGAGGATGTAGATAACAGAATGTTCCTTGAGAAGTTGTTCACAGCTATTTATGAGGAATTGCCTGAGCCGAAGAAAAAGAAATGAAGGGAGTCTGAACAATGGGGCCTGATCCAAATAAAGCAAGACCGAATCCTGACATTCCGGGATTGATATATATAAAAAATACTATTAAGAATCCAAATATAATTGTCGGGGACTATACTTATTATTTTGATATAACCGGAACCGATAATTTTGAGGACCAGGAAGAGGCACTACGCTTCTTCCTGTTTGCATTCTAAAGACTTCATTTTCTATTGTCAATAATAAGTTATAATCTATCCAGATATATTTTGATATCGAGCTACAAATGGATATAATGTAAGTGAACTAAATTCTGATTTTCTAAAATTTTGGAGGAAGTTTATATGGACTATAGAATTGTTACAGAAAATGATTATAAAGGGTTAGCTATGGCAATGGCCAATGCGTATTCTGAGGAACCATGGAATGAGAATTGGAGCGAAGATAGA
>JAZQOC010000037.1:0-97383 GCA_045627645.1 Lachnospiraceae bacterium
TTACAGCCTTCATCCATTGTGAAACGCTCTCTGTCCCAGTCACAGCTTGAACCAAGCTTCTTTAACTGGTTAATGATACGTCCGCCGTATTCCTTCTTCCAATCCCATGCTCTCTCTAAGAACTTCTCTCTTCCAAGATCAGCCTTATCGATTCCCTCTTCCTTAAGCTTCTCGATAATCTTTACTTCTGTAGCGATTGAAGCATGGTCTGTACCTGGCTGCCATAACGCATTATATCCCTGCATTCTCTTATATCTGATAAGGATATCCTGCATTGTGTTATCAAGCGCATGTCCCATGTGAAGCTGACCAGTAATGTTTGGTGGTGGGATTACAATTGTAAATGGTTTCTTGCTGTGATCTACTTCAGCATGAAAGTACTTCTTATCTATCCAGTTGGCATAGATGCGGTCTTCCATCTGTTTTGGATCATAAGTTTTTGCTAATTCTTTGCTCATGTCTTTTCTCCTTTTCCTTTCTTTGTGTATCAAAGGAAATAAAAAAGCCCTCTGATACCATCTGTATCAAAGGGCGAATTATCGCGTTACCACCTTTGTTCATGACTTTGTCACCAAAATCACCTTAGCAACTACTTCTGTAAATACAGGTCATAGTCTCATCCATTAACGGGGATGAATCGTGAAACCCTACTTAAGCTTACAATCAGGTTCAGGTTCCCAGCTCGGAAGCTACCTTCATCAGTCTCTTACTTAGATTTCTTACAGCCTATGGAAATCCTCTCTAATAAGCGATTACTGACTACTCCTCTTCGTCATTGCCTTTTAGTATTTAACTGTAAACAATAATAAATCCTATGTAGTTTATTTGTCAAGTGGCGCATTTTACACAAGGCCTTCTATAATACTAGCTGCCGCCCAAGGCATTAAGGCAAACCATGTGCTTGCTATTTCTCCATCCGGATAATGTTCAGTTAGCAGACCTTCGCAGAAACAGAATCGTTCCGACATCCACCCTGTGTAACCATATCCGTATTCTTTATCATATGTATTAAACGTCTGAAGACCCCATCCAATGGTATCCGCAAGTCTGCTCTTAGCATATGCATCATCTCTTTTATTGCAATAATATCTTATTTCATCTACCACAGTACTCGACATAGGATGAATATGAGGATTTGCTGTAGAAGTAATACTGCCACCACAGCTTGACCAGCCTATTTCGCTAAGTGGTCTTACTTTAACAACTGTGTTATATCCAAGTTTAAAAGTAAACTCATAATAAAGCGCATCTCTAAGATGATCCAGCAGATATTCATGACCAGTTATTTCATGAAGCAGTCTGACAGCACGAATAAATCCAAGTATTCCCTCGCTGTCCACAGCCTTATCTGTATCCAATGGTCCGCCATAGCATTCTACTTTTTTAACAAATTTCCTGTAGTAATGCTCTTCACTCATCAGCAACAAATCAATATACGATTTGTCCCCACTCACCAGCTCATACATAGCTGACGCTGTAAGGAACCAGACTCCTCCCATGGAATCATATTCTATACCTGCACCAGTTTTTTCTGACATGGCAAATGGATACTCGTAATCTGTATTCATCACAGAATTCATTCTAGCGACGACTTTCGAAGCCGTTACAATCCATTCCTTGTGATTTATTTCTCTCTTTTCCAGTTCAGTACTATATGCCTTTAAAATATAGTAAATGGCCTGTCCATTCAGATACGAGCTGTGGCCACCGCTGTGCATTCCGTTATACCACCAGCCTTTGACTGTAGGCCTCTTATCTTCTGTCATACTCTCATATAAAAATCCAGAAGCACTGTTGATACTATTTTTTATTGTTTCATTAATAAATGTGATACTTTGATTACGGGCTTTCTCATCTCCCAGAACATCTGCTGCCATGAGCATCGGAACAGCTACTGCCAAGCCGTTGGTCCATGTCAGGGATGGAATCTTGTTATAGCCAAGACCTTCTGGCCTGTCATATACAAATCCCGAATATATATGTTCATCTTCAAGCCATGCATAATCGCGAATAGCAGAGCTTAGTAACACAAGTGCCTTCGTTGTATCAATTCCCGCTATATGTCTTGGAGCCTCATGGTATAACCAATATACGTCCTCAACCGCTTTATATATCGCTCTTTCATCCTCACCTTCATATTCATATACTGTCAAATCAAACGCGTATGTTTCACCTGCTGCAAGAGCAAATGAGTTCTTCAAAGTAACAGCTTCCCTGTCTTTTACAGTAGCAGTCTGTACAAAAAGCCATGGTGCATTTTCATATCCCAGCGTATATCCAACACTACTACATCCATCGTCATTTATATTGCAAGCAAATCCGCAATAATTAATAAACTCATTGGTGGTCTCATCTTTCATCACAGGCGCTGCGGAAATACCAACAATGTGATTATTGTCGTATATAACAGATAATGGTAGCGCAAGTCTGTCCGATCTGGTCATCCAGTATTCAGATTCCGGCATTGTATCTGCACCGATCCTGATTCTTGGAAAAGCTTTTCTTCCTGACGAAGGCATATCTGCTGTGTTTCTATTGTACATATACCCTGGCATAAAGAATTTTGGTTCTTGTGCTTTGTATCTTATTTTAAAATGCACAACTCCCTCAAAATCTATATCACTATCATTTTGCAGACACACTCGGTATATTTTCTTAATATCCCCACTAAAACTTTCACTAATATTCCATTTTAGTTTCACTTTGTCGCTATCAACATATGCAATACTATCAGTTCCAGCGCATCTAATCTCACACAATAACTCCAATTTGTCATTTACCATAATCTTTATCACACAATCCTTTATCTTCTAATCGTACCGGACAGTACATACTGAACTACACCGAAAAATTCTCGTACAGTATAATGAATTCCAACTGGAAACAGCGTGACAGCTGGGACAGAAGCTATATTTTCAAATCCCACATCTTCCGCTATAAGATTAGCCCTGTATTCATGAAATCCATTAGTTATAATTCCAACTGAAGCCTTTGAATCGCCAATAACCTCCAAGGTATTTTTAAGATTCTCCTCAGTACTTGTAGATTTATCTTCAAGAATGATTCTGCTCGCATCAATTCCTCTGCTTTCCAAAATTGATGCTATGCATTGAGCTTCACTAATATCTTCTCCAAAACCCTGACCGCCTGATGCAATAAGAATTGTATCTTTGTTTTCACACATATACTCATATGCTCGATCTATTCTCACGCGTAAAGGATTGGTTGGTACAGTCCCTTTAAGTCCAGCCCCCAGTACAATCACATATTCCAAATTCTCTTTAGCATCCGCATTCATTGCCTGCACTACATGTGCTTCTACAAAGATAAATGCTGACAGGCACAGTACAAAAATCGCTCTGTATGCATACCTTACAGCTCTTGTAACTTTAGAAGTACCGCTGATATTTTTCATCAACATCTTAATTCTGATTGCAGAGAAAACAGCAGTCGCCGGCCACAACCAAATCCATGACAAAAACAGACCGCCGTAGATGAAGCAGGTCACAAAATAAAGAACTGCCCAAACAAATAAAAGTGTATAGGCATACAATATTACTTTGTCCAACGACAATTTCCCTAGTCCAGCATATCTACTTGTAGATTTCTTATATTCCAGATATTTGTCACCATATGCATTAGTCAAAAATTTCTCTTCATTTAGAATCTGAAGATGCATCGTTACTATTGCTACTGTACTGCATATTAAAAGTACTGGATTAAAGAACATCACAAGCATTCCAACATATACCAGATCAAATCCTAAAAACGCAGGATTTCTTGATAGGCGATATATACCTGACGTAACAAGTTCTCTTCCCTCATCATCGTCGTCCGCGATTCCTGCTCTCCAACTATCGCGCATCGCTACAATCGCTATGCCAAATATAACATCACCTACAATTGCAAAATATAACCCGAATATTTTCTGAACAAGATTCGAGTTTACCAATATGATGGATGCTACTTCCACAAGGACTATAAGAGATGTTGAAATCTTAAGTACTAGTTCTACATAGAAAACTTTGTCCTTAATCTTTCTTTTAGCCATTTGGTTAGTTACTATTCCACGCTTTTTCTGGGCTATCATTTTCCAAAAATAAAAGCCGTAAAATACAGCCATGCATATCAGCGCTAAAATTTTATATATCACGGTCGTTCCTCCGCCATAGAAATAATTTTTCTTACAAGAATATATCTCTTTCATTCATTATGACATCAATCAGGTTGAATTCACTATCTGTTAACAGCAAATGCGCTTCCTTCCCAGCTTCAATGCTTCCTATCTGATCATACACACCAATTGCTTTTGCAGGATTCTTAGTTGCTGCTTCAATTGCTATCTCCGGCTTAATTCCAAATGCAATTGCATTTAACATGCACTGGTAAAGATTTGTAACTGAACCCGCAATTGTTCCATCTTTAAGGGTAGCCTTACTTCCATTCTTTATGACCGCCTGATCTCCAAGCATATATTCACCATCAGGCATGCCAGTTGCTTCCATGCTGTCACTAATAAGAATTATTCTGTCCTCGCCAAACAACCTGAAGGTATTGCGGACCATAACTGGATCAACATGAATCCCATCACAAATAAGTTCAACCATTACTTCATCATGGTCTGCTGCCGCGCCCACTACTCCAGGCTCTCTATGTGACATCGTTGGCATAGCGTTATATAGATGTGTAACCTGCTTTGCACCTGCATCAAAAGCCTTCTTGGTTTCAGCATCTGTTGCGGATGTGTGTGCAAGTGAAACCCTTGTACCTTTACCAGCAACCTTACTTATAAACTCAATCGCACCGCGCTTTTCCGGAGCAACTGTAGCCACCTTTATTGCCCCATCTGCTGCCTCCTGCAATTCTTCAAAAAATGAGAAATCCGGTGGCATAATATGCTCCGAATTTTGTGCTCCCACCTTGAGTTCACTAATAAATGGCCCTTCCAAATATATTCCCTTTATTTCAGGTATAGCACCATAATTAACCTCAGAGCAACACGCTCCTATCGCTTCGCATATTTCCTTAAGATTTTCTTTTCCCAAAGTCATGGTCGCAGGACAAAATGAAGTAATACCTATGCTTTTTTCATATTCAGCAACCTTTAACAATTCATCCCTTGAATGCTTTCTGCAAACATCCACGCCCACAGCGCCATGCATATGGATATCAACCAGGCCAGGAATTATATATGTTGCTTTCTCCTCATCCGACAAGGAGTCGCATTTATCTAGGAAGAGATTGACCTCGGTAATAATATCTCCATCAACAATCACTTCACCATATTCAAATGTATTGTTACTCGTAAATATCCTGCCTCTGATTGTTTTCATTTATTTTACCTGTTCTTTATCAAATATCATGGATATTAAGAGTGGCGAAAGCATCATAAGCGGGAATATATATCTTGGCAGAACACAAGGTCCTGCAATAATAGTAAGAAGATATAATCCCACAATCATCCAAATAAGGAACATTCTTTTCTTCTTTAACACCACAATCGCCAATCCACTAAGTACCACCATAAACACATATGTTGCCGGTGCGAAAATCAGTTTAAGTGGCGCAAATGCCCTATAACAACGGTCTGTTACAATCGCTTCATACACGTCTCTGACTCCTGGCAAAATATCTGTTTTTGTAACAAAACCAAGAGCAAACACCTCAGTTGCATCTGTAATCAGATACCCCGTTCTGTTTCTCCACCAATCCTTGTAAACCTCGCAGTGAGAATTGTCCATCAACTGCCAGTCACCCTTAGTCATGTACAGGAATGCCTGAATATATGAACCCGGATAATCCTTAAACATCCTAAAATACAACGAAATAAAATCCGACTTATTTTCTGCAAATAATTCATTATTAAATCCCTGTTTAACACCATCAGAAATCAACGGCCTGTAATTACTAAGTCCCAAAGGTGTAATATACTCATACAGTGCTTCACTATAATTAAGAATTACCTCCTCCTGATTACTCTTATAAGCTCTCGCCATCTGCATAAGCGGAATACTTAATGCCTCCGCAGATTCGCCCTGAACAGCATTGGTAACCTTCATAATGTGCTCTTCTGTCGCATTAAATATAACAACAGACAACAGACAAATCAGAATACTTTTTCCTACAACATTCCATTCAAATTTTCTATTTTTAATACCCGTTACCACATAACAAGCCACTAGTACCACCAGTACAATGAGGAATACGTAGCTCGCATTTCTTCTAAACAACATACAAAGCACCAGGTATATTACTATGCCAATGGCCCGCTCAAGACCTTTAGCATTGTGATTAACAAAATCCAAAATCTCAATTATTCCCAACACAAAAACCGCTGTAAAAAATGTGTCCTTAGTTGTGCTTATGGCCATAATCGGTGTCACTGGAAACAGGCAGAATAACGCCATACTGATCCACAAAATGGCTTTTCCTGCTTTCCTTTTTGCCAGATAAATCACAACGGATGCAAGCGCAAACGCTAACAGCATCATCTGCAGAACACTGTAAAATACCAATCCATCAATCATGATATCCCTGGACTGAAACAACTGTCCCAAATCATAACAACTACCCAAAATCAAGGTATGAAAAACAGGATGATGATTATCAAACTGCTTGGTTGTAAACTGCAATAATTGTGGTTCTCCGTCATAGGAATATATTCCCGGGAAATATGCAAGAAAGCATGGTAACCAGGAAACCATTATCACAAGCCATACCAAGAATTTGCTTTTAAAAAGCGGGCATGATGAAATCTTGCCATAATATGCTCTTTTAGCTAAATTCCATCCCCAAACAAGCATTACGGCAATAAGAATCCACAATATAAAGACCTTGATTCCAAAGCCTGCAATTTGTTTTCCGCCTAAAGCAACTTCTACGCCCTCATTTCTTAATGTAAGCTTATCCAAAAGCTCACCTAAAACCTCAAGGCACGCAATAATAAAAGCCGCTACGTACACCAGTATGTACTTAGGCGTTGTGTATATGCTAATGATATCTTTGTTTATCTTAAAATTTGTCATTTACTGATGACTCCAACTTACTTCTTTGAGCAGTTTATAATATGCTGTTTTTCCTTCACTAAAAAAACCTGCATTTTTATATACCCCATGGGTTTTAGGATTAGATGATCCTGTGATGAACATTATTTTGTAACACTCATTTTCAACAGCTATTTCCTCAGCCATTTTTATGCAGGCTGTAACAAGTCCTCGTCCCCTGTAATCTTTGTGTGTTACAGCGTTTTCTAACAATGCATAACTAGTCACATTTCTTGTGAGATTTGGCACAATTATACATGTGATTGAAGACACAATTTCCCCCTCTTCTTCAGCCACTATCAGATGGTAATTCTCATCAGTCAAAATCTTATTCCACACAGTGGATAAATGTTCCGACTCCTGTGGAACTTCCTGTTCATGCAAATGCAAATACAATTCCAATATCTGTTGTAAATCTTTTTCTTCTACTTCTCTTATTATCATTTTGTTTATCTCACATTTCACAATAAAAGCTTTTATTTTAACGCATTTATCAGACTTTCCATATGATATCCAACCACAAACATTATATTGTTCAGTTCTGGATATTGCTCATTGATAACGTTTATATAGGGCATCACATACTTCTCAGTTATATCTATGTATTCTGCCATCTTCTGAGGGCTATACACCTTGGCCATGCTTGATATATTGTGACATCGATCCAGCAACTTGGTCACTATGGCCAGCTTATTCACTCTTATATCAAGATAGTATTTTTCTTCCCGATTTTCCTCTCTGATTTCAGGCTTGGTAACCAGCCTAACAGCTTCTTTCACTGCATCAGAAACCGGCAAATCCTGATATCTTATATGCTCTCCCACCTCATCAAAGCAGTCTTCACAGACATCATGTAAGAGGATTGTTGCCAACAGTTCATCATCACAAAGTCCAAGACTTATAGCATGACAGGCAATCTGTAATGGATGCACAATATAAGGAATCCTGTCATTTCCTTTTCTATACTGACCATCATGCATTTTTATAGCATAAGGAAGAGCTGCCAAAGTCTGTGGCATGTGTGTATCACGTGCCTGCTCTTCTATCATTTTTATCATCTCATCAATAGATAACATGTTTTATCCCTCACTATCTTCTAGTATAAATAGTAGTTTATATTTTGCCAATGGATTAACCTATATCCTTAGTCAATTTTTCCATTGACGTCTTGTATGCACCTATCTATAATTACCTCAAACACGAGGTAAACTATGAGTAAAATAATAAAAAACGAGCATATGCTCGGCTTAATTTTCATATTAGTTGCCGCATTCTTTTTCTCTCTTATGACTCTGTTCATAAGACTGGCTGGTGACGTTCCAACCTTTCAGAAAGCATTCTTTAGAAATGCGTTCGCTGCAGTTGTTGCAATAATTCTCCTGGCAAGAAGCGAACAGGGCTTTAAAATAAAAAAGGAAAGTCTTCCTTCACTTTTTTGCAGAGCTGGATTTGGAGTTGTGGGTATCATAACAAACTTTTGGGCAATAGATCATCTGGTTCTTTCAGATGCCAACATTTTAAATAAGATGTCTCCATTTTTTGCGATTATTATTTCTGTATGGATTTTAAAAGAAATTCCCACAAAATTCGAATGGGGATGTGTGATTTGCGCATTTATTGGTGCCGCATTTGTAGTTCATCCAACAGCTGGACTTGCTTCATTTCCTGCACTTGTTGGTATGTTCTCTGGTTTATGTGCTGGTACCGCCTATGTGTTTGTTAGAAAACTTGGAACACAGGGAGAACGAGGCCCCGTAATAGTATGTTTCTTTTCACTGTTCTCAACTATTATCCTGCTGCCTCTGATGCTTAGCACCTACACACCTATGGAGCCAAAGCAGTGGCTATTCTTGATTCTTTGTGCCTTAAGTGCAACCGGCGGACAGCTTGGCATAACCGCTGCATATACTCATGCGCCAGCAAAAGAAATCTCTGTATTCGATTATTCCCAGGTTGTATTCGCTGCTGTTTGGGGATTAATTGTTTTCGGAGAACTTCCAGATATTTACAGCATAATCGGATATATCATCATCATAGTTACTGCGATTGTGAAATGGTATCACGGATTGCATCATAGTAAATAAAAAGTACAGCCAATGGCTGTACTTTTTATTTGTTTATCTTCCCATATATTTCTTTAGTCACATAAGCCTTAACAGCTATACCTTCTGGAACATATTCTTCTTCTAAAAGGCTTCCACCAGCTCTGATCAACTGAATCATTCCCGCCTGAGAATAGTCAAAAACATGCTCAATAAATATCTTACTTTCCCTCAATATGTCTGACAGCAGCTTTTGAAGTTCATCAAGTCCATCGCCTCTTATGGCACTGATTTTGAGCATATACTGAGCTCTGTCATCATAGAGTTTTACTTCGTCGCATGCATCGCATTTATTAAACAACGTGATAACACATTTGTCATTGACCCCCAGATCATCCAAGGTATCATATACAGTTTTCATCTGTTCTTCATGATTTGGATTAGAACTGTCAACAACATGTATTATATAATCAGCATATTTTGCTTCTTCCAATGTACTCTTAAAGGCATCTACAAGATGATGCGGCAACTTGTTGATAAAGCCAACTGTGTCAGTAAGCAATACCTTCTCACCATTTTCAAGACTATAAGCGCGTGTTGTAGGATCAAGAGTTGCAAACAGTTTATCTTCCGACAATACATCTGCATTAGTAAGGCGATTTAAAAGAGTGGATTTTCCCGCATTGGTATATCCAACAATAGCAAAAACCGGAAGCCCATTCTTCTGTCTTTCCTTTCTGGTTACCTCTCTATGTCTTACTACATCCTTAAGTTCTCTATTAAGCTGACCAGCTCTGTCTCTGATTCGTCTCTTATCAGTTTCAAGTTTTGATTCACCAGGACCTCTTGTACCAATACCACCGCCGAGTCTGGATAGTTCTGTACCTTTACCTAAAAGACGAGTCATTCTGTATTTTAACTGAGCAAGCTCAACCTGAATTTTACCTTCTGCAGTTGAGGCCCTTGCTGCAAAAATATCAAGAATAACCATAGTCCTGTCCATTACTTTTGTATCAAGAGCATCCTCAAGATTTTTCATTTGCGCAGGCGATAACTCATCATCACAGATAATACCCGTGGCATGATGGATATATATCAGGTCACGTATTTCATCAATTTTTCCATGTCCGACATATGTTCCCGGATGAAAGCTGTCTCTGTTTTGGACTACTTTAAGTACAGTTTCAGCTCCAGCAGTTTTAGCCAGTTCTTCTAACTCATCAAGAGATTTTATGCAGTTTTCTTCTCCATCTGTCGCTACACCGACAAGAATTACTTTTTCTGAATATTCGTTCATACTCTAAGTATTGCCCTCTAATCTTTTACTACTCAAAAGCGATAACTGCACCACAAATGCAATCACAGCCATTACAATTTCTGTGCTACACTGCGCGTAAGCTATTCCCATTACCCCAAGACATGTATTCAAAATAAGGATTAATGGTATTTCCAAAAACACTTTTCTTAAAAATGAGAATATAAGTGGATACTTTCCCATTCCAAAAGCCATCGATATACCTACAACCATAAAATCAATACACATAAACGGAAGGCTTATACCGAATCCACTTAAAAACCATGCACCAGTTTTAACAATTTCATCATTATCCATAAACAGCCTTATAATAGGTTGTCCCGCAACATTGAATAGAATCAGGATAACCATAAGTACCGATATGGTAAGTCTGTATGTTTTCTTAATTGCCTCCTTCATTCGTGGAAAATTTTTGCTTGCATAATTATATCCTATTAAAGGCATTACCCCTTGAGTAAATCCAAATACAACCTGTATAGGAAGCTGATTAATCTTATTTGCAATTCCCACCGAAGCAACCGCATTTGCCCCGTATCCGGCAACAATATTGTTAAGAATAGTCATGCTGACTACGTTTAATATATTTTGAAACACCCCTGGTATTCCAACCATTAAAATACTGACAAGTATTGTTTTTTCTACTGTAAAGTAAGATGGCTTAATACATACATATGTATTGTCTTTTTCTTTAAATATCAAAATAAGGAAATAACTGCAGGATACACAACTTGCAATAAATGTCGCCAACCCCGCACCACTGGCACCCATATTTAATCCCCATGGCATTATAAAAAATGGATCCAGAATAATGTTTAGAATACATCCACTCATCTGACCAATACTGGCCTGCATGGATCTGCCTTCAGCTCTAAATAAATAGCTAAAAATAATTGCCATTATTCCTGGCACAGATCCGAGACATACAGTCCAAAACATATATGCTTTTGTCGCACTGTATGTAATATCATCCGTTCCTAGGACTCCTAGTGTCTGCGCATTAAAAATCAGTGTTATAGCAGATAAAACAGCAGCACATATAAGACCAAAATATATACCTGTTGCAGAAGCCTTCTTTACCGTTTCAGTATCTTTCAATCCCATGCTTCTACTCATCAGACTTGATGCACCTATGCCAAACAGATTAGTCACACCATAAAATAGTGTCATTGCTGGTGCAGCCAGAGTAATTGCTGCATTTTGAACAGAATCATTTAAAGCTCCAACAAAATATGTATCTGACAGATTGTAAATCATAGATACTAACGAGCTTATTATCATCGGTATTGTTAATGTAAATATCGCATTCCATATTGGAGAGTTCTCAAACAACTCTTCCCTACTCATGGATTTAGTTTTCATTTATTGCATCCTTCAATTTATTAGCAGCCTTTTGAGCCATATCAGCCATTGTCATCTGTTGTACACCAATAACCTGATTATTGCAGTTACTTACTGGCATCAACAGTTTAAGAGCACTGCTCTGACCAACCGCAACAGCCATTGCCGGTGTAATCTCGCCAAGAAGTGAATCGGCTGAAATAATACCAATAGGTCCCATAATAACATCAGCATCTCTGCACGCCACAATTACAGCATTTTCTCCAGTTGCGCCATAATTTGCGCCACCCTTTAACAGTGCAGAAGTAGCCATAGTATTAGTCCCTATTCCATATATATCACAGGCAATCTCATTTTTTACGATTGTCTCAACTAACAATTTTCCAAGCTTTCCGCCTTGTCCATCTATTACTACAACCTTCATTCTGTACCTCCATACTTTATTACAAAAAATAGCACGTATAAACGTGCCATTTTTCCCCTTTTACCAATAAACCAATCCAACCCAGGTCTTTTTCCCCTAACCTTTGTTGTGAATTATTGTTAAATTATATGTCTCGATTATAAACCCGAGATTTACAGGTGTCAATCAGACTATTCTTCCATATCCATATATGCAGCAGCAACAGCTTCATATTCTTTTTTATCAGTAATCTTTTCTACCTCAAAATCATCTGCTGTTACTTTTATCTTATAGATATAAAGTCCATCTTCATTGATGGCATCATCCTCTATAACTGCTGCCGCAACATAAGTCTTGTGGTCAACCTCAAACTCATCAATCACGGCCATCTCGATTTCCTTGCCATTTTGATCTGTTACAGTAAAAATAGTGTATTCACTATATTCTGGTTCAAATGTATCTCCCATACTAACCTCCATTTTCCTTGCATCCCGCTAAGGCATCATTTCCTTTATCTGCATAGCTCTTTCTCCATCCCCAAGAGCTTCATAGCATGCTATCATTCTCTCATAAGGAATCTTTTCCTTACATTTAATGTTAATAAGTGGCTCTGTCTCAAAAGCAGCATTATAATACCAGAGTGCGGCTTCCTCATACATAAGTCTGTCTTCAAACCATTCGCCTAATTCACAACATAGTTCAGAACACCCTTTTGTCGCAGCACCTCGCAATGCATACTTAAACTGTTTCTCGGTATTTCCAACCATCATGCTCGCCTTAAGAGCCATTGTCAAAGCGCACAGCAAATCCTCTTCACTCAGATTCTCTTCATCGCATCTGGTTTCAAAAAAAGACAACGCTTTTTCATAATTTTCTTTTTCACCAGCGATGTACAGTTCTTTAATATATATGTCCATGAGTCTGGGTGAAATGTACTCATTTTCCAAAATCATCTTTTCAAATCTTGCAAGATCTCTGCCTGCATGGACAGATTGTGGTCTGTGAATAATCTCAATATCACTGTCATATATCACTGGAGTTAGATTAACCTGCTCATGAATCGGCTCTATCCAGGTAAACTCTCTAAGTCTTTTGTAAAGTTTCGGTCTGAGTTCCCTATCAAAATTGTAAATAGTATTATTCTGAAGCTGATTGCAGTAGTACATCTGAACAATCTCTATCTCTGGCAAAAGATTTTCCTTTAAGAGAAGAAACTTTTTTATATTCTCTTCATCCAGTTCCTCATCCGCATCAGCACAATATATATAGTCTCCTGTCGCTAAGGAAAATGAGTAATTCCTGGCATCTGAAAAACTCCCCGTCCATACGAAATCATATACTTTTTCGGTATAGTTCGATGCTATTTCCTTCGTTGAATCTGTTGATCCTGTATCGACTATTATAAATTCATCTGCTATATCAGTTAAGCTCTTAAGACATCTGTCCAGGCAAGCTTCTTCATCTTTTACAATCATGCAAACACTAAGTTTCATAATAAACCCCTGTAAATAACGCTAAACTATCAGCTAACTTTTTTAAATAGTTGTAAATATAAGTTTATCAATCATTGAATAGTAATCTGAAACTGAGTTCTCATTTTCACTAATATATTTTCTGATTGTATTCATATATATATTAGAATCTTCAAGTTCAGGAATTGCCACCTCATCGTCAATCTCTATAAATACGTTGGCAAGCAGAAGGAAAAATTCTGCAAACAATTCCGAATAAGATTTGTTTAGATTCACATTCACAATCTTCTTATTTTGCATCTCATTGTTCTCACATTCTCTGATTATACGAAAAATGAGAGGTACTTCAGATTCAAAGCTACATGAATATATATCATTGTCGTTGATATACTGAGCCATCTTTTCTTTATCCCCGGAAAATCCTGTTATCTCATTGTACATATCAGCTTCTTCATCGGAAATATTAAGATCCGATGCAGAAAGATATAGTAAAAACTCTGCTATATTGTGTCTAAATATTTCTTTAAGACTTGAACCTGCAAATTCCGGTGCATCCCAAAGTTTGTTTCTATCCAGCATATTACAAAGGCCGCAAAGCTTTTCGTAATACTTCTTAACATACATAACATCAATCTTTTTCATGAAAACCTCCTGTTTTCTCTATATAAATAATATTCAAAACGCCGTAACACCATAAGTATATCACACATAATAATAAAGAAGATATCTTCTATCCCGCAAAATAGATATTCTTATTTTTGCATTTTTACCAAAATAAAAGTATTGACATATAATATTATACGCCGTATAGTATGCAGTGTGAACAATATTATACGTCATATAATATTATATTAAATCATAAAAGGAGAACAAATATGGTCTTTAATACAGGCTCAGCATTACTGGATGCAATAGTTTTAGCAGTTGTAAGCAAAGATCAGGAAGGAACCTACGGCTACAAAATAACCCAGGAAGTCAGAACTCTAATAGAGTTATCTGAATCAACTCTTTACCCAGTGCTTCGAAGACTTCAAAAAGACGAATGCCTTGAAGTCTATGACAAAGAGTTCGCCGGCAGGAACCGCCGCTATTACAAATTAACAGAGCGTGGATACGCAATGTTAAAAATGTACAACGAAGAATGGCTTACATATTCAAAGAAAGTAACTGGTCTTTTCGAGGGAGGAAATATCAATGAATAAACAACAATTTATGGGAGAGCTGAAGCAGTTGCTTGGTGAACTTCCAGTAGTTGAAAGGGAGGAAGCTCTTAACTATTACGAAGATTACTTTGCTGATGCAGGTCTTGAAAATGAGTCAACTGTTATAGAACAGTTAAAAAGCCCTGAAGCGGTGGCTCAAACAATCAAAGCCGGTCTTAGCGATATAGAAGGATTTGAAGGTGAATTTAGCGAAACTGGTTTTAGCGGATACACAAATATTCCTAAAGATGAAATAGCAAATAGCATTCCAGATAGCCAAAAACGCGGTTTTGGAACTTCAGGCAACAATACCAACGTAAATCTCATACTGGTAATAATTATCCTTATTTTATTAAGTCCAGTTATTTTATCAGTTGCCGGAACACTTCTTGGATTACTAATAGGGCTTTTGGCAACCATCTTTGGTGTATTATTTTCAATTGCAATTGCAGGTATATCTCTAATTGTCGCAGGCGCAATCCTTTTCGTAGTTGCAATCACCCAGATAAGCACAGCGTTTTGGGCTTCAATTGCCATACTGGGTGCCTCACTAATACTCATCGGCATTGGTGGTCTTGCTGTTATGGCTGGTTCAAAAATCGTTTCAAAAGTGATGCCTCTTTTAATCCAGGCAGGCAAAAACTGTTACTATAAAACAATTGGATTCATCAACAGCAAAAGGAGGTATGTATAATGAAATTATCTACCAAAATATCCTTGATGACATCAATTGCCTTCATTGTGCTTGGCAGTATAATGGTTGCTCTAGGCTTTCATTATGGTGATAGGAGCTCATTTGACCAGATTTCTACCAATTCACGAATCGTTAAAATAAACAGCATAAATGACTGGGAAATTAATATAGCTAATATTTTTAATAAAAAAGTAAATTTTGATGAGAATGCTTCAATTTCATCCAAAGATTCCAATGAAGTATATTCAATATCAGAAATATCTAATATCAGTATAGAAATAGGAGCTGCAAAACTAGTAATTGAAGATTCAGGTGACGATAACATCCATGTTAGTACTACGGGAATATCCTTAAATCAAATTGATGAAGATAATTCCAATTTAATAATAAAGGCATCTGGAAGTACCATTAAAAGTGCAGTAATTATTTCACTTCCATCTAATGCTTCATTTAACGAAGTAGAAATTGAAGCTGGCGCGGCAGAATTCAACTGCAACTGCTTTAATTGCGATGATTTTATTCTTAACCTTGGAGCTGGAGAAGCAAAAATCCAGAAACTCATAGTAAACAATTCCGCTGATATCGATATTTCCGCCGGAGATCTGACTATATACTCTGGAAATATCAATAATTGCGATATAGATCTTGCTCTTGGAAATTTAGAATTTACCGGAACAATCACAAATGATTTGGATATAGACTGCGATATGGGTAATACAATCATTACACTTACAAACGACGCCCTAGATCACAACTATAATTTAGAAGCAGGAATGGGAAACATTACATTCGATGGCAAACAGATCAGCGGTTTTGGAAATGAGCTGAATCAGGACAACAATGCCAACTCTAACTTTGATATAGAATGTGGCATGGGTAATATTGAAATAAACTTTGCAAATTAAATATATAAGAAAGGAACAACAATATGAAACAATTATTTAAATCAAACTCAAACAGAGTAATATGCGGTGTATGTGGTGGGCTTGGAGAATATTTCGAGTGCGATCCAACATTAATTCGTCTTCTCTGGGTAGCATTCTGCATCATGGGTGGCTCAGGTATTATTGCATATCTTATTGCAGCAATCATTATGCCAGAGAATAACGCATAATTAATTACAACAAATAAAAAAGCAAAGCCTCATTACTGAGGTTTTGCTTTTTTTATTTGCCTTATAATCTCTAACCTATGTAAAAGATTCATCTTCAGCCTTACCCCACCCTTAATTATGACAGAGATGCCAGCAAAATCTTCTACATATCGCGAATTAACAATTGTATCTTTACTAATAGGAACAAATGATTTGAAATTATACATTTCTTTCCATAAATTCTCTATAAATCCATTAGCATTTTTAACTGTACCATCCGCAAGAAATATAGTTATGCTATAACTTTCACCTTTTATATATAATATGTCCCTCTCTGCGAGATAATAAGATTCCTTCTGATCTCTGAATTCGATAGTAGGAACCAAATTATCAGCCTTCTGCTTCAATATTTGATCCAAAATCAGACTTAATTCTGCAACTTTTACGGGTTTATTGATAAAAACTGAGTTTGCTAACAGCTCTCCAGAATTATGATAGTCTATGGTCGAAATGCAATAAACTATAGGCGACTGTATGCCTTTTGCCCTGATTGCCTTTGCAATATCATAAGAATTATTATCCTTATCAGTTACATCTAAGAAATATGCATCGTAAACAGTTGGACTATTAAGCAATGCCTGACTGCTACCAAAGGTCTCAATATATATAACACCTGTTGTTGAAATTCTTTTGTCCGATTCTCTGGAAAGCAAACGCTCCATTTGCTTCCTATCTCCGACACTACTGTCAGCTAATGCGACATACATTTTGTCCAAAAACCTCCAAAATTTTTCTCAAAACCCCATATTTTTAAAAACGCATAACTATTCAAATAAATAACATCTACATATACATAAATTACATCTGTTTCAATATCTGAACACTGTATGGTGGCATAGTCAATGAACCCTCGATATTTTTGATATCACCCGTTATTAAATCAACTGCATTTTGTACGCCAGCATTGAAATATGCCTGGAATTCTGCGCCATCAGCGTTGATTGCCACAAGAATCTTCTGACCATCAAGGCATCTTTCCATTACGCACTGTTTATTAGTCAAAAATGCACTTCTAAAAGATCCGTATGCAAGAATCTTTTCTTCCTGTCTAATCGTAATCAGCTTGCTGACCCAATCAGTCAAGTCGTTTTTTGTGTAATTTTCGAAACAAGGTCTGAGTGCTGGATCACCCTGTGACTTTTCGCCCTTTGCTCCCCACTCACTTCCGTAGTAGATGCATGGTATACCAGGCATTCCCATCAATGCTCCGTATATAAGTGGCAGATGGTTCTCGTTTTGGAGAATGCTGGCGATTCGTGTAACGTCGTGGTTATCCGCGAAAGATAACAGGCGTTTTCCTCGGTAAATGCCCTGTCCATCCTCACCAAACTGTCTCATAAGACTGTGCATCAGCTCAAACATGTTCATACAGTTAAAGCTTGAGTACAATCCCTTGTAACATTCATAGTTTGTTGCACTATGCAGCATATCGTCTCTGACCAAATCGTTATAGTTACCATGAATCATCTCACCGATCAAATAAAACTCTGGTTTTAATTCATTGGTATAGTTTCTTAATCTGTTAAGGAAACCTCTGTCAAGACAGTAAGCCACATCAAGTCTTAATCCATCTATATCGAATTCATCTACCCAGAACTTAATCGCATCAAAAAGATAATCAACCACTTCACCATTCCAGAGATTTAACTTAACAAGATCGAAGTTTCCTTCCCATCCTTCATACCAAAAGCCATCATTATATCCGTTATTTCCGCCAAAATTGATATGAAACCAGTCTTTATAACGTGAATTCTCTCTGTTTTGCAATACATCCTGGAATGCCCAAAATCCTCTTCCTACATGGTTAAATACGCCATCCAACATGATTTTTATTCCAGCTTCATGCAAAGCCTGACATACTTCCTTAAAATCTTCGTTAGTTCCAAGTCTTACATCTATTTTCTTTAAATCTCTCGCATTATAGCCATGTGTATCTGACTCAAATAATGGAGAAAAATAGATTGCATTGATATTCATATACTTGAAATGATCAATCCAGTCCTTTACCTTTAAAATCTTATGTGTTAATACACCGTCATTTTCAAATGGAGCTCCACAAAACCCCAAAGGATAAATCTGATAAAACACACTTTCTTCTGCCCACATATATATTACCAACTTTCTATATATTGTGATTACGCTCTTGCAATCACCAATATATTGTACTATTTTTTTAAAAAAAACTCAACATTTGAACTACAAATAGGCCCTGTTTTGAGCACAAAAATAGGGTGTACCCTGACCCGAGTACACCCTATTCTTTGATTCTTAGCAAGCTGCCGAAAATCTCTTTATGTATTTTTCAAATTCGCTATCATAACCATGTACTGTGACTGTAACCATCCTGTTAAGATCCAGTCCAAGTACTCCCAAAATTGATTTTGCATCTACTACACAGTGATTGTTAGTTGCTACATCGATGTAACACTCACTATGTGTTGCCGCCTCAACGAAATCCCTAACCTCTGAAGGTCTCAAAAATATTCTATATTCCATTCGAATCCTCCCTGAAGACTTATACAGACCCAAACACACCGTCTTCAAATGTGTTTTTATGCAT
This sequence comes from Lachnospiraceae bacterium, assembly GCA_045627645.1. Lineage (GTDB taxonomy): Bacteria > Bacillota > Clostridia > Lachnospirales > Lachnospiraceae > Colinaster. The sequence continues at coordinate 19,223 of JAZQOC010000037.1, forward strand.
TATACACACATTTGACCCTTGTGTAACTAGTTAATATTCACAAAAAAAGCACCTGCAAAAGCAGATGCCTTTTGGTATTTTAAATCAAATTTTACAATAATGCGACATTTGCGGCTTTTGCCTGCTCAACCACATCATCTGGCCATATAGAGCACTGTACCTCCCCAATATGTGCCTTTCTTAAGAAAAACATACATATACGGCTCTGTCCAATTCCGCCACCGATTGTATAAGGAAGTTCCTTATTAATGATAGCTTTCTGGAATGGTAATTCAGCTCTTTCTTCGCAACCAGCCTTCTTTAACTGGCTTACCATAGAGTCTTCATCAACTCTTATACCCATACTAGATAATTCAAGTGAAATATCAAGAACTGGATAATATACAATAATATCCGCATTAAGTTCCCAATCATCATAGTCAGGTGCTCTTCCATCGTGCTTCTCGCCGTTGCTGAGCAAATCGCCAATCTTCATAAGACATACAGCACCTTTTTCCTTAGCAATAAGATATTCTCGTTCTTTTGCTGTCTTATCAGGATACATATCAAGAAGTTCCTGTGTTGTTATAAAGAATATATCATTAGGAAGAATCTCTTCTATGTAATCATATCTGATAGCCATGTACTTTTCTGTCTTTCTAAGTACATCATATACATTACGAACTACACTCTTAAGTGTATCTACAGTTCTGTCTTCCTTGCTGATTATCTTCTCCCAGTCCCACTGGTCAACATAGATTGAATGAATATTGTCTGTTTCTTCATCTCTTCTTATAGCAGACATATCCGTGTATAAACCTTTGTTTACCTGGAAACCATATTTTTTAAGTGCATATCTTTTCCATTTAGCAAGACTATGTACTACTTCTGCATCCTTAGCATTCTCTTTTATATCAAAGCTTACTGGTCTCTCAACACCATTCAGATTATCATTAAGACCAGAAGATGGCTCCACGAAAAGAGGAGCTGATACTCTTAATAAATCTAATTTTTCTGCAAGTAAATTCTGGAAGAAATCCTTTACTGTCTTAATGCCAACCTGTGTGTCGTACAGATTCAGCTGTGGCTTGTAGCCATCTGGTAAAATTGTACTCATGACTCATACCTTTCTTAAATTTAAATTTAACTTTGCCAATGATACTTGAGCATCCCAAACAGGAAGTAAACAAATATACTGGTACTTAAAACATTCTGTTTTAAACACTACCACTCAGACTACTGTGTGTCAACATTTTTGATGCTTGCAATATATATGATTAACACTGTCATTACAGTGAATTCTGCTATCATTCCTGGTAGTGATTTGACCATAGTTTTCGCTACAGAATTACTAAGTAAAACATATATCGATATGTTAGCCATACAATGGAATATAACAGGATATATAAATGCGCCAAAACGCTCATATATGTAACATATTAACAATCCCATAAGAAATCCATATACTAATTGAACCGTATTACCATGACTGAAGCCAAAAAGGAAAGCACTACAGAACATTGCCGATACAGGTCTAAAGATATTTCTAGCTCTGTTATATATAACTCCTCTATAAACTATTTCTTCAGTTACTGGAGTTACTATTCCATATACTATTATTCCTAACCATATAGGAAGAGAAAACTGATTTGCCGACGTTTGTGAAAACGATTGCGAACTTCCAGAAAAACCAGTGTTAATCGCAACCGTATTAAAGAAAAGCGCCGAAGACACCGAAAGTAATCCGGTAGAAAAAATATATCTGTAATCAATTTTACCAGGAACTATAACAGGATATTCAAAAGCAAGAACAAACATCAGTGGCAATGCAGCCAATAATACGGAAAAAATTCTTATGATAGCCGCACAAAGTAGAGAATGTTCTGTAAAAAAAGCCGACATTTCTGTACCATACTGTCCTGTTCCTATTATATATGCAAATATTATAGTAACTGCCTGGTTTAAAAAAATATAAACAAATGCAGGTGAAAGAAGGCTAAAAATCTTTAATATTACCCCCTCTGATACATATGCATCCTTATATGTCCTTTTAGATAGTGCTGCTAGCCACCTGGTATTCATATATAAATCCTCTTGACTTTTACTAACCGTCAAACTATACTCACCACAAACTATACTATACGTTTGATGCAGTTGCATAGGTAAAAATTATGAAAAGTTGCCTTATCATTTCAGGTGGAGATTACTGTCCACTTTTACCAGAAATTGAATACGAATATGTTATCGCCTGTGATAAAGGCCTTGAATACGCTAAACTTCTTGGCATAAAGCCTGATTATATCCTTGGAGATTTCGACTCCTATTCCGGTGAAATTCCAAACACCTATGAAAGCATCGAAACATTCCCTAAGGAAAAAGACGATAGCGACACTATGCTCGGAATAAAGCACGCTCTTTCGCTCGGATACAAACATATAATTATAATCTGCGCCCTTGGGGGACGCATGGATCATACAATTGCCAATATACAAAGTATGAATTATGTTGCTTCTAAAGGCGGAATTTGTGAGATTATTAATTCAGATGAGCATCTTCTTACATTCACAAACGGCACTATTTCTCTTCCAATCAAAGAAGGTTATTCGCTTTCTCTCTTCTCCATGACTGATATCTGCCAGAACGTCTCCATATCCGGAGCTGGTTACGATGCTCAAAATATTACATTGTCCAACACTTTCCCTCTCGGGCTAAGCAATTACTGGAAATCCAACAAAGTTACTCTCTCTATGAAAGATGGAATACTTTTAATAGTAATGTCAAAACACTCGTAGACAGGCATTTAAGATTCTATCACCGCATCAAGAGCAAAGGAGTAAATAAGTTTTTCTTCCACCTTGAGACCCAGAATCCTTTCAATTGCTTCCTTATAGTAATCCAACTGTAACTGATATTTCTTCACGAGTTCTTCTCCCTTGGACACTTTGTCAGTCTTATAGTCCATTAAAACCACTTTACCATTCTCAATAAAGAAAGCATCTATAATACCCTGTATTAATACAGTTTCATTCGATGAACATGTGTTATTTAACAATCTGGCATCCAAACCAAGAACAAACGGCTCCTCCAGATATAACTTTTTCTTAGCAGAAGCAATGAGCATTCTTTCACCCAGATCACTTTTTAGGAATCGTACGATCTTACCCGTATCAACTAATCCAGCTTCATCCTCGTCGATTTTGCCCTTTTCTATCATTTGCTTAATCACAGCAGCGACATTAGGTTCATTTTTTTCTCGACCGTGCAAGTCAATATCAGCAAAATCCTCAGTGTTTTCAAGGAAAAACAGTTCCATAACCCTGTGATATGCTGTTCCTCTGGTTGTACCACTAATCTTTTCTTCTTTGTTTACAAATTTAGGAATATACGCTTCCTGTTCATGTTCTGTAAAGAATTCGGCAGATGTTTCTTCCAACTCATTGTTCAAAAACGCCTTTTCTATCGCAGCTATTTTCAATTCAGAAACAGATGTTTTTGTATATAATTGTGCCAAATCTTCGTGCAAATATTTAAACATGATTTTATTTTTAACCATATTAACATTTTCTGACTCATCTCCAACGCCCAGCCTTAGTATAGTCGATTTCAAGTCTGCTTTTCTTTGTTCTTTTGATACCGACGTCTCTACCTGCAGACTATCCAACTCATCCAAATCAAACATCGAACCAGCAAAGCAGTTATTCTTTTCAATATCTACTGCAGCAAGCATAAGCTCAAGAAAGCTTAAGCTCTTGCTCCTTGCATATCTTGTCAGAAGTTTTTCACCGCCAGATATTTCTCTGTTTCGGCTACATTTACTTATCATATCTTCAAGTTTAGCCTGACATGCTGTCATAAAGAGCTTTTCCTTTGCTCTTGTCATCGCAACATACAGCACCCTGATTTCTTCTGCTATAGAATCTTCTTTAAGCTTTCTGCTAATAAATTTTCTTCTTATATCTGAATACTTAACATTTTTCCCTGTATCAACATAATCAAAAGCAATTCCCAGGCTTCTATCGGTTATTATTTCGTTCTTACTATCCGAGATATTGAAACTTTTGCCCATTCCACATACAAAGCAAATAGGAAATTCAAGTCCCTTAGATTTGTGAATACTCATGATTCTTACTACGTTGGACTGTTCATCCAGTGTAGAAGCCTCACCATAATCTATCTCAAAGCTCTGTATCTCATTGATGTATCTTACAAAATGGTACAACCCCTTAAATGAGCCATTTTCATACTGCTTAGCCTTTTCAATAAGCATAAAAACATTGGCTCTTCTTTGCTCACCAAAAGGCATAGAGCTTATCTGGTACATATAGCCCGTTTCGCTTATAATCTCTTCTAACAGTTCATTAATGGGCGTATATACCATTTTTTGTCTGTATCGATCAAGGAACTTATAAAAATTCTCGCATTTTCTAATTATTTCAGTCGAAAGCTTATCCTGATGTTCAAACGCTCCCTCCGCAATGGCTTTAATTGCCTCACAAAGCTCGTCTTTGCTATAGGCCCTGACAGTTGCCAGTTCATCCTCCGAAAGGCCACCAAACGTGCTTAATACGCCATATAATTCTATTTCACATCTAGGATTATCTAACACCTGCAACAAATTAAGAATTCGTTTAATCTCTGTAGCCGAAAAATATCCTGTCTTTGATGCTACATATGCCGGAATTCCATGCTGTTCAAGCACTGTCTTAAATACATCATCCCAGCCTTTATTACTTCTAAGCAAAATAACGATGTCACTATATTGGCATGGTCGATTGCCTTCAAGAATAAAAGGCTTTTCTCCATTAACAAGTTCGTTAACTTTAAGGGCAACCATACGGGCTTCATGTTCCTGCTTACGACTTTCAGTCTCATCATCGTAATTCAAAAGAAGAAGTTCCGTATTGTAATTCTCTCCCGTCTCGTTATATTCAGCTCCTAAGTTAAGTCGCACTTCGTCAGTATAATCGATTCCACCGAGATCAGCTCCCATTATTTTTTCAAAGACTTTGTTTACACTTTTAAGCACCTGGTTACGGCTTCTGTAATTGGTCGATAGATCTATTTTTACATTGTTATCTGTAGCCTTGTCATACTGATCATATTTGCCCATAAAAAGCTCTGGGCATGCATTTCTAAAGCTATATATGCTCTGCTTGACATCACCAACCATAAAACGGTTATATATGCCATCAGCTTCACCCGAAATTGCTGTAATAATATATTCCTGAACATGGTTCGAGTCCTGATACTCATCAACCATTATTTCTTCAAATACCGCCCTGTAATCCTTTGCAATCTGAGTAGGAACATACTCAGATTCTTCTTTTTTCAGAAGAATTCTAAGCGCGTAATGCTCCATATCTGAAAAGTCTATAATTTTTCTCTTTCGTTTTTCCATCTCAAGTCTGGAATTTAGCATCAGCAGTACATCTGCCAACGCATCTAAAACCCTGCCATTTTCTAAAATAGCTGTTCTAATAAGAGCACTGTCATTCTCATAAAAATCTTCTGCCAGCTTGTTTACTATCTCTTTAACTTCGTTTCGTACACTCTGAGAATATTTCTTGCTTTCTTCACTGACAGATTCATCTTTCTTGCCTGATAGACGGGCCCATGACAGACCTTTTAGTCTTGCATGGTATTCCTCGTAGGTATTGCACGAAATAAGGCCTTCAATGAGTTCTAAATCACTTTCAAGAGTATCCTCATACATATATGGACCACTCTCGCAGTATTCCTGATTGAACAGAGTCAGTTCTTTAGCCTGCTTAAGCTGTTCCCTTGTATATACAAGTAATTCCTTCCCCCAGGCTGTATCAAGAATATCTTCTTCTGGTGCGATGGCATAATTGCCCCTTAATCCCTCAATATAATCATCAATAAATGGCTGATTCCTACACTCCCCATAAACATCAAGTATTATCTCTTTAAGCTTATCAAGACTATTCTTACGCGAAAAACGGTCAGCAAGAATCTTGATTTTTTTCTCAAAATCGCCTTCAAACAATTCTTCTATAAGCTCATCTACTATTTCATCTTCAATCATCTGAATCTCGCCGTTTTCAGCCACTCTAAACGTTGGATCAAATTCTATCTCAGTAAAATTATTACGAATCAAAGACAAACAGAAGCCATGTATTGTGGATATTTGGGCATTATGAACCAGAACTGCCTGCTCAGCAATTCTCTTATCTTCCGGAAATTCCTGCATTTTTTCATTAATCGCGCGCTCAATTCTCTCGCGCATCTCGCCAGCTGCCGCTTCTGTGTATGTCAAAACCAGAATCTTATCAATATCTACGAGTTTTTCGTCAGCCTCTGCTTCTCCGTTCCCCAGTACACGCTCAATAATTCTTTGCACCAGTACCGCAGTTTTTCCACTTCCTGCGGCAGCCGATACAAGTATATTTTTGCCTCTGGTGTCTATAACTTCTCTTTGTTTTGGTGAAAATTCAATGTTAGCCATTTTCTTCTGCCTCCATTTCCTGTTTCATCATATCCAATAAAACTTCATCCGCTTCCTTCTTAAGGGAAACCTTATTAAAGCCATCTATACGCTCATCAAACTCGCAAATGCCTCTATAAGTACAATATGTACATGAATCTCTGTCATAGCTTTCCTTTAACGGATTCATGCCAATTTTTCCCTGTATTATATCATCGCCGATATTTCTAATCTTATATCCTGCAAAGTCCTGTAATAATCTGATATTTTCAAGAGACATAACTGATGAAGTCTTACTATAGCTTCCATCCTTGTTAATACTTACAGGCACAACATCAGACTTACCTGTTGACTCAATTCCCGATATTCCCTTTATGCTAGTTTCATCGTCGTTAATTAGTCCCTTAGTCTTAAGGCTCTCCCTTATTTTGGAATTTATAGTCTCTTCATCATCTCCAAGATCCGCTTTAACCATGTCATCCGCCAAATGATAATAAAGTAACGCTCCCGGAACAACAGCCTTATCCTTATTAAGACTTTTTACTTTCCTAACCGCTTCGTTGAGATACACTACTAGCTGAAGCTGAGTTCCATGATAGAAATTAAGTAAGCTAAAGTCCTTGTCTCCTGTCTTGTAATCAATAACTTTGACATAGACATTGTCCCCAGTATCCATGGTATCAATTCTGTCGATTCTGCCGTTGATTTTCATACTTTCCTGGACTTTAGTAGCCAGATTCAATTCATCTATCACCTGATATCTGTCAAAATCCTCTTCAAGCCTGAATACTTCATACTGGCCAGCCTTCAACTGATAAGTCAGCGTATCCGCAGCCTTGTATAAAACCTTGGACATTCGTCCATATATATACTCGTCAGCTTTACACTCCGAAAATGAGTTCTTTCCAAGATTTCCACAGACAATTCGAAGCTGCTTATCAAGAATCTCCTTAGACTCCTGTTTTGATATATCCATCCAGCTTATCTGTCTCTCTTCAAGAATCTTGCCATACGCCTTAAGAGTTTCATGGAATATGGTTCCCATATCCCTGTTATCTATCTGATATAACTGCTTTTCTTTAAGCGACAAACCGTATTTCAAGAAATACGCATAGGCACATTCTGCATACTGTTCCATTCTGCTGATGCTGGCAAGCAGAGTTTCCCCATATAATATTCCCGCTATAACTCCATCCAGTTTCTTGTCTTCATATCTATAAAAACTGTTCTCGATGAACATCTCCAAGAGCTGTCTATATCCATCATCAACTTCTGACAAAACACTCATGGCATCCATAAGTTCTTTATGTTCCTCACTATTAAGGCCAGTCTCGCCATACTTTCTAATCAAAGCACATATAAAATCCTTCAAATCATCCATATTAGCTACTTTGTCCAATCCCCTGTTCGCACTGGCGCATGTGCATTCAAGCTTTGGATACATCCTTTTAAGCATAGGAATGATATATGCAGGTCTTAAGCTCTTTCCAGCATTGTCCATCTTACTAAAGGAAAGAATAAGCTTCTCTGAAGGCTTAACAAGATTGCTGTACAAATAAAATCGCTGTATAAACATCTTTTGATGTGGAGTTGGCGATAATTCAAGATTTTGTCCATTTCCAGCTAAAAACTCCCTTTCCATATCAGAAAGGATACTGGTCTTTCCGCCCTTCTTAGGAATATTACCATCCATAAGACCCATAAAAAACAGATATTTTACAGGCTTAAGACGACTTCTCTCTATATCGCCTACTATAACCTTGTCAACGCTCTGAGGGATTGTTCCCAGAGTAATCTCATCAAAACCCGCTTCTAAAATATCACTAAATTCTTCCAGCGCAATCTCTTCATTACCTAAAAGACTATGAATCTGCTCCAGTAGTTCCATAGTAGCCCTGTATACCTGGCTATACTCTTTCTCTCTTATATAATTGCCCTCTTCCTTAAACTTCTCCTCATAAGCCTTTAACGAAGAATAAGCATCCGCCTTTAGATAGCACTCATACAAAGCTTCCACATAAGTGGTTACAGGCTTTAGCCCTGTTGCCGTAATACCTTTGTCCAAAGCAGGGGCAATGATTCCCCCAAGTTTCTCCACTATCTGACTTACTACCTCTAATTCCTTTTCAGCCCTGTCAGACAGCTTTCCCGCCTTTTTCTTCTTCTCTATATATTTACTCTTGTATTCATCAAAGTCTGTATATGCTTTTTTGCCTCGTAATCCACTTTTCTGGCAGAAATTATCAAATACATCCACCTGCTCCATGTCAAAGCCACCAAGGCCTGTTCTTAAGAATCTGCATACACTGTCTGCATCAAAATTCTTAATAAAGATTCTAAGCATACTCTTAGTAAATTCAACTATAGGATTCAGCACCACGGCCCTGGTCTTATCCATATAAACAGGAATATCAAACTTGGCAAATTCTCTGCTTATATGATTCTCATAATCTCCCAGATTACCCGTTACTACTGCAATATCCCTGTACTGATTGCCACCAGCAACCAACTCTCTGATTTTTTGCGCAACAAGGCCAGCCTCCGACTGAATATCAGCAGCCTCATAAAGTTCTATATGCTCTGGTGCCTCAGCGAATACCTTATCCTTTGGAATACTTCTAAAGATATTTCGTTCAAGATACAATAAATCTGTTTTATCTTTAAATCTGTAATTGGTACTGAAAGCATCATTAATCTTCACATCTACACCAACATCTGATGCCAATTTCATCAATCCTGCATAACTCTTTGCGGTAAATGCGAACAACTCATGGGCTTCGTCCTTACAACCTGTTTTTTCTCCATCCAAAGTAAGTGTGATGTATACCTCATCACACAACCTAAACAATCTTCCCAATACTCTCATCTGAACAGGTGTAAATCCAGTAAATCCATCAAATACCACCACACTATTCTTTATCAGATTCGATTCCAACAGTTGTTTTGCAAGCAAATCCATAGATTCTTCAGTGGTAATATAAGACTCTCCTATGTATTCCCTGAACTTAGAATACAATACGGAAAGATCTGTGAGCTTAGCCTTCAAAGCCCCTTTACCAGAGCTGTACTCAATGAGCTGTTTTAGTTCTTCATCTCCGATACCATACTGCATAAACTCCGATATGGAAGACTTAATCTCATGTATAAAGCCTGTTCTCTTAAGATTGCCAGAAATATATGGCACGTCATCAATAACCTGAGAAACCAGCTTTCTTAGTACAAGGCTTTTTCCTGTATCATCCAAAACAAGTTTATCAACAGCATTGGTTTCTTCGAAAATGCGATGTGCCAATCTTGAAAAGCTTAAGACATCAATATTCATAATGCCTTTTCCCGGACTATGCTCAACCATATCCATCTGGGTCTGCATGGTAAACTGGTCTGGCACTATCACAAAATATCTCTTATCTCTGTGTTCTCCAGCTTCTTCAGTAATCAGCTTGTATATATATTCACTTTTTCCTGTGCCACTGGCACCTATTATTATATTCAGACTCATATGTTCAGATTACACCCTTCAGTGTCCAATTTAATTCTCTCAATCAATTATTAACAATTATACAACAAAAAAGGATAGGTATTTCTACCTATCCAAATATTTTATCCTCTTCCGCCTTTTTTATTTCCTCGTTTAACAGCTTACATGCCGCTTCAACTATTCTTACATCATAAGCTTTTCCAGCCTCAGCCGTAAGTTCCTCAATAATATGCTGATAGCTTTCCTCTTTGTATATCAGTCGTGAGATAAAATTAGCTACGCCTACCACTCTCGCAACTTCCGGTATCTCATTTCCACGAATTCCCTTATAACCATTGCCCTTCCATTTTTCATGATGGTATAGTGCTGCATCAGATATCTCTTCAAGTCTCAGCTTCTTAACAATATCGTATCCTATGTCAACATGCTGTCTGTACGCCTCATATTCTTCGTCTGTAAGCTCATATTTGTCCCAGAACTCATCAGGAAGGCCAATCTTACCTATGTCATGCAATAGTCCCGCGTAATAGTATCGTCTCTTTGAAGCTGTCTGAATTCCCATCTCCACAGCCAGTCTATTGGTCCATTCTGCAGTGCATTCACTATGTTGTGCTATGGCCGGAGATTTAGCAGCCATGGTCTTATGCATGGTAAGAAGAATCTTAAGGGAAATATCCGTTCTATCCTCTTTTCCTCTTGCTATCAGCTCATTAAGGTTATTCTTATAATTTCTCTGTGCAATATCATACTTGTTCATTCCATACACAATAAACATCGCCACCGACAGAAAGCATATCATCATATATGGAAAACGCTCACAGAATTTCTGTGAATAAGCTTCATGGATCCAATCCAGGGAATCAATACTAAATAAAACCGTTATAAATCCAAAGTTAATGAAGGCAAGTAGATTCCCCCACATAAGTCCCAGCAAAAATATTGCAATAACACCTATGGTAATACAGATAAAGCAGGAAGCAAATCCCAGTTCACCCGACATGAATACAGAATCAACCACGCCTGTAACTATGGTAAGACAGATTACATCAATGTACAAAAATACGCCTTTGTTGGTAATGAGCGCGTCAAAAAACCACACAAAAACAGCCAGCGAAAATAAAGCCATAGATGTATATGACTTCAACTGATATGAATAAAAAATCGCCCATACTGTAAGAAAGCACATTACTCGCTTAATCGACAACGACATCATAACATTATTTGGTTTTTCAACAGCACACTCCCAAATCTGTGAGAGTCTTCTCTCAATTGTCGTCCTCATCTGCTACAATCTTTATCTTTCCTTCTTCAATCAACTGGCACACCACTTCTGCTATGTTTTCATCAAACTGTGCACCATGGTCATTTTTAAATGCATTAAGTATATATTCTCTGCTACAGGCTTTTCTGTATACTCGACTGGAATTCATGGCATCCAGCGCATCAGCAACAGTGATAATTCTGGCTTCAATCGGAATATCTGTTCCCTTAACACCGTTTGGATATCCCTTTCCATCAAACTGCTCATGATGGTACAGCGCTCCGTAGGAAATCTTTGGAAAGAAGGTCATTTCTTTAAGAATATCCGCTCCCCAGACAGTGTGCTTCTTCATAATCTCATACTGTTCATCATCAAGTCCCTGTCTGTTATTAAGAATCTTATCAGGTACAGCAACCTTGCCTATATCATGAAGATATGCCGCGTTATAAATAGTCCTTAAGGCCTTAGGATTGCCCGCATAACCACAATGTTCTGCAATAAGCTTTGAATACTTGGCTACACGAACGGAATGCTCCTTGGTATAGGCATCCTTTTCATCAATAAGGGTTGAAATAATTGCTATGGAATCAAACATAGCCTGGTCAATATCTTCAAGAGCCACATCCAGATCCTGATGTAACAGACTCTTTTGCTTATCATATTCCATACAGCTCTTTCGGTAGTAAAGATTGCCCACAAAAGAAGCTATAAAGTCTAACATATACATCCAAGGAAATGACTTAGCCATTTCATCCGCATAATGATAAGGCAGCATATCTTTAATCGGTGTCCAGAATATAACAATACTGTACACAAGAAAAAATGTGCACCACGGAAGTCCCACAGGCATTCCAAACTGAATCATAAGCGCAAAAATAGCAAGGTACGACCACAGATAGCTGGTACCCTCATTTACTCCAAATAAACCATATAAAGTTAGTGCAACTCCGATGAAAATAATGACATGCGTGACAAAGCGCTTTTTATCTACCACTCTCTTTAAGATAATAGGCACCAAAAACATGGCCGTACCAACCAGATATGTTGGTATAACCACTCTAAGATCATCAACGTTTTTGAAATTAACAATGTAGATAATTAATCCAAAAAATGCGGAAACGTAGCCTACAATATCATAGTCCACTTCCATATCCTTCTCATAATTGTAAACATCAATTATGAACTTTGGAACTGTAAAAAATTCCTTCATCTTCATTCCCCTGTTAGGCCTTCACCCCCAACGGGTTTATTATAGCAAGAATTCAGGCATAAAAAAAGGGGATGAGCTATCTCATCCCCAAATTCAGCATTTTTTAGTTTTCTGGGCCATTTTTACAAAGGAGATTTGTCAAAATACCAAGAATAAGTGCACAAGCAACCTCTGTGATTGTTACTGCTCCAAAATTAACTGTAAGTCCACCGATACCTGCAATAAGAATTACAGATACAACAAAGAGATTCTTGTTCTGGTTAAGATCTACATCCTGAATCATCTTAAGACCTGAAACAGCGATGAATCCATAAAGTGCCATACAAACACCACCCATTACACAAGATGGAATAGAGTTAACAAATGCTACGAATGGAGCAAGGAAAGAAATGAGAATTGCTCCAACTGCTGCAGCGATAATTGTATATACACTGGCATTCTTTGTAATAGCTACACAACCGATTGACTCGCCGTATGTTGTATTAGGACATCCGCCGAAGATCGCACCTACCATAGAACCTACACCATCACCAAGAAGTGTTCTATGAAGACCTGGATCCTTAAGAAGATCTTTCTCAATAATAGAAGAAATATTCTTGTGGTCTGCAATATGCTCAGCAAATACTACGAAAGCAACTGGAACATATGCAACGAATACTGTAAGTACATAACTTCCACTGAAACCATCTGCAAATGCACCCATAGCAGTTACAAATGTAAATGCTGGTAATGTAAAGAATGTAGATGCTCCAACTCCATCTGCAACAAGTGCCTTGAATGGTGAAACATCAAGAACCATAAGTGCATCTGTACCTGTTGCACTACCAATAATTGTAAATACTGCTGCAACAGCGTAACCAGCAAGAATACCAAAGATAAATGGAATAAGTTTTCCAGCCTTCTTGCCATATACCGAACTAACCATTGTTACTGCGATAGTAACAAGACCACATAAAAGGGCGATCTTAGGCTCTGCCACTGCTGCACCATCAAACTTTACACCACCTGTAACAATATCTCCCATTGCATTTCCAGCAAGTGAAAGTCCGATAATTGCTACTGTAGGTCCAATAACAACTGTTGGCATAAGCTTGTCAATCCAGTCAACACCAACAAACTTAACTATAAGTGCGATTACCACATATACAAGACCTGCGAAAATTGCACCAAGGATAAGTCCAAGATAACCAACTGCTACTGTACCTGCTCCAGCAAATGCAGCTGCCATAGATCCAAGGAAAGCGAAAGACGAACCAAGGAATACAGGGCTCTTCTTCTTTGTAAACAATACGTAAATAATTGTTCCTACACCTGCGCCGAAAAGTGCGGCTGCTGGCTGCATACCATTTCCTACAATTACTGGTACTACCAAAGTAGCTGCCATAATAGCAAGAAGCTGCTGAATTGCGAATACAATCAGCTGTCCAAACTTAGGTTTGTCATCAACCTGATAAATAAGTTTCATAAGATCCTCCCTACATAATTTATTTAGTTTTGGGCAAAAAAAAATACAAAAAAGTATTTTCTTTCCCTAAGTTCAAGGTTATCATAGGCATTTTTATTTGTAAAGAATTTGTGGTAGAATATACATGTATTTTTTAAGGAGAAAAGGCTCATGAAAGAGAAATTGTATACAATACCAATCAATGACGCAGTCAACGCTGACGACGAGTGTCCAATGTGCTTTATCGAGCGTTCTATCGAGCAGGATCTTATGGATTTTGTACTTGGAAGCGGGTCCACATATATGGAATCTGATGTCAGGGAAAAAACAGATAACGCAGGCTTTTGTCGTGCTCATTTTAAGAAGATGTACGATTACGGTAACACGCTTGGAAACGCATGGATTATGAAGACTCATATGAAGAAGATGATGGACGAGATGTGGCAGGCCAAAACTCTTTATGCCGTTACGAAGAATGGTCCACTCTCCATGCTTAAACGTTCCAGCACTCCTGGTGCCAACGCATTCAGTGCCTGGGTTGAGAAACGCGGTAAAAAATGCTACATCTGCAACGCATTTGAAGAGAATTACGACAGATACATGTTAACCTTCTTCGAGATGTACTTTAATGACAGCGAATTTAAGACAAAAGTTAATTCCCACAAAGGATTCTGCCTTCCACACTTTGGAGATCTGCTTAATTACGCTTCTTGTCATCTGTCAGAAAAGCAGCAGCAGGAATTTGCCAATACCTTCTTCCCGCTTATGGAAGAAAGCATGAAGCGACTCTATGGTGATGTCTCATGGCTTATCGAGAAGTTTGATTACAGATATAAGGATGCCGACTGGGGCAATTCCCGTGAAGCACTCCAAAACTGTATGCAGAAATTAAAAGGTGGCTACCCAGCTGATCCTGTTTACAAACAACAGAAAAAGCCTAGCACACCACCTGTAAGATAATTCTTAATCTATATACTTTTTAAAGAAGTTTATTTCATCGTCGTTGGCCTGCTTAGCATCCTCTGACTTGATATCACAATGGAATACATGGTAAAGCGGTTTCTCAGCACTTCCGTAGAGTTTATAATCACACTCAACGTTCTTAGCCTGGAGAAGTTCAAACATCATTTTACCATCTTCCTTAAGAAAGTCATGGCTGGCAGTCAACACATACGATGGAGGAAAATCCTCAGTCACGTAATGAG
The DNA here is from genome assembly GCA_045627645.1 of Lachnospiraceae bacterium. Taxonomy (GTDB): domain Bacteria; phylum Bacillota; class Clostridia; order Lachnospirales; family Lachnospiraceae; genus Colinaster. The sequence continues at coordinate 34,245 of JAZQOC010000037.1, forward strand.
CTGGCGACATCATATCTCTTTCCTCGTCAGTACCCTCACCTTTAAGCAAATCAGTCATAAAACTCGTCACTGGTCCAATAGACGCTTCATACACACCACAGTTTAATCCCACAGCTTTGAGTTTAAGGCCTTCAGGCGCTTTAAAACTATATTTACCCGCATATACCGGATTGGTAAGAATACAGCTGTATATCGATATATTCTGTCCACCTGCAGAATCCCCTACCGCAAATATATTATTCACGTCCATGCCATATTCATCAGCATGTTCCATTACCCATGTAAATACAGTATTGGTATCCTCTATCGCTGCAGGGTATTTATGCTCAGGAGCAAGTCTGTAGGAGAAATTCACAGCCACAAAACCACGCTGTGCCAGATTCATGCAGTAGTACTGATAAATCTCTTTATTTCCATATACCCAGCCACCACCATGAACGCTTACTATAACCGGAAGTTTCTTGCTTCCTGCATTCTTTGGTCTGTATACATCCATAACCTGCATCGGATCATCCCCGTATGCAATATTGTCAAATCTTTCGATGTCTTCGGGCGTAGTTAAGCCAATATCTCTTAAAGTATCCGCTATTATGCAATTCTCCCTAAACATATGACTATCCCAGGAAATACGCAGCTTAACAAGCATAGCCATAGCACTAAAGTCTTTATCTGCTACACCGTATGTAGACAATACATCAAATTCTGGAAAATTAATATTATTTCCCTTAACAAACTCCTCATAATCCACTGAGGCGCCAAATCTGTGATATACGATAAGTGCATTTTTTCCAAGGATTCTATAAACAGCCTGGCCACCCGTAGGATTATTATAACTGTCAGTGTCTGCCTTAGATATTACGGTTCTGCCATCCTTAATAATATCTGAAACCGACTTGTAAAATGACATACCCTCATCTATCAGTTTCCACTGATGTTCTGACAAATCATAGATATCTCCACTAAGGCCCATACGTCCTAACAATGGCGCACACATTGAATAATATATTCTTTCATCAGAGTCTGCAGCTCTCATAACAGCCCAAATCTGATTCTGTGATGGCTTAACCATCTTCTGCAGATTGGCCGCAATTAGCGGAAGTGATGTAATCTCATGGGCATCTGAGAAGCTCGCCTGAGAAGACAATTCCATCATGGATGGCTCAAGCCTGTGTCCGCCGCTTGAACAGTTCTCAATGACAAGCTCAGGCATCTCTTCCTTCATCTTTTTAAAAAAATTCTGTGTGGCGATGACTTTTCTTCTTAAGTTTTCGCCCAAGCTCTCGTCGCCGTCACAGCCCATTCCCATGGTATCGTTATAATCAACCTTTATATATCCAAATCCAGCTTCTTTAAGCAAATCGATTACATTTTTCGACAAATGTGAAATAACCCATGGATCTTCCATATCCAGGAATCTTCTGCCACCGATAGTAAGCGGCACGCCATCCTTTTTAACAAGATGCTCAGGCTGGTTAAATAATTCGCATTTAGGAGCCACAGATTCGAATTCAAACCAGATACCAGGTATCATCCCCTTTGATCTGATATAATCAGCAGTTTCTTTAAGCCCATTAGGGAATCTGTTCCTGTTGATGCTCCAGTCTCCCAGATAATCCCACCAGTAACCATCATCTTTTCCATACCAGCCAGAATCGATAACAAGGAATTGAATATCCTTCCCCTCAAGCTTATCTACCACGGTCTTTAGGTTCTCTGATGTAGGTTTTCCCCATGTAGCACAGTATTCATTGAACACAATACCCATCTTATTGTCTACCGGACTAACATTTGGATTTTGCGCTTTCACAAGGCACTCACATACCTCTTCAAGGGATCGTCCCATCGCAGCAACTGCCTTTGGTGCTACAAATGTTTCACCCACGCCCACAGTTTTTGTCCAATTACCAAAATCTCTGTCAGCAATACCACCAGCCACCGTAAGAGTATCATCATGTCTGCACACAATCTCAATCTGCCATGATACCGGAGAATAGAGCTGCACTCCATAAAACATGCTCATAGAACTGTCTTCAAGTACAACCATTGGAAAATATCTTCTTACAGGCATAGAACCCACATTACCAAATTTCTCAACGCGAACGGCCATATTATTCCAGGACTTTTCGAGATTTAATTCATTAACCGTATCAACCTTATGTCTTCCCTCTGCGCTCCAAAATGATGTAAATCTGTGTATTTTATCAGCCTTAATTCCCTCAATCAAAAAAGATGTAATCATTTCCAAAGTCACAGGCTTGTCTGAATTATTAGTAAATGTCGTCTGGATATGAGCAGCATTATTTACCATGTCAGGCATATAATCCACATTAATAGCCATATCATCTTCTGACTTAAGAACTGTATGCAATGGTGGCAGCATATCATTTGGTGCCTCCGAGCATTCTTCCCTAAATTTACCCATAGTAGAACTGTCAAGCATGGTCAGTCCACATGAATAAAAGCCACAGTACTCATCCCCAATAATTTTAATCTGTCCGCTACACTTCATATATTTTCTCCTTCTTTCCCAAAGGTAACAAAAAGCATACCATAAAAGGTATGCTTTTAAATAATCTTATTTATTATTTTAATCCACAGCCAGCTGTTTGAATACCCTGAGATATTCAACAATCTGCTTATTAAGCTTTTCTGGTCTAAACTCCGCATCATTCATACTTTCAGCGGTAAGTCCCTTAACTGTATAACCAATCATCTTTTCTAACTGCTCAAGATCTATACCAGCCTTAAGTCTAGGACTTTCTGCCTTAGACTTATATCTTTCAATAGTGTCCTTGTATGCACGAATTGCGCCCTTGCCTGTTTCGTCAAGTTCAACCTTATCTTCTGTAACACAGCGTGATAAGAACTCATTCATATAAGGATAATTACGCAATACATTGAGCTTTGCTGTTTCTAGCTTCTCAAGGAAATCAAAGTAATCTTTCTCTTCACCAATAGTACGTGAAAACTCAAAGTTTAGATACTTTGCACTGTAATCAATAAGAAATGAGTAAAGTCCCATCTTATTGGTAAAATAGTGGAACAGAAGTCCCTTACTGATACCAGCCTCCTTAACAATATCATCTGTGCTGGCATGTTTATATCCGTTAATCGCAAATATTTTTAACGCTGCGTTAATCATGCGATCCTGTTTTTCACTCTTTAAATCAAAAAACTTGTCATTCACCTGAAAATACCTTCAATTCCAATTCCTTCGCCGTCATGTTGACTAGCATAGACAATCCTATCACAGTTTTTTACAGCAAACAATGGCTATAAACAAACTAGTATATAACTTTTTTTCACACACAACATATTGTATTTTCAAGGTTTTTCTTGTTTTCTTTTTTCAATGGATTATAATAGATATAAGGGTTAGCGAAGGGAGATTTAACTTATGAACAAAATCCTAAAGAACGTATTAGTAGCAGTTTCTGCAATCATCGGACTCATAGCAGTAACAGTAGTTGTTATGAAATTTCTTGGTTTTGATATAGATCTTGATATTTGTAATACTGATTGTTGTAAAAAACCTCCAGTAAAGAAATATCCTGAGAAAGCAGTTACAAGAATCAAACGTAATTACACAGAGATTAAATTACCAAATTAATATAACAAATCAAAAGGAGAAGCAAATTGCTTCTCCTTTTACTTACTTTCTTTTATCTGAACCAAAAGTTCTTCTTTAAGATCTCTTGCCCTATCTTTAATTCTTGACGGACATACTTTACTAACCAATAGTTTAGCCACCAGATTAGCACTTACATCGTATCGTCCAAACTTCTGTGCAAGACGGGCAACCAGAAACTCCAGTGTAAACTCATCCATACCACTTATTGGGAATGATTCCTGGGCCATAGCTGCTATATAGCCATCGTAAGCCTTAAGAAGGAAATCTTCCTCCATCGCTTTAATCTTTAATACTTTATCATCTTTACCAAGATTCTTCTCCAATATCTCAGCATAGCTTCTGCATAGCCAACCAGCCTTCAAACAAATATAAGCTTTTTCGCTTGCTTTGGCCATCTTTACAACACTGCTAAGCAGTGCTAGCTTATATCTTTCCAAAGCCTCATCAAATGAGTACATATCGCTGCTATATTTTGTAGAAACATAGTGCGAAGATATTTTCTCCTTAATCAAAGCCTTCTGGGTTGGAGCTAACATAGAAAAATCTCTGGACATTACCGCATAACCGCAATGAATACACACAACCGGTTCATACTTCAACGGTTCCATCATAGCATAGCAAGGCCTCAAGTCTTCATCAGTCCTTAATACTCTGACCTTACCACTTCTTACAGCCTTTGACTGAAAATTCCTGTCACACACTGGGCAGACATAGTTCTTTTCATACAATGCATCAGCCTCATTGAACGGTTCCGGCTTTGACTCTTCTTCTTTATTTTTTACTGCACTTTTTTCTGGAGCTGAATATATATCATCTATATCGATATCTCCCAGCCCAAGCTTTTCAAGTCCTGAAAAAATATCCATTAAATCCCCTTTAATCTTCCTTCTTTGGAAGTACGAACGAACTCTTTAATGATACAATTCTGTTAAATACCATATTCTCTGGTGTAGAGTCCTTGCTATCAACACAGAAGAATCCATTTCTTACGAACTGGAAGCTGTCATATGCCTTAGCATCCTTTACACATGGCTCTACGAAACAATTCTTTCTAACCTCAAGTGAGTTAGGATTAATGTTCATTGTTCCTGTCTCTTCATCGTATACACCCTTTTCTTCATCAATGAGGTTCTCATAAAGACGACATTCTACCTGAACTGCCTCATTAACAGGTACCCAGTGAATTGTTCCCTTAACCTTTCTTCCTGTAAATCCGCTTCCCGATTTTGTCTCAGGATCATATGTACAATGAACAACTGTTACGTTGCCATTTTCATCCTTCTCACAGCCAGTACATGTAACAAAATATGCAAACATTAGACGAACTTCATTGCCTGGGAATAATCTGAAATACTTCTTAACAGGCTCTTCCATAAAGTCATCTCTGTCAATCCAAAGCTCTCTTCCAAATGGAATCTGACGGGAACCAAGTTCCTCATTTTCCAAATTGTTTGGCGCCTCAAGCATCTCAACCTGTCCCTTTGGATAATTGTCGATTACAAGCTTAATTGGATCAAGCGCAGCCATAACACGTGGCTTCTTAACCTTAAGGTCTTCTCTGATACAGTACTCAAGCATCGCATAGTCAGCGATTGAATGTGCCTTACTTACACCACAAAGTTCTACAAACATCTTAATAGATTCTGGAGTAAATCCACGTCTTCTAAGAGCCGCAATAGTAACAAGTCTTGGGTCATCCCATCCATCAACAATACCGTCTTCAACTAACTTCTTGATATATCTCTTACCAGTTACCACGTTCTTAAGATAAAGCTTTGCAAACTCAATCTGCTTTGGTGGACGTGGATATTCAAGTTCCTTAACAACCCAGTCATAAAGTGGTCTGTGATCCTCAAATTCAAGAGTACAGATACTGTGTGTGATACCCTCGATAGCATCCTCAATTGGATGTGCAAAGTCATACATTGGGTAAATGCACCACTTATCGCCTGTATTGTGATGTGTCATATGTGCCACACGGTAAATAACAGGGTCACGCATATTCATATTAGGGCTGTTGATATCAATTTTTGCACGAAGAACCTTCTCTCCATCGGCAAACTTACCATTCTTCATATCCTCAAATAAAGCAAGATTCTCTTCAATACTTCTGTCTGAAGATGGATCCTTCTTACCAGGATTCTCAAAGTCACCTCTGTATGCTTTGATTTCATCAGCTGTAAGGTCAGATACGTAGGCCTTACCCTTCTTAATAAGCTTTACAGCCGCTTCATACATCTGATCAAAGTAATTTGATGCAAAGAAAAGTCTGTCTTCCCAGTCAGCGCCAAGCCACTCAATATCAGCCTTGATAGACTCAACGAATTCCATCTTTTCCTTAGTTGGATTAGTATCATCGAATCTCATATTGAACTTTCCGCCATATTCCTTGGCAAGTCCGTAGTTCAAGATAATACTCTTTGCATGTCCTATATGAAGATAACCATTTGGTTCTGGAGGGAATCTTGTATGGACTGTGTCATAAACACCCTCAGCCAGATCCTTATCAATAATTTGCTCAATAAAATGCTTACTTTCCAAACTCATAATTTTCTCCTTAGAGCCCACCAGGCTTTTGTATTTCTGTATGATAGCACAGATATTTCCATGCGTAAATAATCACAATGCTAAATATACTTATCAATAAAGTCACTGTGCTTCATAGGTTTGTCAAAGAAATATCCCTGTATCATGCTGACATTCAGTTCCTTAAGTATCTGATACTGCTCCTTTGATTCTATACCTTCTACACACACATTGACATCAATTGCGCCCGCAAGCTCTGCAACCATCTTAACGAAGGATTTTGAATAATCATCCTGCGCCAGTTCCATGACAAATGAGCGATCCACCTTAATTACATCAAGCGGAATCTCCCTTATATGATTAAGAGAAGAATAGCCTGTTCCAAAGTCATCCAAGGCAATGCTTATTCCCATCTCTCTTATGGAAGCCATAATCTTCTTCATTCTTACCATATCATTGATTGCCAGCGACTCTGTAACCTCAAGTGTAAGATTCTTAGGATTAATACCAGTATCTTTTACAACCTGCGCAATTCTTTCTACAATATCATTCTGCATAAGCTGAACTACCGAAAGATTTACATTGACCTTAAAGTCTGGATGTCCATGTGTATTCCAGTATTTAAGTGCTTTACATGCCTCACAAAGGACATGATCGCCAATAGGATTAATAAGTCCCAAATATTCTGCAAGAGGAATAAAATCAGATGGTGAAATAAAGCCCATTTCTTTCGAATCCCATCGAACTAATGCCTCTGCACCAACACAGCTGTTATCCTTTTGAATATCTATAATTGGCTGATAATATACGAGGAATTCATCAAGCTTATCTGTGGCAGCATCACGCATATTCTTTTCCATATCGAGACGCTTATTAGCATCAGAGGTTGAACCCGTAACATATTTTGCCACACGGTTCTTTCCTGATTTCTTAGCCTCGTACATGGCAACGTCAGCCTTTTGAACGAGCTCATTTACCTTATCTCCTTCTTCTGGGAACACTACTATACCCATACTCATCGTACAGTAATATTCACCATCCTTAAGATAGAAAGGAGTAAGAAATACTTTTTTAATATCTTCTATTATTCTGTCAAACTGATTGTATACTCGTGGCGGTACAATAATAACAAACTCATCGCCACCCATTCTATAGCAGTTCTCTTCAAGACCACTTATAGATCTTAAGCCATTACTGATATCTTTAAGAAGTACATCACCATACTGATGTCCAAGTCCATCATTGATGTGCTTAAAGTCATCCAGATCCAGATACAGTAAAGCACCATCTTTGTTACTCTTTTTAGCTTCGTCAATAATCTTGGCCAGGTCACGTTCACAACACATTCTGTTAAAAAGTCCTGTGAGGAAGTCAGTATAGGCTTGCTGCTCTATTCTTCTCTGGTAATTCTTCTTGTCTGTAACATCATATATCGCATAAAGTCTTACACGCTTTCCATTGACCCATGAAATGTTATTATGATGTATCTCATAATAAAGACCTGTTGTGTAATCATAAAAATCAATCTCAGTATTGGTCTCGTGTCTTTCCCAAAGAATCTTTTCAAGTTCAGGATTAATATTGTCCCTTGAGAACAGTTCCTTCATGATTCTGTTTTCAAAATGTATAACGCCATTGTCATTGTCCAGTACAACTATGGCACAGCCTACATGTTCAAGTACTTCCTGAAGCGAAGCATAGGAACTTGCAAGCGAATTCTTCTGAATTCGTCTTTCCAGACTGTTTTGCATGATTCTTGATATATCTGCAAGGAACTGAAGTTCATCCACTCTCCAGGAACGTGAATTTTCAGTTTCTATATATACAATGAACATATCATTGGTTGTCTTTCCATATACAGGCATTGCAACCAACGCTTTGGCATCCAGCTCATCCCATTCCTGAATACCTGTGTTATAAGCCATATTGTTTCCGGAAAGAATGATAGGCTTATTTCCCTCCAAAAACGGCAGTCTTCGCTGAATACCATGTCTCTCGTAAACCGGTGAACATCCATGAGCATTCCACTGATTCAGCACATCCATAGTATCCCTGTCCAAAACCCTTACAATCATAGCAAGCTTTGTATCAAGATAGCCTGCTGTCAGATAAAGGAATTCTGTAGCAAAAGCCTCAAAAGCTTTCTCAGTATTAAGTAATTTCAATACTTCTGTAATTGCATTAGTTCTTTTTAATGACTCCGACAAATCTCTTGCATAGTCCTGAGACTGTCTTGTCATCTCTTCAGAATGCATAGCTGACATCTTAGCAGAGCTAAAATCGACAGTAACCTCTCTGAGAACATCTATAGCCTGCAAAAATCTGCTAAAATCAGTATGTCTCTGTAATCCTGCGAGTTCCTGTGGATACGAATCGCTTTCCATAAGTCCCGCAACAATAAATACAAAGCGGCATCTTCCATTAACTCTTATGGAAGTCGCAGCTACCTTAAGATCCTCTATTGAAGTATTATCAACAATCTGATCCTCTATATTCTCAAGTGCAACTCTTGCAAACATCTCATCAATAGTTGCATCTGTAATGTACTCTTTTAGTATGTTTTTCTCTTCGTCCGAACACAAAAAGTCAATAAGAACCTCTCTTGAAGCAGACAGACAGCACACATATATGCCAGTACTCTTTGAGAACTTCTTTAAATATCTTTCTATCTTCGAAACAGCCCCCGATTCAAATTCCGCAGTGTACATAGTAATCCCCAATTTCTTTTGCGCAATTTCGCCAATTAACATATAATATAAATATATCATTTTTTATATTTTTTATAAAGGAGCACAGATGGATTTTTTATCTAAAAACCGCAACAAATTAAGACTTATTTTTCTTATGCTCACCATCTTTGTTGCAATGAGTTTCTTTGTCTTCACTCAGCCCTTTGGTGATGGTCCTGACGAGATAAATCGCTATAAGGTTGTTCAGTATATTCAAAACCACGGAACCCTTCCTAAAGGTGATAATCCAGAGATTATAATTGATGGATACGGCGCAAGTTACGCATTTCAGCCCATCCTCACATATATGATTGAGGGTTATGCATTGAGACTAATATCTCCCCTCAACCTGACCTTTGATACAGAGTTAATAGTCGCAAGATACATCAATGTAATCATCGGTTTAATCGCAGCATATTACACCTGGAAGCTTGCCAGCCTGTTATTTAAAAATCAGTCCGCTGCCTACCTGTTTACTCTTGGTGTGACTTTACTGCCGCAGAATATTTTTATTTACACCTATGTCAACACGGACGGAATGGGGCTTCTTTCTTGCATAATGATTATTTATTCACTGATAAATGGATTCAAAACCACCTTTAACAAGGAATCAGTAATTACTCTTTCCGCAGGTATCATTCTATGTCTTATGTCCTATTACAACTGCTACGGATATATTCTTGCTGCAGTTATAGCATTCTTTGTCTATATGTTTACTGATGGGAAAAATGACAAAAAAGCCTTGTTAAAGAAAGCAGGTGTCATTTCCCTTATTTCAATAGTTGGTGCCGGATGGTGGTTCTTGAGAAATGCGATTATTTATAAGGGCGATATCTTCGCCCTTACCGCAAGATCTGAATGCGCACAGCAGACAGGTAACTGGTATTTCCTTGAACTAATGGCCGAAACCTACAGAGCCATGGGATATTCCCTTTATGAAATGGTATTTAAGACTGACTACTATACTCTTGTATGGAAGAGCTTCATCGGTATGTTTGGACCAATGAGCATCCCTGTAAGCCATCATCTGTATATGGCCTATAAATACCTGACAGTAATCTGTCTTATTGGTTTCGCATTTTCAATCATAATTGCAATTAAGAAAAAACAGTGGATTATTCCTGAGCTTAAAAACGCCAGCAGCATCATAATTACAGGAGTCTTCGTAATTACAGGCATTATCCCAGTAGTACTTGCCCTGTATTACTCCTACACCTGGGACTTCCAGCCACAAGGTCGCTATTATCTTCCAATTCTAATTATTTTAGCCTTTGTACTGGTCGATGGATTGGAAACATATATGCAGTGGTTTGCTTATCTAGTAAAGAAATATATTAGGAATCAGAAGTTTGCAACTTTGACTGTTGCATTTGCATATCACATATTTTATCTGTTCTTCTTCTCAAGCGCAGTAGTTTCAACATGGATGATGTTAAAGTATTACAGTTCTGTTCAACCTTAAGGCAATACAAAAGGCGCCCAGCAAAAGCTGAGCGCCTTTTATTATATAAGCTTAAGCATCTATGCTATAGTTTGGTGCTTCCTTTGTGATATGAATATCGTGTGGATGACTTTCCTTAAGTGAAGCTGCAGAAATCTTAACAAACTTTCCATTCTCCTTAAGTTCCTCGATATTCTTAACACCGCAGTAACCCATACCTGATCTCAAACCACCAAGTAACTGGAATACTGTATCTTCAACAAGTCCCTTGTAAGCAACACGTCCTTCAACGCCTTCTGGAACAAGCTTCTTAGCATTTGTCTGGAAGTAACGGTCCTTAGAACCATTCTCCATACCTGCAATAGAACCCATACCACGGTAAACCTTGTATTTTCTACCCTGATACAATTCGAATTCTCCTGGGCTTTCCTCACATCCAGCAAACATTGAACCCATCATACATACGCTACCACCAGCTGCGATAGCCTTAGTAACATCACCTGAATACTTAATACCACCATCAGCGATAACTGGGATACCATATTCCTTAGCAACTGCATATGCATCCATAACTGCTGAGATCTGTGGAACACCAATACCAGCAACAATACGTGTTGTACAGATAGAACCAGGTCCCATACCAACCTTAACAGCATCAGCACCAGCCTCAATAAGAGCCTTTGTACCTTCTCCTGTTGCAACATTACCAGCGATGATTGGAAGATCTGGATACTTCTCCTTAATCATCTTGATACATCTGATAACGTTAGCTGAATGTCCATGAGCTGAGTCAAGAACAACAACATCGACCTTAGCATTAACTAAAGCTTCAACTCTTTCAAGTACATTAGCTGTGATACCAACAGCTGCACCACAAAGAAGTCTTCCCTGTGAATCCTTAGCTGCAAGTGGATACTTGATTGTCTTCTCTATATCTTTGATTGTAATTAATCCCTTGAGATTGTAATCATCATCAACGATAGGTAATTTTTCTTTACGTGCCTTAGCTAAGATATCTTTTGCTTCGTCAAGTGTAATACCTTCCTTAGCTGTAATAAGATTCTCGCTTGTCATAGATTCCTTAATCTTCTTTGAGAAGTCTGTCTCAAATTTAAGATCACGGTTTGTGATGATACCAACAAGTTTCTTGCCTTCTGTGATAGGTACACCAGAAATTCTGAATTTACCCATAAGCTCATCAGCATCTTTAAGTGTATGTTCTGGGCTAAGTGAAAATGGATCTGTAATAACGCCGTTTTCAGAACGCTTTACCTTATCTACCTCATCTGCCTGTGCCTCAATAGACATGTTTTTGTGAATAATTCCAATACCACCCTGTCTGGCCATTGCTATTGCCATGCGATGCTCGGTAACTGTATCCATACCTGCACTCATCAATGGAATATTAAGCTTGATAGTCTTAGTAAGCTGTGTTGAAATGTCAATTTCATTTGGAACAACTTCTGCATATGCTGGTACTAAAAGTACGTCATCAAAAGTAATTCCCTCGCGTATAATCTCGCCCATTTTTACTCTCCTTCCATGCTATATCTTTTTTATGATTTGCAGACTAATTTATCACAATTGTCTGACAAATGCAATGAGTTATTATTCCCAATTTTTAGTCTTTAAAAATTTTTCTTGGTGCAACATAACTAATTGCCCCCAGAAGTCTTTCATTTGGCTCAAGAAGAATCTGGAGATTTCCATCATAAAATAATGCATATACATCTTTTTTAGTATCTTTATTGCCTGTAGAGAAATCCTTAACTACGCATTTTCTGGATGCGAATTCTCTCATCTTGTTTCCTTCAACTCGTACAAGTGCCTCCATTTTGCCAAGTTCAAGAGACATAAGGCTCTTTCTTTTTGACTGGCTGTAAATAACATCTATGTCAAGATTCTTGTCGCAGTATACGTATTCATACTCCACCTGGCTTAAGCTGCCAATATAGTAACCTGCCCCGCCAAACACTACTGCAATTGCAAGGCCAATGATACCACCGCCAATCATTCCAAATACTATGCCAAGAGCACAGATAATATACAATACAATTTTTGCTACAATCAGACCAACCTTTGGCTTGCACTTCACTAAAACTTCAACTATTTCGTCTCTCATCTCAATTCTCCCTATATATCAATACATCCGTCAAATGACACCTTTGCAGGTCCTGTCATATATACAACATTGGCTTCTCTATCCCACTCTATCTGGATTTTTCCACCCAGAACTTCAACCTCTACGCTGTTGTCTGTGTGTCCATTTAAAATGCATGCGACAGCAGTTGCACAACATCCCGTTCCACATGCAAGGGTTTCTCCCGTACCACGTTCCCACACTCTCATAAATACATGACCACGATCACGAACCTCTACGAACTCTGTGTTGGTTCTTCTTGGGAATCTTTCATGATTCTCGAAAAATGGTCCTATCGCTTCAATATCAAGGTCTTTTACGCCATCCATGAATACAACAGCATGAGGATTGCCCATAGACACGCAGGTCATCTGGTAATCTTTTCCCTGAACAGTTATTTTCTCATCAACAACTGTTTCATTTTCACTAATTACCGGAACCTCTTTTGCCACAAGGATTGGTGAACCCATGTTAACTCTGATCTTCTCAATTTTACCATCAGCTCCAGGATACAGGGTCAGGTACTTTATTGCACCAGCACTCTCTACTGTAAACTCTGTCTTATCGCAAAGACCGTAATCATATATGTATTTTCCAACACAACGCATTCCGTTACCACACATCTCCGAACGTGATCCGTCAGCATTGTACATTTCCATTTCAAACTGTGCAATCTTGCCAGGATTGATAAAAATAATACCATCACTACCTATTCCAAAGTTTCTGTTACTAAGTTTGATGGCAAGCTCGCTCTTCTTTTCCTGTGGAATGTGCTCTGTGAATCCATTGATATACACATAATCATTTCCACATCCCTGCATCTTTGTAAATTTCATGTATTGTCTCCTATTTGTCCAGATATTCCAAAAAAGCAATCGCATTTTCCAGATTCTCAGTGTTAGGTATTATTATGGCGTAAGCACTATCGCCCTGGTACATATCAGTATTCTTTATCTTGGCAAATTCAGTAACATCTATGGCAACTGCCTCATATCTGCCAGCATACTGTTCCTCATAGTAGTCCTCTCCAACTTCTTCTATTGGAAAATCATACCAGATAAGCTTATCCTCATATTTTTCAAGCATCTCAGACGGCAACACTGTCGAAAGATCCATGGTGCAGTCCTGTGCCCTGGTAAGCTTCATAAAGTCCTCATCGCACAAGAGTACATCAAGATCCTTGGAAGTTACATTCAGAAAAACTTTTTGAATACTGGCCTGATTGTACTGATCGCCAGCATATATATCTATAAGGAAATCAGCATCAATTTCAACCTTTTCCTCTTTCTCATCATATTCAATGGTTGATCCAAAATCATCAATTAATCCCTGATAATCATAAAGATCCACATTTTTTCCGTTAACGACTATAACAGACATTACGGAATCCTTCATGGTTACATACCAGTTAACTATACTCGCCAAAAGTGCAATGGAAACAACTGCTACAATAAAGTGAACCTTGTAATAATATACAAAATACTTTACCTTTTCCATTCCCTTCTTTGACTGTAAAACCTTCTTAGCCTCATTTCTTATCTCTTCATTGACAGAATTAACGTCTGCAGGCATAATGTTCCACCTTTCCGCCCTGCTATCTGCTGGCTTTTGATAATCTCTTTAAGTCTTCCACATCAAAGGTGTAATTCGTGTTACAGAAGTGGCAGTTAATGCTGATAGGTTCGCCGTCAGAAATCATGGAATCAAGTTCCTTTTTACCAACGCTTATAAGTGCCTTCTCCACACGTTCCTTACTACAGTTGCAGAAAAACTCCGTAGACAGCTCATCGTTAAACTCAATATCAAATCCCTCTAAGATATGTTCAAGAATCTGTTCCGGTCCCTTTCCATCATCGAGCATCTTGGTAACAGAATCTATTTTCATAAGATTAGCCTCAAGTTTTTCAAGAGTTTCATCTTCAATAAACGGCATAACCTGGATGATAAATCCACCTGCATGCTTAACTGTTCCATCCTCTTTATTCATAAGAACGCCGAGTCCTACACTGGAAGGAACCTGTTCAGAAGTTACAAAATAATATGTAAGATCTTCTGCAACCTCTCCTGTCTGGATAACAACCTGTCCACAATATGGTTCCTTAAGTCCCATATCCTTGATAACCTGAAGATATCCAAAGCCTACTGCACCACCTACATCAAGCTTTCCAACACTATTTGGTGGCAGCATGACTGATGGGTTATCAACATAGCCCTTTACATGTCCCTTGCTGTCAGCCGTTACAGTCACCTTACCAATTGGTCCATCACCTAAAAGCTGAAGTGTAAGAATATCATCATCGCCTTTAAGCATTGCGCCCATCATAGCTCCACCTGTCATAAGGCGTCCAAGTGCTGCACAAGCCACAGGGCTTAAATTATGTCTGCTTCTGGCTTCCTCAACCATGTCTCTGCTTATGCACGCAAATGCACGAATCTGCGCTCCTGCTGCAGTAGCTCTAATTATTCTATCCATAATTACTTAATCTCTTTTCCTTTTTCGCGAGCCACTATATGTATACGCTCACTGTGTTCACCAGGCTCTTCGCCTGTTTCAGAATCTTCTACCTCAAGAAGTTCCATTCCCGCCTCTGCAATAAACGCCTTCATCTCTTCAAGGCTGTATCCACGCTGAAGATGAGTTTCCACCGTTTTGGTATAATTTTCATCTTCTCTGGCAAAAATAGTAACCTCATACTCATTGATATGAGACTCCTCGTCATAGAAATTTTCCCAGATAAAGCTGTAATCCTCACGATTTTCAGCTATAGTACTATCTCCGATTACCTCTGCATACTTATAGGTAGTATTAAAATCAAAGATAAATATTCCACCTGGATCCAGGTAATTATTAACCAGTTTGAAGGTCTGAAGTATATCCTCATCCGACAGAAGATAATTAACGGAATCGCATACGCATACAACTGCTCTCACAGTTCCATAGAGTTCAAACTCCCTCATATCCTGCAGAAGATACAGAATGTCATTGCCCGATTCATACTTCTTCTCCTGAGCAATTTCCAACATCTCCTCAGAAGCATCCACACCAATCATGTCATAGCCTCTGGCTGCCAGAAGTTCTGTCAGCGTGCCAGTTCCACAACCAAGATCAAGAATAAGTTCCTTTGGAACCTCATACTTCTCGAATCTTGAAATGATGTAATTCATCCACTCTTCATAAGGAGTTTCGTCCATAAACAAATCGTAGCAGGATGCCAGCTTACTATAACTATTCATTGAGGTATCCCTTCAAAAATGCAAGCATCGTATCCATCTGCTCATCTGTTCCCATGGAAATTCTAAGATGATTATCAATACGTGGCTTATTCCAGTATCTTACGAAAATATTCTGAGCCTTCAACGCCTCAAAGATATCCTTTGCTTTTTTAGATTCATGCTTGGCAAATATAAAATTCGTCTTTGAATCGGCGAACGAGAATCCCAGCTTCTTTAACTCTTCTTTTGTACGTTCTCTTGTAGCCACAGTTTTAGCTGTAATATCCTCAAAATATTCTACATCCTTAAGAGCTGCAGCACCTGCTGCAATAGTTACAGGATTGAGAGTATATGAGTTAAATGAAAACTTTACATCTTTAAGATAGCCTATAATCTTCTCCTGCCCAAAAGCCATACCAATTCTTATTCCAGCCAAAGCACGGGACTTAGAAAATGTCTGAACCACAAGCAGGTTATCATACTTATCTATAAGTGAAACTGCGCTCTCAGCTCCAAAGTCAACATAGGCCTCATCTATGATTACAACCTTATCCTTATTGAAGGCAATTATCTCCTCAATATCCTTAAGTGGCATCTGAGCTCCTGTTGGCGCATTTGGATTAGCAATTACAATTCCACCATTGTCGCAAAAGTAATCCTCTTTAATTATATTGAAATTATCATCCAGCTTCTTTGTTGTATAAGGAATTCTGTAAAGGTCAGCCCATACATCATAAAAGCTGTATGTAATATCCGGAAACAGAACTGGCTTGTCAGAATTAAAAAATGTTAAAAAAGCAAGTGATAAAACATCATCTGATCCAATGCCTACAAATATCTGGTTCTTATTAACACCATATGTTTTTGCAAGTTCTTCTACAAGATCGGCTGCTTCTGTATCAGGATACTTTCTAAGTTCAGTTCCATCATATTTATTAATAGCCTCTACTACCATCGGTGAAGGTGGATAAGGGCACTCATTTGTATTGAGTTTTATTACATTATTTGACTTAGGTTGTTCCCCTGGTACATATGGTACAACCTTTCTAACACTATTTTCCCAGCTCATAATTACCTCCGAAAATAAATACCCCATACATTATAGCTTTTTAACGCTTTGTTGACAACCAAAGGCTGTTTTTCAAAACCCATTTAATTTATAAAATTTATATAAATTCTCGATTTTCTATAGCCAAAATTATCATAATAGTTTAGTATGCAAATTATCCTTTGATTAGATGTTAAACTGAATATCGAAAACAAAGAGGATAACTATGCATTTTTTTAATTCTTATCAAACCAGGCTAAAGGCCTGTCTTTATGGAGCCCTTACTCTTTTATTAATATGGGTTCTTTCACTTAATTATGCATTATACTGCAATGCTCAAACCATTATCGAATCAACCACTGATATTTATCACACTCACATAGGAGACAATTCAACCAATTCAGGGTGCTATACTGTCCCAATTTATCACGAGCATGAAGGAAATTCTTCAGGTGGCGGCTGTTATTCAACTCCAAATTATCATGCACATGAGGGCAACACTTCAGGTGGCGGGTGCTATACCCTTCCAAACTACCATGTCCATACGGGAAGCTCATCAGGTGGCGGATGTTATACCAGTGCCAATGTTCATTATCACAGCGGAAACAGTTCATCTGGTGGTGGCTGTTACACTTTCAAATCAACAACCAGCCATAACTCCGGCTGTAACGGCGGAGCCTACTGCGGCCAGGGTCCTTACGGTCCTGATACCTCAGGGCAGATTTACTATGTTGCAACCTGTCCAGTGTGTCTGGCGCACCTGTCTACCTATAACAATCCCGGCTATGTCAGCTGCCCTAATGCCAAATATGAAACTATAATCACTTATTCTTTAGGCTGTGGTATGTCATCAGGGCAGGTTCTCAACTACAGTTTAGGCTGTGGCAAAGATGGTTCCTCTATTGATAGCTATTCACTGGGCTGTGGCAAAGACGTATCTACAGTCGACAGTTACTCTCTAGGATGCGAAAAGGACGAAACCACGATTGAGGGTTACGACACAGGATGCGGCATGTCAGAGGATACCCCTGTAGGCTCATTTACAGTAGAAAAATCCTCCGATGACTGGTCAACCGAAATCACTCTCGAAATGCATGTCGACCCTGAATCAATGGTAGATTCAGACAATCCTTTCTCTGTAAATGACAATGATTGCGGTTTTACTTATACCGTAACTGAAGATGGCAGCTACGAAATTGTACCCAATACAACCGAGGGCTTTGTTGTATCACCAATCACTATAGTTATAAATAATATAGACACTCAGGGGCCTGATGTTTCCTACGAATACGATCATACACATGGTATTGCAAAAACGGTTTTAGTTGTAACAGCAGAGGATCTTATGGCAGATGGACAGCCAGGATGTGGCCTTGCAGATGAAGCCTATTCTTATGATAATGGAACGACCTGGACTGGCGATAATACCTATCCAATTGATAAAAATCAGGTGATTCACCTATTAGTAAGGGATAAGCTTGGTAATACCAGCTCAGAGACAATTACTATTGATAATATCGTGATCCCTGTACCACCTAAGGCTGATAACAGCAGTTCTTCTGATAATTCTTCCGGAGAATCTGCTTCCAATCAGGAAGATCTGTCTTCAGTATCCGATAGCCTAAACATGTCTGAAGATGCATCAATAATACCAGTTGCCCCAGTAACTTCAGGCACCAAAATCAAAAGTCCCAACAGTCCATCGGGCAAAAAGGGCTCAGCAGTCTCCGCAACAACAGGTTCAGGGAATACTAAAACTATTGTCACGCCACCACTAACAAAAGAAAAGCTAGTCGAAGAAAAGGAATCTTTGCAGGATAACACTGTGGTTTCTCGTACTATCGAGACCCCCGACACGTCTGAAAACATTGATTTCATCAAACTCTTTTTGGCAATAATTATTGGTCTGGCAATAGCTGGACTTATATTCCTTATTTTCTTCCTGCTATGCAGAATCGTTGTAATATCAGGCTTTGATCATGATGATGTTTACAACCTTAAAGGATTTGCACTCATTCATAATAAGAGTGATGCCTTTGAAGTAAACATACCCGCTTCAATAATAGACAAATGTGACACAAACAGGCTAAGGCTTCGTTTTAGCGCATTTTTCATAGCAACTCATAAAGAGTCTGACGTAGTTATATACCTGCCAAATAAGCGCTCTCACGTAGTAAGACCTGGCAAAAAAGTAAAAATATCTTTTACATCATAACAGCAAAAATCCCATCAGATATTTCTCTGATGGGATTTGTATTTTACTTATAATCCAATACGGATTCATAATAGTTCTTCGCTATCATGTCTTCAACTTCATCGGAATTAATAACTTTCAAAAGTTCCTTTGTCTTTTCATTGTTAACATTATCATCTTTAACAACCAGTCCTACTGCAAATAAGTCCAATATCTTGGAATTACGGTTTTCCTCTCCGACGGCAGAAGCAGGATCAATGCCATTAAGGACCGCTCTGTTATAATCCGCAATAATCAGGCCGTAATTATTTGTGTCCGGCCATGCAGAATCCATATTAACCTGTTCTATCTTAATATTATACGGATTACTTGTTACATCCTCTAAGGTAGCCTGATAAGAAGCGCCTTCCTTTATCTCAACAAGCCCTTTCTGCTCAAGAAGATACAGTGCTCTTGCAACATTGACATCTCCTTCAACCACAGCAACAGTAATTCCATTGGAAATATTTCTTAGATCCGTATCTTTTCCCGGAAAAATCGCCAGCGGATTAACAAATACTCTTTCAGCTATCACAAGATCAGAGTCCTCAAGCTTATTGTAACTTTCAAGCAAAGCCTCATTCTCGCAAAGACTGGCATATACTATTCCGTTATTTACCTTCTGATTGATTTCCTTATAGTTACTGCACTTTAGGATTTCAATATGATACCCAGAATATTCTATAGCCTTATTTGCAAGTTCAAGAATATCTGTCGCAGGGCTGCCTGTAACAGCAACTGTAATTGCCTTTTTATCTGTGGTAGGCTCATCCGGCAATTCACTGACAGTTTTCTCCTCAATAACCTCTTCAGCAATTGTATCTCCAATTGCTTCATCCCCTTCTATTACATCAGAATCTACAGTCTCGGTGGCACCGTTTTCATTACCATCATCCTCAGTAGCTTGCGATCTGACCACATCTGATATACTCTCTATTTCCACTTCTACCAGGGGCTGCGAAGTTTCTTCCTCAGAACCGCCACATGCATTCAGTTGAAATACAGCCAGGATAAGCATGGCTATAATCAATCTCTTTCTCATCTATACGCTCCAGTAATTAAATTACGATTTATTTTTCCTCTATTTCTTCCAGTTTATCTATGTCAGATATTCCAACGCCTGCATCATTTCTGATATCTATAATAGGTCCGCCAGTTCCTTCGATATATTCTCTGGTAATAGTAACTCGCCCTATATTGTCATCCTTTGGAATCTCGTACATGATATCCAGCATAAACTTCTCAATGATTGATCTTAATGCTCTGGCACCTGTATCCTTCTCCATGGCCTTCTTAGCTATTGCCTCAAGTGCACCATCATCGAATTCAAGCTTAACCTCATCAAGCTCAAGTAACTTGCAGTACTGCTTAAGGATTGCATTTTTAGGCTCTTTCAAAATCTTTACAAGCATCTCCTCAGTAAGCCCCTGTAAAGTATAGATAATTGGCAACCTTCCTAAGAACTCCGGAATCATACCAAACTTCTTCAAGTCCTCTACAGTAACCTTGCTAAGTATGTCCTTATCCTTATCAAACTTATCTTTTAATTCTGCTCCGTAGCCAATGGATGTTGTCTTGTGAAGCCTCTGCTTAATAATCTCCTCAAGATCAGGAAATGCTCCACCGCAGATGAAAAGAATATTTCGGGTATTAACTGTCGTAAGCGGCACCATGGCATTCTTACTCATGGCTCCTACAGGTACTTCAACGTCAGCACCCTCGAGAAGTCTAAGTAAGCCCTGCTGAACCGATTCACCGCTTACATCTCGCGAATTGCTGTTCTTTTTCTTAGCAATCTTATCTATTTCATCAATAAATACGATACCCATCTCAGCTCTGTCAACATCATTGTCAGCTGCTGCCAATAGTTTTGAGATAACGCTCTCAATATCATCACCGATATATCCGGCCTCAGTAAGACTTGTTGCATCAGCAATTGCAAGTGGCACATCAAGCAGTCTGGCAAGAGTCTTAACAAGATAAGTCTTACCACTACCTGTCGGTCCAATCATAAGCATATTGGATTTTTCAATCTCAATATCTTCCATTGTTCCAGTAGCTACACGCTTGTAATGATTATATACAGCTACCGAAATAACCTTTTTCGCATATTCCTGACCAATTACATACTGATCTAACTGTTCCTTAATCTTATGAGGAGCCGGAACATTTTTAAGGTCTATTATCGGCTTTTTATCCTTTGGTGCCTTCTTCTTAACCTTAGTTCTTCCCTGAAAAGCTCCGTCAAGATCCGAAAGGTTAAGAAAGCTGATTCCCGGGAAACTTCTAAAATACTGATCAAGTTTTATTCTTGCATCCTGAGGTTCTTCTTCCTTCTTAGGCTCCTGTACATCTGGATTATCATCGTCAGCATTTTTTACTGCATCCTCTGAAGATTCTGTATTAGCATCAGAAACTTCACCCTTATTGCTGTCTTCGTTTGGTTCTTTTTCAGCTGTATCTGTCTTCTTTGTTTCATCCGACTTCATATATGGATTATTCCACAGAAAATCTGTAGGGGAGATTGCATCAAACATTTTGTCCAATCCAAGCCCCTTCATCATATTATAAGTCTTGTCCATGCAGTCCTTACAGACGCACAAATTGCCGGGCATCTTCATCATTTGCCCGGCTTTGCTTTCTGTTCTATGACATACACAACACACATCTTCATAGTTGTTATTATTATCCATAGTCTCCTTATTCCGTAGGTAAGAGGCTCTTGCTAACCAATGTAATGGTTACCTGTGTTTCCTGATACACTCCGGATTCATCTAACCTTTCTATTGTTAAATCAACAGTTTCACCTGCTTCATAGTAAGCAAGATATTCCTGTAATTTTTCCATACTGTCTATAGTACTTCCTTCGAACTTAGTGATAATATCACCTTTTCTAAGGCTCGCATCTGCCGCACCAGTACCTGCATAAACATCATATACGTAAACACCCTGAGGGAAGTCATAGATCTCAGCCATCTCAGAAGATACACCACGTCCAGAGATACCAAGATAACCTCTTTCACCTTCTGCTACTTCAACCTTTGTCTTCTTTGTCTTCAGATTGTCGATAATTGGTAATGCACTTGAAATAGGAATTGCATATCCCATACCTTCTACTGTGCTTCCACCAATTTTATTAGAGTTTATTCCTACAACCTCACCCTTGATGTTAAGCAATGCTCCTCCCGAGTTACCCGGGTTAATGGCCGCATCCGTCTGAATAAATCCCTGTGATAACTTACCAGCCTCAACTTCGAGCTCTCTGTCCAATGCTGAGATAACACCTGTTGTAACAGACTGTCCATATCCCAAAGCATTTCCTATAGCGATAGCTGGCTCTCCAACCTTAAGACTATCTGAATCTCCAAGCTTAGCAATTGATATTGCCTCTCTTGTTGAAACCATAAGTGCATCCTTCTTAACTGCTATAACAGCAATGTCCATATCTGAATCTGCACCCTTAACATAGGCCTCTACATCATTGCCATCGATGAATTTAACAAGCAATTCATCTGCACCATCGATTACATGATTGTTTGTCGCAATTAATAGTTCTGTATCATTATCACCAATGATGATACCCGATCCACTTGCTTCAGCTTCTTCTGAGTAAGATCTTCCCCAAAAATTCTGAGTATAAGTATATTTATTGATGATAGAAACAACACTTGGCATAACAGCTTCAGCAACATCTGAAACATCTGTAACCAGTGTGGTACCCTCACCCATAATCACTCCAGAAATCTCCTTATCATTAGAATTCTGTGTAATCTGCTTCATGATATCCTTCTCGATTTCTCTCTTCAATTCCTCAGAATTGTCAACCGACTCTACAGTCGTCTGCTTATCAATGTAATAATTTACAAGACCAAAACCTACTGCAGCACACAAACCAAATAAAAGTCCTGTCGCAATTGTTACTGCAACTTTACCAATAAAGCGTGCAGCCTTCCCAGATTTCTTAGGTGCTTCCTCATTAACTGTCTCTGTAATTGGAGCACTGTAAATCTCTCTGTATTCTTCTATATATTCTTCTTTATTTTCTAAATCCATACCCTATCCTCCTTATGCCTGTTCATAAACTCCTCTTAATTTACAAGCATAGAATAGTAAGAAAATGTGTTCAAATTGTGTATAATATATATCTTTTCTATGAAATCCTTTAAATAAAATAACTTTTATCAGACGTACACCAGAGCACCATCGCCTTAGGCAGCCTATTGTATCTGCACCCCAGCTTAAAGCCAATATACTTACATCCTGTGCACCATATGTATCTTACTGCCTCAAATATATGCCCAGCACCAAGTAATTTGGATATTACTGTTTTCACCATCCTCATGCCTTCTCCCTCCTGAGTTACTCTTTCAAACACCTCAGGATTTTGAGCATGACTTACACCATTGTCAAAGTTACGATGAAACTGCATAATACCGCTATATTCATGAGAATGATAAACCAAAGCTTCTGCGCAATACGCTATAGAATAGCCGGCATCTATTGCTTTGGCAGCAAATAGCATATCTTCATTAAAAATAGTCTTTGTTACAAATCCGCCAAGCTCATCAAATATTTTCTTTTTGTATGCACAGCATACATTGCTGCAAAAGAAGGCCTTTATCTGAAGCTCTTCTATATCGCTGGCAGATTTTACTCTGGAAACATCAGGATAATTAAACTCTCTTGTAAGTTTTTCTGTCAAAGAACTGTTCTCATATGCAAGCTGTCTTGCATAGCTGGCAACCACCTTTTCATCTTCAAGTGGCTTGACAATATATTCAACAAGTCTATCATCTGCAGGAATGGCATCCATAGTCATCATTATGCAGATATCTGCATCTGACATAGCCATACCCTTATTTCTTGTATTACCGTGGTCAAATTCCTGCTTGGTAATATGGCATACCTCTACTCCATCCATGCCTTTATCACCCAATGTTTCTGTCCACAGTTTTTCTTCTGTGTTAATTACAATTATTCTGTCAGGAACTATTGTCTGTGTCTTCAGTTTATTAATCAGTTCAACAAACCTCTCATCAGGCCTGTAAACAGGAATAATCACATTTACCACAATTTTACCTCTGTATCAGAAAAAAGGCCCTACGTCGGGCCTTTAATTCACATATATCAATGACCTGTATCTGAAGATACTTTCTGGCTATACTGATGAACCTGTGATGATACCTGATAATCCTTCTCATCAAACAGGAATTCATGCAACATGGAAACATTCTGTTCCAAATTTACTGGAATTACGCAGCTTCCCTTTGCACCAACAGTACCTGTTGCTCTATTGGATTCAAATGGGAAACCATCACTTCCTGTAATATTATATTTAGCAATGCCTGAAAGCATTGATGTCATCTCTGAAACATCAAGGGATGTTGATACATTTGGTAATGCCGCATTTAAAATATTATTAAGCTTAGCTGGATCAGACTTCTTACATACATCCATAACAGCTGCGATGACTGTTCTCTGTCTCTTAGCTCTCATAAAGTCATCACCGACATATCTGATACGGCAGTATGCTGTTGCCTGAAGACCATTAAGTTTCTGATAACCCGGCTCCTTAACAGCTGTATAGTCAACGCCCTCTGTAGCTGTATATGTTTTCTGGTCAGTTGTCTTACCAACCATACTTATCTGATAATTGTTCAAATGAACAATTTCGCTCTCCATAACGTCGATATAAACACCGCCTAATGCATCAATTACCTGTATAAGTCCATCGAAACCTACTGTAACATAGTCTGTGATATTAAGGTCACAGTTCATATTGAGCATGTTGATGGCCTGCTCAGGACCACCCTTTGCATAAGCTGCATTACACTTATTGTAAGAATCATTACTAAGATTCAAATAAGTATCTCTATATACCGAACAGAGTCTGATATCACCTGTATCATTGTTTATAGAACAAATAATAATAGTATCGGAACGTGTTCCTTTACCAAGGCTTCCCTCTCTTGAGTCTACACCGAAGAGTGCAATGTTCTTATAGCCCTTAAGAACAACAGATTCAGCAACAGTATCATTCATCTTTGCCACAATCTTCTCTTCATCAATATTAATCTTGGTAACCTTCTGTGTCTTGGTTACGCCGTATACTACTACAACAAGCAATGCAAGAATAAAAAATTCTGCAATGAGAAGAAGAATTTTCTTTCTTCTCTTTCTTGCTCTTTTCTTAGCCATTGCTCGTCTTTTTGCTGTCTGTGATGTTGCCATATTATATTCTCCAATCCGAAAACATCAATACGCGTTTTTAAAGCCTTTAAAGATAGTTAAGAACATAATCTTAAGGTCGAATCCCAAAGACCAGTTTTCAATATAATAGAGATCATAACTGATTCTCTTATGTATTGATGTATCTCCTCGAAAGCCACTAACCTGTGCCCAACCAGTAAGGCCTGGACGAACCTGGTGCTTAATCATGTATCTTGGAATTTCTTCCTTGAACTGTTCTACAAACTGTGGTCTTTCAGGTCTAGGTCCTACAATGCTCATATCACCAATAAGTATGTTGAAAAGCTGTGGAAGTTCGTCAAGGTTATACTTACGCATAATCTTTCCACTCTTTGTGACACGTGGATCATCCTTAACGGTCCAGCCCTTCTTTTCTTCCTTGGCTTCCTGAACACGCATAGTCCTAAATTTGTATATATAGAATGACTTATTATGAAGTCCGATTCTTTCCTGTTTAAATATTACTGGTCCCTTGCTGGATGTCTTAACAATAATAGCAAGAATCAGCATCAAAGGGGACAATACAATTATTCCAATAAGCGACAATATAAAGTCAAAAAATCTCTTAACTACCGCATTTACCGTATTGCTCAACGGAACATATCTTATATTAATGACCGGCAATCCGTCAAGTTCCTCGGTATATGGTCTGTTTGGTATCAAACTACTGTAATCAGGAACAAATTTTGTGTGAACTCCCGACTTTTCGCATTTACCAACTATATCTGCAAGATTCTCATAATCAGAAAGCGGTAAAGCCACCGCAATCTCGTCCAGATCATTGGATTCAAGAATAGAATTAAGCTTATCAAGCTCACCTAATACCTGTACTCCTCTGTAGCTTGTTCCAATAGGAATATGATTGTCCAGAATACCACTTGCTACATATCCCCACTGAGGATTGTCATTGATTCTGTCCAAATAATTCTCTGTAGCTCTGGAATAACCCACCAGGAGCACATGCTTCTGATTGTAACCCTTCTTTCTGAATCTTCTTAAGATTGAACGGATCACTAACCTTATTACAAACGAGAAAATCGTATTTAAAATGCAGAACAGAAAAATGAGTCCACGGGAGAAATCCTCAATCTTAAAGAGTGTAATTGCCACCATGAATGCAATAATACCAACGGTGTTGGACTCAATAACATTGACAAACTCAGTTTCAAGTCTGTTCGCACGTTTTGGAGCATACATCCTGCACATGTAGTAAATGATTAAGTACCCTGGTATAAGGAAATATAATGCTCTGAAATAAAAGGCTGGTGTATACGCCAAAACTGATCCACCGGAAAAAAGGCCCTCGAATTTCAAGAACCATGCAAGTGAATAAGAAGCTGCAATCATAATTGCATCTATAATAACGTGAAGTTGATTAAAATATTTCTGATTATCTTTAATCATTACTTCCCCAAACCTTTCAGTACAACTACTTAACTAATAAATTATACCAATAAGCTCACTAACAAACAAGCCTTCTAAAAATGTTGCCCCACAGTTCCAGCTGAATCCTCACATAATTAGATAACTTTTTAAATTCAAAATGTACTATATGTTTTCTGCCTTTTTCTGATTTACTTAGGCGAATTCCCTCAAAAAGTCCGTTAAGATACAACTTCCCATAACCTTTTTTTGCAAAAAATAAAATTTTAATGCCAAAGCCTATCATAAATAATGGCAGGTTAATAATTCTTTGCAGCAGTGGCATGTTCTTTCTAATAAGATATGTGCTATTTCTGCTGGAAAGTTTTATCTTGAATTCATTGTATCTGGAACCACTGGAACCGCTTCCGGCATGCCAGCATACAGCAACTACTTCCAAAAGATTCTTATATCCGGCTAGCCTTGCCCTGTATCCTATGTCTACATCCTCAAGGTAGGCAAAATGTTCCTCATCAAATAATCCGATTTCACCAAAGATCCTTTTTCTGTAAATGGATGCCCCACCACAGCATGAGAAAAGTTCTCTTCTGTGAAGTCCACGCTTTATCTTCAGTTCCTTTTTATCTTTGCCATAAGCAAACGCCCATCCAAGAGCGCAGTAGTAATCTCCGGCTCCATCAACTATTTCAGGATTACTCATGGACAGCATGAGTGAATTTATGGAAAATGCCTCTGATTCATCACCCATGGCATCTTCTAAAAACTGAACCATACATTCATCAACAACCACGTCATTATTTAATAAAAGAACATATTCTGTATCAGCAGCCTCAATTCCTCTATTAACTGCATATGCAAAGCCTGTGTTTTCTCCCAAGTCAATAAGAGAAACCTGTGGATATTTGTCCCTTACCACCTCTCGGCTTTTGTCAGTGGATCCATTATCCACTACTATTATTTTAAACTGATACTCATCATCCATAGCCTTGTACAAGGATTCAAGACAGGCATCTATATACTGTATTCCATTGTAATTAGGTATTACCACTGTGGTCTTAATCATAGCAGTTCCTCAAGATTAGGCTCATATAACACCCTGTAACCCTCGAGGGCAACCTCTGCACAAATCTCAAAGCTCACACTCTGAATATCATATTCCATGCTGTTCTTATCAACACATCTTCCCACATTGATAAGTCCATTCTTTTCGATCACAAAATCACGAATGAATACATCTTTGTATGTACTTTTCTCAACCGACCTTTTAAGTACAGGAAGCAGTTCCTTTCTCACAAACATGCGACGCGCATCAACAGCTACTGCATCCATCTGCATAGAATTTCTATGCATGTATCCAGAAAAATTAACGTTCATACCATCATAAGGGCACGACTTGGTCTCATCTAACAAACCACCTGTGATCCTGCCAAATTTGATAAGCGGACCACCTACAACACCTATATCATATCTAAATTTCAATATGTCGGCTACTCCTGCCATATTAACCCCTGTATTGGCATTGAGTTCGCCACTGGTACCTCTGGAAGCTCCATAAATAACCCTAAAAAATCCATTGTGCTTAGTCTCTACTACCGCAGCTGGAATATTGCCTTCTCTAAGGAAATCTTCAATAGCCCTTCTTCCTGCTTCATACGCATATCTCTTACTTTCAGGATTAGAGGCTGTGGAATCATCATGGCATCTCCAGTGGTAGAGAATTCTGTTTACCTTACATACCGGCTTATCGCTGGCATGATAAGCTCTTAGCAGCAAGTCATGATCCTGTGCACCATCATATTCCTTACGAAGCTCCAGCTTTTTCATAAGCTGCGCTTCCATCACCATAAAATGACAAATATAGTTGTTCGAAAGTAACAAATCCAGATTAAATTCCGGCTTTATGTTAGGTTCAAAGAATTTTGTTGCAAATGTGTCGCATTTATCTTCATCAGAATACAGATACGCAAATCTGACTCCCTCTCTTCTTCCACTTTCAATTGCCCTTGCCATCTCATACAAGGCATTTCTGGTAAGCAAATCATCATGATCCAACAAGCCAATATACTGTCCTGATGCAGCCTGAATACCTATATTGGTATTCTGAGATATTCCACGGTTATCCGTGTTCTTTATATATGTAATTCTCTCGTCATCAAAGGATCTGACAACCTTCTCAACTGTGTTTGAAGTACTTGCATCAGAAATGATAAGCTCAAAATTAGGATAAGTCTGATTGAGAACAGACTTAATCATTTCCGTTGCAAATATCTCATTAGTCTCATAAGTTGGCACAACAATAGAGAACCTCGTTCTGACATCAAAACGAGCTTCTCTCTGTATCTTTGCCTCGGCTTCAGAGATACCCTTAAATTCATACTTTCGTGTTTCATCACTAAGACGCTCCACAGAAGCATAAAGGGTACTCTTAACACCGTTTCTCTTCATGTAATTGTAAGCTTTTCTTATATTATTGCTTAAACTCATTACTTTTTCTTAATTACAATAAGGCCTTAACTGCATCTGTAAGTGCCGCATTTTTTGCATCAGCATCACTTAAGCTGTTTCCTTTAACTCCCATATAGAACTTAAGCTTTGGCTCTGTTCCTGAAGGACGAGCACAGCACCATCCATCGTTATCAAGATCGAAGTAAAGGACATTCGACTTTGGAAGACCTGTCTCTTTTGTCTCACCTGTAGCCATATTCTTAACTACATTGTTATCGTAATCTCTAAATTCAACAACAGTATAATCACCAAGTTTTGCTGGTGGGTTGTTACGAAGGTTTTCCATAATCTCAGCTATCTTCTTAGAACCCTCAATTCCCTTAAGAGTAAGAGCATACTGAGTCTCCTTGAAGTATCCGTATTCTTCGTACATCTCAACCATTCTATCCCAAACTGTCTTACCATTAGCTTTGCACCATGCAGCAACTTCGCAAAGACACATAACTGCTACGATAGCGTCCTTGTCTCTTGCATGTGTACCAGCAAGACATCCATAAGACTCCTCAAGACCAAATACGTAGTTTTTGTCACCCTTCTCAAGAGCCCATTTAATCTGTTCTCCAATGTACTTAAATCCTGTAAGAACTTCAACCATCTCAACGCCATATTTTTCAACAATTCTGTCTGCCATATTTGTTGTAACGATAGTCTTAACAAGCATTGGATTAACTGGCATTGTACCAGTTGCAATTCTTTCCTTAAGGATATAATCAGCGATAAGCATACCTGACATGTTACCTGTAAATGGAACATATTCACCTGACTTTGTATCGTAAGCATAGATACCAAGACGGTCAGCATCTGGGTCTGTTGCAAGAACGATATCTGCATTTACTTCCTTAGCAAGCTTTAATGCAAGTGTGAATGCCTTTGGATCCTCTGGGTTTGGATAATCAAGTGTTGTGAACTTAGGATCTGGCATCTCCTGCTCAGGTACTACATACACATTCTTAAATCCAATTTCCTTAAGGATTCTTCTTGCTGGAACATTACCTGTTCCATTAAATGGTGTATATACAATCTTAATATCCTCAGCAACCTTCTCGATGATTTCTGGATGAATAATCTGCTTCTTAAGTTCAACCATATATGCGTCATCAATTTCAGCACCAATTGCCTGATACATACCAGCTGCAATAGCATCTGCCTTAGCCATTGTCTTAACTGTATGATAATCTGTTACATTTCTAACTTCTGTGATAATATCCTTATCTCTTGGAGCTGTTACCTGTGCACCATCTGCCCAGTAAACCTTATATCCGTTATATTCTGGTGGGTTATGACTTGCTGTAACAACAATACCTGCTGTACATCCAAGTGTACGTAATGCAAATGATAATTCTGGAGTTGGTCTTAATGCATCAAATACATATGCCTTAATTCCATTAGCTGCAAGACAAAGACCTGCTTCATCTGCAAACTCAGGACTCATAAATCTTGAGTCGTATGCGATTGCAACACCCTGTGCCTGAGTTCCTGCCTTAAGAATGTAGTTAGCAAGACCCTGTGTTGCCTTTCTTACTGTATAGATATTCATACGGTTTGTACCAGCACCGATAACACCTCTTAAACCGCCTGTTCCGAATTCAAGTTCCTTGTAGAAACGATCTTCAATTTCTGTTTCATCAGTGATAGCCTTTAACTCTGCCTTTGTATCAGCGTCAAAGTAGTCATCCTCCAACCAAAACTTGTACTCTTCCATGTAACCCATAGCATCTCCTCCATCATGTATTAATAATATTTTGTCACAAATAAATATGTATCCTAAACAAGATTCAATTTGAAAAATTATATCATATTTTCAAAGAGTAGTCACTTCTATCCAACGAGAAGTTAACATTGTAATAAGGATCTCCAGCCTCCAGATCTGCCTTCCATTTTTCTCTGAATCTGGCGCTTTCCTCATTGTATCTCTCAGCCTTTTCCCCATTGTCATCAAGACCTCTTGATATTGATTCAAAATGATAAAGCTCGGCAAACGGTGTAAACACGTTAAGCAGTCCCTCATGACGCAGCTTGAGGCAAAAATCCACATCATTAAGTGACACTGCAAAGCTTTCATCCAAACCACCAACTTTTTCATACAAAGCCTTCTTAACAAGCAAGCAGGCACCTGTTACAGCTGTGGCATTCTGAGCATAACAAAGTCTTCCCATATAACCAAGATTTTCCCTGGACTGACCATAATGCGTATGTCCTGCAGTTCTGTGGGCTCCAAGACCTATAACAACACCCGCGTGTTGAATAGTCTTGTTGGAATAGAATAATTTGGCGCCAACCGCACCAACATCCTCTCGCTGCGCATACATCAAGAGTTCTTCCATCCAGTTGACTGTAATAACCTGTGTATCGTTGTTAAGAAGCAGAATATACTCACCTGTCGCATGCTTAACTCCAAGGTTACAAATCTTAGAATAATTAAACCCACCTTCGTACTTAACAATCTTAATATTGTCTGCTTCAATCTGCTTATAATATTCGAAAATCTGCTCTGTTTCAGAGTTGTTCTCCACAACAATAATCTCGTAATTGTCGTAAGTAGACTTCTCCCTAATAGAACTGATACATCTGCTAAGATCCTCATAATGATCTTTATTTGGAATCACAATAGAAATCTTTGGATTGCCAATTATTTCATAGCTTATCTTAAAGATAGTCTCAAAAGCTCTCGTAGAACTGATTCTAAAATTTTTATATCCATGAGTTCTTAAACTGTCTGCAACTGCACCTCTGGCCGCTTCAATTGCATAGGATTTAGCATTGATATCACTGGCAACGCTTCCTGCATGGCTTCTCCAGTAATACATAAGCTTTGGAACATGAACAATACTCTTAGCAGCATCTGTAAGTCTAAGAATCATATCATGGTCCTGGCTGCCGTCAAACTTACTTCTAAAAAGTTCAGTTCCCTCAAGAAGTTCTCTCTTAAAGCAACTGAAGTGACAAATATAATTGTTTGCCCTAAGATTATCCGGCGCATAATCAGGCTTAAAATGCATAGTTAACATCTTGTTGATGTTATCTCCAGCAAAGGTAGTCTCATCGCAGTACAGATAGTCTGCATCTTTCTCATTTATCGCCTTAGCATATTCCCAGAGAACACAAGGATGAAGGATATCATCATGATCAAAAAGCGCTATATACTCACCTGCGGCAAGTTTTAAACACTGATTTGTATTGCCTGATATACCCTCATTCTTTTCAAGTTTCTTATATACAATTCTATTGTCGGCTTCCGCTTTCTTTCTGCAATACTCGCCAACGAATGCATGAGCATCGTCTGAACCGTCCGCAAGGCATAACTGCCAGTTTCCATAGGTCTGATATTCCACCGAACCAATCATCTGCTCTAAGAAATTCTGTGGAGTATTGTAAAGAGGAACAAGAATACTGATTACCGGACTATAGGCAAATTTTGTTTCTTCCTGTTCTTTCCTTACTTCCTCTGAAGGGAAACTGTTTGTACCATAATTTGCCATAGCGATTTTTTCTCGCTGTTTATATTTAATCTTCGCCCATACTCCTCTTGGACCGCCACAATTCTTAATTCGTGTGGTCTGCCTGAGAATATAATGCATTATCTTTCTTGGTCCTGCCGTCATCTTCCACAGCTTATTGTTGTGTATTCTGTCAAGGCGAAACTGAAGATAATCATTGGCCTCTTCAAGTTCTGCCACACGGCTTGCCAGATCTGCACATTTTATATGCTCTTTTTCATACATTTCTTCATAATTCATAACTATTACGCATTTACCTTAATAGATTTATTTGTAAGCTGATATAACTTTAATCTTGAGCTTCCAGACTCTGCCAGCACACCCACGCGATACTCATCTGCAGGTAACTCTTGTAAATTAATCTTCACACAAAATCCAGTCATAAGTGCATATTCTTCAGGATCAAGGTTAACCTCAAGATCCGGTCTAAATACCGGCATTGTCTTTATGATATAGCTGTTTTTCTGCCCCTGAAGAATAATACTTCTTCTAAACAGAGCATTATCGCTTCCTGCCACAAAGGCATAACCTGCAATTAAAGCACAGCCATTAGATTTATTGGAAATGTGCTCAAATTTATCAAAATCACCCACATATTCAAGGCTCACCATCAGGCACTCGTTATACCAGTTATCCTTAACATGCTTGTTAAACGGCGAAATTGTCGCCTCCTGAATCACATCCCTATAGTCATATTCATATATAAATGAATAATTGGTATCCAAAATGTCCGTACTCATACAATCTGAATAATAGGGATCCTCAGCATATAACATCGGATGTCTGCTATATAGAAGTTCTCTTTCTTCTGTAAGTCTGTTAAGCTTGGCAACATCTGTATCCTGTCCTCTGCTTAAAGACTCATGATGCCAAAGATGTGTATTATTACACACAGCATTGTGATATCCGCTTTCGAATAGTCTAAAACATAAGTCTACATCGTTAAATGCAACCTCCAGTTCCTCACAAAAACCGCCAACTTCCCAAAACTTATCTTTATCTGTTAAAAGACATGCACCTGTAACTGCTATACAGTTGTGCACTCCATTGTTTAAGTCCATATAATAATGTGCGTTATCATCCTTAAACTGAAGTTTATGCACTGGCCCAAGTCTTAAGTTTGTGATACCTGCATGCTGAATCATCATGGAATCAGGATAATAAAGCTTAGCACCTACAGCACCGCTGTGCTTACGCACGGCTACTGAAAGCATCTTCTTTAACCAGGTAGCTTCTCTTACTTCTATATCATCGTTCAGGAATAGAAGGAATTCTCCCTTTGCTTCCTTTGCCCCCTGATTGCACATTCTCGAAAAATTAAAAGGCTGTGGCTTATACAGGTACTTTAGTACCTCATTATCCACATAACTTTCCACATATTCGCAAGATACTAAATCTTGTTTTAATTCTTTAAGCATCCCCTCTATTTTGCATTTATTATCCTCATTACTGCCATTATCAATCACAATAATTTCGAAAATAACGCCTTTAGTGTGCTTAATTACTGAAGTTATACACTTTTTTAAAATATCAGGATTATCCTTAGAAGGTATTATAATCGATACCATACAGGAATCTTTTTTCTGACTTAACTTATCCGAAAAAGATGTTTTAATATCTTTATACTGATTCTGGTCAAAAAGCTTCTTTAAATAATGACTGTGATACAATACGAAATCTATATGTACAATAGATTTAGCCTTCTGATTAGCTGTCAGGATTAGCATCAATTCATATATATTCTTAAAACCGCTTACTCCCTTTAATATACTGGTTCTAACTGCGACAGCATTACCAAAATAAAAATAATCTAACATTGTATCTGGCGACCACCCTGGCTTAAACCACGGATTCATACGCACAGTCTCATCACTGTTATACTCGTCCTCGTCTCCATATACGATATTTGCATTCTCATTCTCGTCCATATATGAAGCCACAGCCTGACATGCATAAGACGATAAGCCTTTCTCATCTGATGTGAAAATGACATATTCCGACTTTATATCAGAGAGTCGGACTTTATTATTTGTCACAGATTCATCTTCAAGGCTGTCGTAAGTAATAATTGTTACCCTGTCCTGTGTTTCTTGCGCAGACAACGAGAAACTTCCAATAATCGCTGATTCTCTTGCAAGGGCAAAATCATTGTACGAAAAATGTGAATACTCAAGCCCAGTGAAATACTCGTTATACAATTTGCTTTCTATCGGTGCCTTAATCAGTTCTTTAATAAAACTCATTACAGTCTTATCATCCTCTTCAAATTACCTTCAAGATTATCAACCATCTCTTTTTGAATAAGTGATGTTCGCATGGCAACCGTAAGCTTATTGCCTGTGCTTCTAACCATATCAGATACTTCAATAACAATATTAGGATCATTGTTAAAGAATACAGCTGTTATTCCGCTTACACTGGAATCCTTAAGCTTTTTGCCATTGATATATACTCGCTTGTTATCCTTGATATCTATAAGCTTGTCATTAAACACCATGCTTTCAAGATATGTCAACGCATAGTCCTCACATGGATCAATTCTTACTTTTCTAACGTTAGAAGGGAATTCTATCGACATCTCAACATATCCCTCCATATCATAGGTATCTGTTACATAGTAGGCATCTTCTTCACCAAATCCCTTGCCGTAATCCAGATACACCTTAATTCTTCTCTTATTGGCTTCAAGGGCCGCATCACTGATGCTCTTCTCAAGAGAAAGAATCTTTCCACCAATTAAATCCCTTAATTCTCCCAAAGACTTATATCTGCCAGTTACTTCTTTCTGGAACATCGCCTCATGTTCTCTGTAGCCCTGCTCCTCGTCTACTGTAATATCAAGTTCTTTGATAATTGAATCATAATTTAATATTTCTCTATTTTCATCTTCGAGAATGTAACAGTATAAAGCTCTGAAAGCCAGTTCTTTAGCCTTTACAGTGCGTTCTTCAACCCACTCATAGTCAATAACTGTCCAGTAATCTCCATCTACGAGAATATTAGAAAATACCAGATCCATATCCGCTATATGACTCAAGTCTCCCTCAGATATACGCTTAACAAATTCGTCAAAAAGCTCCTTAAAGCCTTCAGCATCCCCTCTTGACAGGCAATCATCCATGAGTTCTGAAAGCTGAACGCCATTAACATAAGGGAATATAACGCTCATTCCATTGTCTGCAATATTGCAAGGGCAGATATATAAACCAGCATATCGATAAGCTCCTGCAAGACCTTCATAATGACGTCTCATGGACTGCATATGTTCAATACCCGCCTCAGTAAGAGCACGCTTCTTAACTATTTTATTTCCGCCAATTTCTAAAATTTCTGTACCGATTTTGTATGCATCAGCTCTGTCATTGGAATACCTGACATATTCCGTCTCAACATCATCACCCAGCACCACAAGGAAGGAATTAGAATACTTATCGAATTCGCCATCCTCTAAAATCCCGTCAAATACAGCCTTTTCATCAAAAAGCTTTACTCTGTCACGGTCAAAGTTTCGATTATTCAAGCACAACTCACCCTTCTTTGGAAGTCTCTTGTCCGAAAAGAGTGTATTCATGAATTTGTAATCAGGATATGGATAGTAGAAATTAACCTTTCTCTCTCCACATGTCTCAAATATGCGTTCAAGCCCCTTCTTAGAGAAGGTTTTAACACCATCCTCTGGCTTATATCCTTCAAGGCCGCAGAAATATCTGTTAAGATGATCCTCCTTGCAGCCTGCCCAGTATTTAAGACCATAACGATTTTCAATGGCAATTACTACCTTGCCTGTAATCGCTTTTGCATGTTTTCTTATTATTTTAAGAAAGTCTTCATATGGTGTATCACCGCCCATATAACTCTGGCCATATTCAAACACACCTATAAGAAGACAATAGTCATAATCTGTATCAAGTTCTGGCTCAATATCTTTAAAATTACCTACTTTAATAGTAACATTGTCGCAGTTTTGGTTTCTGTACGCATTGATAAGACTGCGCTTCTTTGACAATTCCACACAGGTGACCTGGCCAGCTTTTCTCGAAAGGGCTCCAGTAATAGCACCACAGCCAGAACCAATCTCTAACACCTTGGCATCCTTATCCATTGGAATCCAGTCCACTATATTTTCTCTCTGAGAAGAGAAATGATACATTACAGGCCAGTTGGCATATTCTTCAATAATGCGTGGATACTCAACCTTCGCATAATTCTTAGCAATGTCCAGCATAGTGTCTTCAATCGCACCATCACAGTACAAATCTTCACCCGGATACTTGCTATAATCTAATGTTATTTTTCCAATTTGTTCAATAAATTCGAAATCCATGTATCTTCCTATTCAACAACAACTTTAGAATTCATATCATAATAACCTACAGTATCCTTGTCAGATACAACAGTTATATTAAGTACATCATACAATCTGTGATATACCTGGAACTTGTCATCTTCATACCCGGTTACGCCAAGGCTAAGAAGATATTCTCCGCCCTGCAGGTCCATATTCTGGGTAAATGAGACCTTTTTCTTTGTTCCCTTCTTCACTCCATCGAGAAAGGCTTTTTCAAACATAGAGTTTGTTCCAGTTATCTCTGTTCCTCGTATATTTTTTACAGTAAATGCAAAAATCGGAGCCTTCACATCTTCCGTAAACTCTACTGTGTAGTGCAGAGTCCATGGCTCACCCTTAATAACAGCCGTAGTCACTGTACCCTTCTTATCTGTAACGTAATAATCTGTGATTTTGGCTGCTCCTGTGCCATATTCAATAACATCAGGATTAATGCCCCCCATCATTGACGCCTTGGCCTTAATTTCTGCATCGTCCAAAAGATTATTATCATCTGATTCAGGAACCTGATACTGACCTACAAGTACCTGCTTGTAAGCATCTATCATCTCCTTTGGCGAACCTTCTCCAAGCTTTACACCCTTGTTAAGGAGTACAACTCTGTCGCAGTACTTGGCAATAGAGCTTAGGTCATGACTTACAAAGATAATAGTCTTGCCTGCCGCCTTAAATTCATCAAACTTGTGATAACACTTTGCCTGGAAGAATACATCACCAACAGAAAGAGCTTCATCTACAATCAAAATTTCAGGCTCGATATTAATTGCTACCGCAAACGCGAGACGTACAAACATACCACTGGAATAGGTTTTACAAGGCTGGTATACGTAATCACCTATATCTGCAAAATCTAAAATATCCTGCAGCTTCGCATCAATTTCCTTTTCAGAAAAGCCCATCATGGTTCCGTTAAGGTACACATTTTCAATACCGTTATACTCCATGTTGAATCCTGCACCAAGCTCAAGAAGTGCACTGATACGGCCATTTACAATAAGGTCACCCTTAGTTGGATTAAGTACTCCAGTAATAATCTTAAGAATTGTAGATTTACCAGAACCATTGGTACCAATAATTCCAACCGTTTCCCCCTTATTGATGGTAAGATCCACATCAGTAAGTGCATAGTGCTCCTTGTGCTTGCATTTTTTAGACAAGCCCAAAGCTTCCTTCATTCTGTCAGACGGTTTATCGTAGAGCTTATATATCTTTGTTATATTTTCTGCTTTAATAGCAATATTATCTAAAGTATTTTCCATGATTCCTTACAATACGTCCGCGAAATGCGGTTTAAGTCTCTTAAATATCAGACAGCCTATACCAAACAGTACTACTGTAAATATCCAGAAATACATAGTTGAATAAAAATCCTCGAAGAACCACTGCTTCTCGCAGATAGAACTTCTGTATCCTTCTACAATATATACAAGTGGATTAATCTTAATATACATCTGAACCTTTGTATCAAAAGCTGCTACATTCCAAAGAATAGGAGTAGCCCACATGCCAATCTGCAGAAGAATGTTTATAATCTGTGCTATATCCTTGAAGAATACCATAATTGCACAGGTTGAATAGCACAACGCCAGTACAAAGATAAATGTGCAGGCACTATAATATACAATCTGGATCGTATAAATGGTTGGAAAGAATCCATATATAGCGGCAATCACCAACATAATTATCACAAAAAATGCATGAATAAATGTGGCTGCAATTACCTTAATAATCGGCAATATACTAATCTTAAACACTACCTTTTTAACAAGGTAAGAATACTCTATAAGCGCCTGTGTTCCATTGTTCAACGCTTCCGTAAAATAGAACCATGGAACCAGTCCCGCTGTCAAAAATAAGACATATGGTATACTAGTCGCCCTTGCACCAACCTGGTCTCCAGCTCCCATAATTACATCAAAAACAATGTAATACATGATTACTGTTACAACCGGCTGAATCATAGCCCAAACCGCGCCAAGATATGAACCCGCATAGCGCTTCTTAAAATCGTTCTTAGCTAACTTCCATATAAGATGTCTGTTCATCCAAAGTTCCCATGGTAAAACAGTAATCTTATCGTACAGAAGAATAAATGCTATTTCAGCAACTGCTATTATCACAATTGCTATTATTTTTTTAGTTAACTCATCCTGAGGATCTGCCAAAGGATTGTGATGCACACCAATTATTATGGCCATTGTAAGCATCAGCACTGTAAAATTGGCTATCCCAACAGGCTTAGTAATACTAAATTTGCCTCTTAATTTTTTCATAATCTATCCTAAATATTAGATATTGTGTTCTTTCTTATACTGAGAAAATGGAGCATGGCACTTGTCCTTGTCGGACATAATAAGTTCAGTTCCTTCCTCAAATGGCCACTGTACACCGATTTCAGGATCGTTATACATAAGACCGCCCTCATCATTTGGATGATAGAAATCTGATACCTTATAGCAGAATTCCGCATAATCGCTCATTACATAAAAGCCATGAGCAAATCCCTTTGGAACAAAGAACTGTTTCTTATTCTCTGCAGAGAGCTCTACACCAAACCACTTTCCAAAGGTTTTTGAACCTTCTCTTAAGTCAACAGCCACATCAAAAACCTTACCATTGATTACTCTGACAAGCTTATCCTGTGGATATTCCTTCTGAAAATGAAGACCACGAAGTACATTCTTAACAGATGCTGACTGATTGTCCTGAACAAACTCTACATCAATACCTGCTGCTTCAAAATCCTTCTTCTGAAATGTTTCTACAAAGTAACCTCTCTCATCACCAAAGACCTGTGGAGTAATTACTTTAAGTCCTTCTATCTCACATGTCTCTACTGTTATCTTGCCCATCCTCGTCACTCTCCTTTGACGTAATTCTTTCTTCTTTTTCACTGGTATCAAGGTAGCTCAAATTCATATCTACGCGACCTTCAATACCTGGTATTCTTCCTGCAGAACTATACTGCCACATCTGATATGTACCATTGTAATCAGGTACATCTGTATACTGCGCTAACCATGTAACATTGTCTGCTGACAATTTAGATATATCAAGGCGACTGTTAAACCAGTTCTTGCTGGCATAAATACCCGCCTTGTAATTTCCACTTCTGATTGTTTCGCAGAAGGCCTGCAAAACATTACTTCTTGTTGCCTTGTCAATGTCATCAGCTCGGCCATTGCCTCCCGCTGATTCACTGTCTATAAATACTGGATATTCCAGCTTATATTTTTTAACAAGACTCATTACAGCGCTGGCCTCTTCTACAGCTTCTCTCTCATCAATTGCCTGAGTGAAGAAGTATACGCCAACAGGTATTCCTGCTTCAGTTGCCCCCGCTATGTTCTGTTCGAAATAAGGGTCCTCAACAATAACACCTGTCTTAGATCCTCTGTATCCGCATCTGATTATTGCGAACTTAACGCCCTCATTTTTAACCTTATTCCAATCGATATCGCCGTTGTATTTCGATACGTCGATTCCAAATACAGCTCCATCTACAGTTCTTATAGCAGAACTTCCACTGGATTCCTCCTCTGCATCTTTAACAGCCGTATCTTCCTTTTGGGCATCAATATCTTCTTCCGTCTTAATCAGATAAGAAATATCCGCTACAGCCCTATATTCAATCTTTGCTTTAACCGTAATCTTAATTGGCTTTTCCGGCAAAGAATATCCAATCAGACTGTCGATTGTAACGCTGTAATCTCCCGGTGATACATCATCGATATCTATAATTCCATCCCTGTCATCATCGGTATATTTTCCAACATCTTCAATGCTTGCCCTGAAGTGTCTTCCTGTGACAGGCTTTCCCTTTTCATCCAGAGCCACCACTCTGACAGTACTTCCGATAGAGGAAACTCTGTAGGATGCAGGTTTTTTTGTCTCAACCACAACATCCTCATGCTTACCATCTCCAAGCTTTTTCTCATCGAAAAAAGTTTCATCCGACATCCATGCCTGATAGTTCACATTTTCCTCTGTAAAAACTTTCTGGACATTTTCCTCTACTGTCACTTTAGATTTTGTCTCTTTGCTAAATGCGCCATTGGCAGCCAGTACTATCATCAATACTGTTGCCGCAAACAATCCAACGACAAGCATTCCAATCTGAACTAACTTAGAGTCCATTAGCTACCTCTACAAGATATTTGCCATACTCAGTCTTCATAAGTGGCTCTGCCAGCTTAAGAAGCTGCTCTCTATCTATAAATCCACGCTTATAAGCAATTTCTTCGATACATGAGATATAAAGTCCCTGTCTCTTCTGGAAAGCTGCCACAAAATTAGCCGCATCCAAAAGCGAATCATGATTTCCTGTATCAAGCCAAGCAAAACCTCTTCCCATAGTCTCTACGCTAAGGTCTCCGCGCTCAAGATAAGCGTTGTTTACTGCTGTGATTTCTATCTCACCACGAGCTGATGGTTTTACATTTTTCGCAATCTCTACTACATCGTTGTCGTAGAAATACAAACCTGGTACTGCATAGTTGCTCTTTGGATTAGCTGGCTTTTCCTCAATTGAAATAGCCTTCTTATTCTCATCGAATTCTACTACGCCATATTCTCTTGGATCTCTTACATAATAACCAAAGATTGTTGCTCCCTTTTCTCTTGAAGCTACTTCCCTTAAAAGCTTACTGAAACTCTGACCATAGAAAATATTGTCTCCAAGCACAAGTGCTACATTGTCCTTGCCAATAAATTCTTCGCCTATGATAAATGCGTCCGCCAATCCTCTTGGATATTCCTGAATCGCATACGAAAGCTTAAGTCCAAGCTGTTCTCCTGTTCCAAGCAATTCTTCAAACACAGGCAAATCTCTTGGTGTTGAGATTATAAGTATCTCCTGTATTCCTGCCAACATCAGTGTACTGAGCGGATAATAAATCATTGGCTTATCATATACTGGCATTATCTGCTTTGAAATTGCCTTTGTGAGTGGATAGAGGCGTGTGCCGCTTCCACCTGCTAGAATTATTCCCTTCATGTTTGTTTCCCTTTTACTTATACATTTCGTTGTAATATTTCTGGTAATCTCCGCTGGTTACATTCTTCATCCAATCTTCATTTTCGAAGAACCACTTGATTGTAAGCTTAATTCCATCCTTGAACATTGTCTCTGGATACCAGCCGATTTCTTCCTTAATCTTGTCTGGAGCGATTGCATATCTTCTGTCATGACCTTTTCTGTCTTCTACATATGCTATAAGGTCTGTTGTGATATGTGCCTTTCTTGGATCTGAATCCGGAAGCATCTCATTGAGTGTCTCAATGATGATATTGATAATTTCAATATTCTGCTTCTCGTTGTGTCCACCTACGTTGTATGTCTCAAACAAACGTCCTTTTTCCTGTACCATATCGATGGCTTTTGCATGGTCTGCTACATACAACCAGTCACGTACATTCTTTCCATCACCATACACAGGGAGCTTTTTGCCCTGTAAGCAGTTATTAATGATAAGCGGAATCAGTTTCTCTGGGAACTGATATGGTCCATAGTTATTTGAGCAGTTTGTAATGTTGGCTGGGAACTTGTATGTATCCATATATGCCTTTACCAACATATCTGAACTTGCTTTACTTGCCGAATATGGGCTGTGTGGATCATATGGTGTTGTTTCATAGAAGAAAGCATTCTCATCATCTGGTAATGATCCATAAACCTCGTCTGTTGATACATGAAGGAACTTCTTTCCTTCCTTAAATGTTCCATCTGGTAATTCCCATGCTGCTTTTGCACAGTTAAGCATTACAGCTGTTCCAAGTACGTTTGTCTGTACAAATACTTCTGGATTTCTGATTGAACGGTCTACATGGGATTCCGCTGCAAAATGAACAACTCGGTCGATATCATTTTCAGCAAAAATCTTTGCGATTGCATCCTTTTCTGTGATATCTGCCTTTACAAATGTGTAATTGTCTCTGTTTTCTACCTCTTTGAGGTTCTCAAGATTTCCTGCATATGTAAGAGCATCTACATTGATAATTCTGATCTCATTGTCATACTTCTTAAACATGTAGTGAATGTAGTTTGAACCGATAAATCCGGCTCCACCTGTAACTAAATAAGTTCTCATAGTTTTATCCTTTATCCTAATTCTAATATCCTAAATAGCTAAGATTCATATCTGTGTTACCACTGATTCCACCCACGGATCCCTTAGATGAATACTGCCACATATCAACCTTACCTGTGTATGTAATCTCTGTATTATACTGTGCAAGCCAAATCTTGTAGCTGCTAAGTGAGCCTACATTCATCTTAGTATTAAGCCATGACTTGTTAGCATATACACCAGCTGTGTAGCCACTGTTCTTAACAGTCTCACAGAAGGCCTTGATAACCTGTGTTCTAGTATTGGCATCAATTCTGTCGCCTCGTCCGCCACTATCCTCTACATCAAGGAATACTGGGTATGATACCTTGTATCCCTTCATGAGGTTGATTGCCATAGAGGCTTCCTCTACAGCCTCGACATCAGTTACTGCCTGACTGAAGAAATAAATACCAACCTTAAGGCCTGCATCAGTCGCGCCCTTAATATTAGTCTTAAACTTAGGATCTTCTACAAGCGCTCCCGTAGATGAACCTCTGTATCCACATCTGATAATTACAAATGAGACACCCGAATTCTTAACTGCTGTCCAGTTAATATTTCCATTCCATTTAGAAACATCGATACCCATTGTACCAGAGCCCTTAACAAGTGCTCCTGTGCTATCGAAGTTATACTTAGCACCCTGGATTACCTGCTCGCCTGTTACATAGTTTCCATTCTTATCGAAGTAATATGTTGAACCGTTGAGTTCCT
Source organism: Lachnospiraceae bacterium (assembly GCA_045627645.1). Lineage (GTDB taxonomy): Bacteria > Bacillota > Clostridia > Lachnospirales > Lachnospiraceae > Colinaster. Next base: position 78,012 of record JAZQOC010000037.1, read on the forward strand.
GCCAGCCAGTGTAAATATAATCTGAGCTGTCTCCACCCATATCAGATGGTTCTGGCTTAACATAGAATGTTGTTGTTCCTTTGTAATAATCTGCATATGTTGCAGCTATCTTTCCTTCTGCATCAAGATATACTGCTTTGCCCTTGCACAACAATGCCGTTGTCGAATCCGCTGGAACAACTCCGCACTTTGTACATACTCCATCTGCACCACACTTATGTACACACGCTGCTGGTGATGGTGATGGTGACACTACCGGCGATGGTGTTGGACTAGGTGTTGGTGATGGACTAGGTGATGGTGTTGGACTAGGTGATGGAACATATGAAGGATCCTTCTCTGAACATCCAGGATTAGTACATGCTCCATTCTCAAATTTATGTCCAAGCTTATCTGTTTTTTTATCTTTATCCTCTGTTCCGCATACACTACATTTCTTTGGTACATAGCCATCTTCTATACATGTTGCAGCAACTTCTGCGCCATATTCCCAAGTGTGGTCTATCTTGGCTATCGGTTGTGTCCCCGTTTCCTCACCGCACACAGTACACTTAAATGTAAGCACACCTTCTTTAGTACATGTTGCTTCATCAGCAACACTACCCCCATCCGGAGTATGTGTTTCACATGATGCATATGCTTTCATCCCAAATAAATCCGTCAATTTATCAAAGAGGCTTTTCTTTGTCTTCATCGAACTAACAGACTTAGTTGCAGCAGGTGTAGGTGTTACACCAGGAAGATTATCCAAATCCTTTGTTCCAATTTTTCTAAGCTTCGCATCATCCTTAAGTTTCTTAGATGATTCAACCCATTCAACCGTATCCTTCAAAGAACCCTCAGTCGCCATACCAGCAGCTGTATCTTCCTTGTTAGCATTGATTTCAGATTCCTTTTTAACCTCATCAGAGACGTCAATTTTCTTGTAATCAATATTCTCCTTGATTGTTACAGTTACAGTCTCTGTACTGAACTTCAGATCCTGATTGTCCATAGCAACCATAGAAACCTTTGCCTTGCCAGGCTCTACACTGTTGAGGTAGATAATGCCGTCCTTATCGTCATCAGTTGCACTGTATTTCTTGCCCTTGTTATCTTCTATATCAACCTTAAATTCATAGTTACCCACAAGTTTCTTGGTCTTGGCATTGATAAATTTAATCTTGAGGTCCTTTTTAACAGAAGTAAGAGTCATAGTAACCGAGATGCTCTTTTCTTCTTCCTTCTCGTTATACTCTACATTTTCCTCCTCTTCCTCTTCGATTATTTCCTCCACTACCTCATTCAAAGCGCGCTTAGCATCAGCTACAGCCACAAGCTTGCTGCCGCCAGATAATCCTATAGCCTGCATATTCTCGCCAAGATATCCGAACTCGTTAATCTTGTTCTGTGTAGCACGAGAAGATGAATATACAACCAAAGTAATGATTGCAACAATTACCACAAGCACACCCGTGCTCATAACCAACATATCAAGACCGGACATGTTCTTAAAGAATGCCACAACCCTGTCGAAGAAGCCCATGTACATCATCATGTCATCTTCATCATCTATCTCTTCTTCAACCACTTCCGGTCTCTTTTTCTTCTTTTTCTTTTTGCGTCTGACTACTTCAACCTCTTCCTCAGCATTCCCGTCAGCCCATGCTGCATATCCCTCAGAAGCAGATACTGCTGCCTTAGCCTTCTTAGACTCAGTCTTCACTGGTTCCTGATTAATCGGCTCTCCGTCGTCATCAAAGTAGATTACTCCTGTGTCACCAGTAGAAAGAGTCTTCTCCTCTTCTATCTGGCTTACAATCTGTGCCTGTTCCACTTCATCCATTTCGTAAGTTACTTCCGAAATAACATCATCCGCAGGCTTAACCGTTTCAGCCTCAACTTCCTTTGGAACAACTATTTCCTCAGTAACATTGTGTCTGTTCTTATTGGCTGCCGCGATTCTCTCAGCCTTTGTCATAACAGGGCCTTCAAGATCATCCAAATCAAGGAACTGATTAGAAAATGCGTCCCCTGCACTATCCTTATACATCTCCTCTTCAGCCTTTTTCTGAGCCTCTTTCTTTGCTTCTGCAGCTGCGCGAATCTTTGCTTCATTCTCTGCTGCAATCGCTTCCCTGGCCTGTTTTCTAGCCTCAATATTGGCTTTAACAATATCATCAGATGCATTTGCTTCTGCTATTCTTCTAGCCTGTTCTTCAAGGTTCTTAGCCCTGATTGCTTCAACCTCTGCAGCCTTCGCCTTTGCTTCTGCTTCCTTCGCATTTTCCTCTGCGAGCTGTTCTTTTGCCCACTTTGTCTCTGCTGTAGCTTCTGCCACCGTTTTCTCCTCTGCTGCCCTGGCCTCTGCAATACGCTTTTCCTCTGCCGCCCTAGCCTCTGCCGCTTTTATATCCGCAATTGCAACAAACGGTTCATCATCCTCAACCTTTTCAGAATCATCTCTGTAAGCCCAGCTTACGTCTGGCTTTTCTTCGTCTGGAAGTTCTGCCATTTCGGCATCCTTCTTTTCGTCGGCAGCCATAAGAAATTCTTCCGGAATGTAGTTGAGTCCGCTTGTAAGACCGTCAAGAATCACCTTGTCTTCCTTCTCCTTCATGTCATCGGAGAATCCCCTTGCAAAGTCATATTTCTTGCCAGTTTCTGCATCTACCTCAAGATTATCCAGTTCTCTTTTTACATCCAACTGAGACCAGTTCTGAGTTGAATCTAAATCAATAAACTCTCTGTCGTCACCCATTGTAAAAACTTACTCCATTTAATCAATATATTGTGCTTAATGTATATTTTCGCACCAATCTCTTGTGAAAGGCATAATTGCCCATATTCTTTTCGATTATACCATTTACATAGAAGAAATACAACCTTTGAAGGGGGCATAAAGAAATACAGCGAAATCCTGTTTTTAACCAGAATTCCGCTGCATAAAACTCATCATTATTTATTTAATTCTTAACTCAAATTAGCTCATCAGCTAAATCTAGTTTCAGCAAGTCCTACTTTAAATCCCATACACCAGCATGCCAGCGATGATAATCACAATTCCAATTATTTTATTCTTAGTAAATCGTTCCTTAAAGAAAAAGTAAGACAATACCGGAACAAGTACATATCCAAAGGCTTCTATAATCTGCACCGACATGTAGTTAATACCACGGTAGGCGAACATTGTCGCCAACACTGAAAGGAACATCAGCACATATCCCGTAAAAACAGGAGGATTAAGGTAATCCCTTATGAAAGATATATGCGGTCTCATTGCTCCCTTTTTAAGAAGAATCTGAGAAAAACCTGCAATAGTAACACTTATTACCGCAATGATAAGGTAGATATTAATCATGGTTCATATCCTCCTTGTCATCTGCAGCAGTTTCCGCTGCATTCTCTTTAGATTTACCACTCCAGTTCACAACAACAGTCCCTATAACCACAAGAACTATCCCTATTCCCTGCTTAAGATTTATTTTTTCTTTAAAAATGATCAATGCCCAAAGCGCTGTCCAAAGTATAGCCATAGCGCGATTGGCATATGCCACAGATAAATCAAAAATCTTTATCATCTGCTGCCAGCATATGGCATATATTCCAAGTACCGCCACTTCTGCCCCATAAAACAGAATGAATTTAAGCGAAAACACTTCAGTTCCCGTAGCAAACTTGGCAATTATACTGTTGATTGTATATATAATCACGATAGCCTGTAACAAAAGTATATTTTTTAGGCTAATCTTTTTCTTATCCATAAACTACGCCTGCCGCTTCTATTTACTCCATCTTCCACTCGCACCACAAGGAAGAACAAGACCATTTCCCGATACTGGAAGACCTATTTCTGAGGATTCCACATTGCCGCCAAAACGTTTCTTAACAGTTGTACTCAACATGTATGTTAATACTGCCGGCTGAAGTCCTGTAGTATATGAATTCACCAAGAAGAACAACGGATCATCACTCAAAATATCCATAGTAAGCTCAATAAATGGATAAATTGCTTCCTCTATCTTCCAAATCTCGCCCTTAGGTCCTCTTCCATAGGAAGGTGGATCCATAATAATTGCATCATATTTGTTGCCACGTCTGATTTCACGTTCAACAAATTTAACACAGTCATCAACCAGCCATCTGATTGGTTTGTCACCAAGGCCTGACGATATCGCATTTTCCTTAGCCCAGTTAACCATACCCTTTGAAGCATCCACATGGGTTACTGCCGCACCTGCCGCTGCAGCACTGAGCGTCGCACCGCCTGTATACGCGAAAAGATTTAGGACTTTGACAGGTCTGTTCGCTTCTCTGATAAGCTTACCAAACCAGTCCCAGTTTGTAGCCTGCTCAGGGAAAAGTCCTGTGTGTTTAAAACTGAATGGTTTCAAATTAAATCTCAAATCACCATACTTAATCTGCCATTCTTCAGGCAAGTCAAAGAATTCCCATTCTCCACCACCCGCCTTGCTTCTATGGTAATGGCCATTCATCTTCTTCCATCTGCGGTCATTCTTATCACTGCTCCAGATAACCTGTGGGTCCGGACGAACAAGGATATAATCCCCCCATCTTTCCAATTTTTCACCGTTGGCCGTATCTATTACTTCATAATCTTTCCAATTTTCTGCAATCCACATATATGCTCCTATGTTAATCAAGCTGTACTAATTTCTTTAGTCTCGCAGCAACCGCCTGTGCGCCCGCTTCGTTAAAATGATAATCATCCATAAGATATTCATCTCTTGTATCAACATTTATCACACCAAAATAGATATCAACAAATGACACGCCTCTGGTAGCGCACACAGCCACTTCCTGTCCTATATAGTCATTGAGCGTACCATTGGCAAGGTCAATAATAGTTCCATCCACATAATAATCATCTATTGTTTTTCCTGCCGCAGGAGTAGACACTACAACGATTCTGATATACGGATGCTTCTCCTGAATCAATTTAACAGATGCAGAAAGTGCTCCACAAAAAGTGGTTACATCATCTTCATCTCCAGGATTATAAATATTCTTATGCTCTATATAATCACTGATATCATAAGCTATAACGACGCAGTCTATATCTGACATATCCCCTGCAACCAAACCAGCTGTAATATCATATAAGCTGTTTGCATCGTCAGGATTACTGTCATCACCAATAGGTAGACTTCTTGTCTGAAATGAGTCTGCCACGCCCTTGTTAATAACCTTTGCGCCGTATACATCCGCAAGCGCTTTGGCGAAGTAGTTGTCCTCGCCATTATCCGCAAATGTAGAATTACCAAGAGTTAATATAGTCAGCACTCCATCATCAATTTTGCCCGTCATCTGGTCACTTGTAAGAGGCTGAATATAATCATTTGGTTCTACATCAAATTCACTGGTATCTTCATCGGGATCAATAATTATTGTTTCGCCCTTATTCCAACGAATCAGACTGATTACACATGCAATCAGCACTACTATTACGAATGCAAAGAACACTATATGTCCTTTACTTTTCTTTCGTCCTCTTTTTATATCACTATCATCTAAATCATCGAATTCTTCTTCATCAAAATCGAATTCCTCTTCTATCTTAAGGTCCTCGAATTCGCTATCATTCCTTTTGTCTCTAGCCATAATTCCTCCAGTCAAACAAAGCCCTACTTTTCCCAGAAATCCACCTTCTGGTTTCTGTATATGTCGTAGTTTTCTGTTGCACCGATTTTCATCAGATCAAAATCCTGTGGTCTTCCGCCGGTAAGAAATTTTTCATTTTTAAGTACCACATAGTGGCAGTAGTATTCTGTCGCAACTTCAGACAGTTCCTCTAGGTCTATCTCCTCCTGCTGATACAGGGCATAAAGAGGATTTTCGTCTGCAGTCCACTCCGAAACAATCTGTTCACGCCCAAATGCCAACTGAATATCTGTTGTATACTGACGCATAAAATGAATGAGTTCATTTGGAACTGCAGCCCAAACTCGTTCCTTGCCCTCCTCAGGCTCAATCATCTCACAAATAGTAATTACTTCCTGAGGCAGATGGTACGCATTTTCAGCAACAGACATATACTGGCTCTTGTATACGTATGTTCCACTCATAATCAGAATAACCGACAAAATGGCAAGTCCAATCTTGGTATGTACGCCAATCACCTTGCAACCTGCATAGGCAATCACAACCGTCATAGGCAACAGCCACAAAATTCTGTAGTAAGTTCCGCTGTCGAGTTTGTCATAAATAAGATAGAAATAAGGTATAAAAAACAGTACCTGAATTACTGTTGGTGCATAAACCAGCAAAGCCCTGATTCGCTTATCTTCTTCCTCAAACCACAAATATATAAGGCAGATGATAAACAACATGCAGTAGTAGCCGGTTCCATTATACGATTTGAAAATTTCTAAAATAGTATTCATCAACTTCTCCTGCCTGTTTATATCAGTAAAAACATTGCGCCATAAATAACTAATGGAATACAGGTAATAACTAATCTTAACAATATCTGAACATTTTTCTCCTTAACAGCCAATACAAGTCCCGACAAACCAATTAACATCGCCATAAGAAATACACTGGCCGTCGAGCACATAGCTGCTACTATATTAAGAATACCAAGATTAAGCCAAAAACCCAGTCTCTTATCCCCTTCAAAGCCTTCGCTGTCAAATATATTAAGCAAAAGCCACAATACACCCGGGATGCAAAGATTTGCCAGCAGTGACTTACCCTGCCATGTTCTTGTCACAAAGAAGGTTGCATTGGTATATATTGAAACATTTCCAAATATCTGCATAATTCCAACAAAAATCATAAATATCGGAAGTTTCTTTAATTCTCTCCTTAGGATGTTACGTCCAATTTCGTAATAAACCATGTATGTAGTTGGTATAATGACAATCCCTAAAATATTATGAGCAAATACTGTAGGATGAATACCGCTGATTTTAGAAATATAAGCTATCCACAGTGGAAAAACTGCAAGACTGTGTCTAAGGTCAAAAGACGTACTAAGTCCTGTGTATGGCTGAATTCTATATAAGGTATCAGTTTCAACAGAAAGAACTGACTGCACCACATAATAAGCATCATCACCATCGAAGGATGTCATGCGCATGAACATCACAATCTGAAATCCAAGAACGCACATGAACATAATCCATTCAACAGCTTCCTCAACTGTAATATTTCTGTGCAGTTCAAGCTTGGCAACAAAACCGCCTTCTTTTTTTGTTTTAATAACTGCAAGAACAATTCCAGCTACTGAGGTCAGACCGATAAGTATTGAGTACATAATCACTATGACCGGGAAGCCATAGCCATTAAGTATAACAACTGGCACGGTTGATAACTGAAAAATTGCAAGACAAAGCAAAATACCGCTCATATAAATAACAGGTGGTGTTATACGTTGTCTGGCAACAAAGAAGGTTGGTAGCAACCCACACGCAACCGGGCATATTAATAAAATTAAAACAAGAATTAATATTTGTAATATCATTTTTATCCTCGCTAGTTATACCAATCATCCCAGATAGCCTCATAATCATAGTCCTTCGCAAGATCATAAAGCATCTGTATCTCTTCCTCTAAATTGTCCATTGCCACCCTGCGTTCTCCATTCGCAAAGCACTGAACCATGTACTCACATATAGCCGGACGATAATGTGTATAGTCTGCATAGTTGTTTAAATTACATATGATATCTTTTTGATTCTGAAAGAAATATAACTCCACATTTTCGTAAGCCAAAAGCCTCCTACTAATGTATCTGTACTTCTCCATAACGTTTTCAAGGTCCCCCCTGTTACATACATTGTTCCAATACAATATACTATAAGGCGGATAGAAAAATGAAAAGGTCGTCTCTGGATGAGACTCAACATATGGAATAATATTTGTATCCAAATTCAGTTCGATTGCATCAATATATGTCTGCAAATCATTGTGCTCATTTATCTTTGGAACAGGCTCGAAGTACATAAGCACCAGCGCCTTCTGATAATGCTCCTCCTGCCACCAGAAAGGATAAGTCATATTCCAGCTGGTACAGTCGCTTTTATCTATAATAGGTTTCAAACAATAATTGAGCAAAACATCTTTATTAAAGATATACTGCATATCATTGAATTTGTTATTATCGTATAAATACTCTGTAACCGGGAATTTAGTCTCCCAAACATCCCCAGAGTAGTTCAATTCATCAATTCCAAGAAAAACTCTCTTAACATTATCTTTCTTAGATTTGAAAATTATTTTCAAAATATTATCCTGATCCTTTGGATAAGCACCATTATAAGGCAATTTGGCTGTCTTAAGACCAAGTTTTTCCTCGAACCAGTCAGTATTAAAGTTTACAACCATGGATGAGCCCAGTATTACTGCTTCGTAATCCAGATGCTTCGCCAATCCCGGATTCATATCCACCTGATCGTCCACTATATAATCAAAGTTACTTAGCGGAGCGTGATATTGAAAAAATGGATCTATATATATTACTATTGCAGCCCATGCCACCAATGCCACAATCACCATTGCGGCTATAGCACAAAGCCATTTGCCACTCTTTTTCACTCTAATCTCCTACTAAAAATTAAAATACAGGAATGTACTCACTCCCGAAAGTGAAACAATGCACCACACAAGCAATGCAGAAATTATTATAGCAGAAAATGCGTTCAACTTCATCTTTCTTACTATTTCATGAATGTTTGGAGCAAAGAAGATTACCACCATCGTTATTACGGTAAATGCAACCGCCAGAAAATATTTGCTATAGGCAAGGGAAGTTAGGCCTACTACCTTCATCACATACCAGAATTCCCACAAATTAAAGCCCTCTACAAATCCTTCCGACGGAATGCGCCATCCCCCGTTAAACATTCTGCTTATAAGAGTACACGCCTCTTTTATATCAGGCGCTCTAAAGAACACCCAGGCAACATTGACAAAAGCAAATGTCAGCAACATGCTCACCGCTTTCGCCCACGCTACATCTTTAAGCTTAAATCCCTTGTTATGATATGCCCTGGTTAGCACATAGAGCACGCCGTGCATACATCCCCATATCACAAAATTCCAGCCCGCTCCATGCCAGAGACCACTTAGGAAAAATATCAGAAATAAATTTACATATGTACGCAACTGTCCTTTTCGGTTGCCACCAAGCGGAATGTACACATTTTTAGTAAAGAATCTACTTAATGTAATATGCCATCTCTTCCAAAAATCATCTATATTGGTAGCCTTGTATGGCGAATTGAAGTTCTGTGCAATATCAATTCCAAACATCCGGCCAATACCTATGGCCATATCACAATACCCACTAAAATCAAAGTATAGCTGAATCGTATAAAACAGCATCACGAGAAAGGCCTCTGTGGCACAGATGGACTCAATACTGCCATAGCCATAATCAACCGCCTTGGCAAATGTGTCAGCAATAAGCACTTTCTTAACAAGACCCAATGTAAATGTTGCCACACCCCTAGCAAATATATCCGAATCAAATCTTTTAAGGTATGAAAACTGTGGCAGCATCTCTTCGCCTGTAACAATCGGTCCTGCAATCAGCTGTGGAAAGAAGGTTACAAATAAGGCATAATCCACGAAGGTTACATTTTGCATGTCCTTCTTATATACGTCATAAAGAAATGATATCTGCTGGAAGGTAAAAAAACTTATTCCCAGAGGAAGCAGAATATTCATGAGTTTAAACTGTGTTCCAGCTAAAGCGTTCACATTTTCCAGAAAAAAATCGAAGTATTTAAAATAAAACAAAACAGCCAGATTGGCTGCCACTCCGACAGCCAACACCAGCTTTTTATTCTTTTCTTTCATGGTTTTGTACAGGCCAAAATTGCCCAGTACAGAACACAGCATAATTAAAAGATATGTTATTTTAAAGTAGCCATAGAAGCAAAGTGAGCATCCTATGAGCCAAATCTTGGCATATAACGCATTCTTCTGCAACGCATAATACCCTACTAGGCATATAGGAAGAAATGCGAATATGAAAATATAAGAATTAAATAACATTAGTCTTCCTCGTCATAGTAGAATTCATCATCGTCTTTTTGACGCACTTTGTATACAATCAAACCAGTCATGCTCATTAGGAACAGTAACACAACTGCCCCAAGGACAATGTAAAGAACTATCATGCTTCCTGTCTTAAAGCCAATTTTTTCTGATACTGTAGCCAGAACGCCCATCTCCTCACCAGATACTTTGATAGCTGTGTCCTCAGAGTTTTCAGCCTCAGCAACCACAGGATTCAGACTTACGTCAGCTATAACAATCACATATTCCGAAGCATGTTCCATAGCAAATGCTGCATTGCCATCCTCATCAATCATCGCATCACCCATGAATTCAAGAGCCTTTGTCTCTGGATTGAAGTAGAACAGGTTAGCAACCTTGCCTACAGAATCTTTATTGATAGGAATCTGTAATTTAACAGGAAATCCAAATACGCCATCATGCGCAAGTTCCATAGTTATCGTCTCGCATCCCTGTGCAACTGATTCTACCAGTTTCTCATCGATTTCACATCCAAATTCAACCTTAAGGTTGATATCGATGTTAGATGTATCTACTCCTTCAAGATCGATATCCCATACAACATCATTAGCCATTGTAATACGAAGTTTCTGATTGTCAGGAGCGATAAATTCATCAATCTTCTCCTTATCGAGCACAGTTGAAGACATCATTACAACCTCAATTGGCGCCTGGTCCTCAATCTCTTGTGGCTCTTCAACTACTTCAATAATAGGCGCTACTCTCGTTGGTGTTGGATCTTCAGCCGGCTTAGTCTCTTCTGCCGCCTTGGCTGGTTCTTCAGTTTTTGCCGGTGTCTGAGTTTTAGCAGGTGTCTGCGCCTTTATAGGCTCTGGAATTACTACCTGCTCATCTATAACAATCGGAGGTGTTATCTCTGTTACTACTACAACAACTGGTTCTGCTGCCTTGGTAGGAGTTGGTGCCGCTGTAGGTGTTGGTCCTACTGTCGGTGTAGCCGTCGGTGCCTCCGTTGGTGTTGGATCAACAGTAGGAGTTGCCGTTGGTGCCTTAAGTGGGGCAGCCGTTGGAGTAGGATTCACTGTAGCCGTTGGTGCTTCGGTTGGTTCAACCGTTGGGCTTGGTGCCTTGGTAGGTTCTATTGTTGGACTTGGCGCCTTGGTAGGTTCTACTGTTGGACTTGGCGCCTTGGTAGGTTCCACTGTTGGTGTTGGTCCTACCGTTGGTGTTGGCCCACCTTCACCACAAACCTTGCACGCACCATCAATCATATCATGGCCCAACTTAGCAGATGGTTCCTCATAGTTATCACCACATCCACAAGTGTATGTAACAACACCATCTTCTGTACATGTAGCCGTATTACCCGATATCGTGAATTCATGAATATGAACTGGTATTACAGGCAACACATAGTCACAATTTTTACACTTATTATCCTCATCATAGTCATGTCCGCTTGCAGCGATAGACTCTGTATAACTATCACCACAACTACAACTATATGTCATAACACCATCCTTCAAACAGGTTGGTGCTGTAGTAATCTTTGATGAATAATCATGAACATGATTATCCTTAACCTTAGGAATTACCTCATTATACTCGTCACCACAATTAGAGCATGTGTATGTACGAACTCCTTCTTCCTTAGTAGTTGCTTCCTTGGTTATTTCCGAAGTATATGCATGTCCGATTGCAGACTCATCAAGTTTTTCTGATGTTCCACAAATCTGACATTTTCTTACAAGTCTTCCATCTTCAGTACAGGTCGCATGGTCGCCTTCCCACTCACCAAACTCATGAGACTTGCATACAACATTAACCTCGACCTTAACAGACGCCGCATTGTAATTTGCCGGATCTACACAGTAATATGCGTCAAATGTGTACTTTCCAGTTTTCTTAGGGGCCACAACTGTTGAATCCACCCATACAAATCCAGTTGGCAAAGCAACCGTTGACAACTCCTCGCCCGCATCCACTGTAAGCTTTGATGGTATATTTATTTCATCAACATCGATGTCAGCCTTAGCCACATTAACAGGAATTGTAAGCGTAAGCGCATTGTATCTGCTACTGTCAGGACTATATATGACACTGTAACCCTGATTATCAACCACAGGGCTAATCTTAGAATCCACCCATTCGAATTTATCAGGAAGCTGTATAGTAGACAGTCTCTGGTCAGCTGCATATGTCACATTTATCTCAGGAATTTCAACCTTGGATAATGCAATATCCGCCTTAATTACGCTAACTTTACACTGAGCTGTATTGGTCGCATTTTCCGTTCTTTTTGCAGAAATTGTAGCTGTACCAGGCTTGATACCAGTGATAACACCGTTGCTGTCAACCTTGGCAACTGACTCATCAGAACTTGTGTATGTAATAGCTACATCGTTGTTCTGACCGCCATTAATTAATGAAACAAGTACTGCGTTCTGATCCACAGGAAGGTTCTGAACCTCAGACAAATCAAGGCTGAGAACATCCGTAGCATTCGGCTTCATGCATTTTCCAGAAAGCATATTGTCATAAACAGGAATCTTAAACACAAACGAATTGTTCAATAGTCCTGTACTCTTATAACCATCATATATCGTCTTACTCTCGCTATATGGTGCAGAAATGTTCTGCATGTACTGGTGTGTATACAGTGTTTTGTCACTTGCATCCACATCAAACTTCTGCAAGTAAAGTGTGTCCTGTCCTCTGGCAATGTAGTTTTTTGCAACAAACGATGCTCCACCTTCTATCGATTTATATCTGGTATTCCAACCCTGACTTTTGGCATACGAAAGGCCATTAGTATATACCGCCTCATAGGTTGAGCCATTGGCTTTAATATTGAAATAATTGTAGTAACCTTCATATCCAGGGTAAGTTCCAGAAATCAAAGGTGATGTTCCCTGCACACCCTGTTCCTGCTTTAGTCTTGCTGCGAGTAAAAATGAGCTCACATTGGCCTTTGAACCAATCTCAACTAAAGCCTTAGCATAGCTCATAGTTGTATCAGGTATTCCTCCCGACATAAATGTACCATTGAGCACAAGTGAAACTGCACTCTCTGTATGAGCAACAGAACTAAAGCTCTCCTGTTCAAACATAAAAATCCTATCTTCTACAAGGAAATTTCTAGGGTCCATATAATATGCGATAATACCTGATGTAGCATTGTACCATCCCTTCGTCTTGGCAGAAGGTGCCCCCTTGTAACTTGAATCTGCAGATGAACTGATAAGGCTTCGTTCGTCAAGTGTCTCCTGGTAAACTGCGGTATTCCAGTCGATATTGACATTTTGGCGAACAAACACCCAATTCGGATGTTGCTTTTTAAGTTCATACAAAGCATCTCTATAGCTTTCCGGGAACTGCTGAATATCAGAACAGTCACTGATGCTATTTATCTCTTCTCTAACCGTTGTTGTTATATATTTGTCTTCCCATTTGACAAATCGCTCATCACCGCAGGCAATAAATTCTCTCTCAACGTATCCAGTTATTGTTCCGCCTGCATAACTGTAGGAAATCTTGTACCAGATATTTCTTCCTTCATCGACCTCCACACCAGTAATTGCAACAGTCTGACCACTGGCAATAGCCGCAACGTCTTCACTGTACTGATTTGCCTCGCTCCTGACGATATATGAATCCTTCAGATATATTGCAGCATTAATCTGGCGCTCTCTGGCTAACTTTGCAAGTTCATCCTGCGCGTTGTTAAGCTTACTGATAACATAGTTGGATTTTTTGACCGCATTATCCGCTAAAGCCGACATTGGCGCACTAAGCATCATTACTGCCGACAATGTTATCGCTGTAAATCTTTTAATATTTCCCCATACATTAAAATGTCTCATTTATTTTCCTCAACCAGGCTGCCGACCTGGGGCGTTAAATATAACTTTACTTATAGTTATGGTACTCCAAAAACCAGTTTGCAAAATTCTCAAGTCCCTGCTCAAGAGATGTATCCGGCTTAAATCCAAAGTCCTTAACCAGTTCAGAAACGTCTGCGTAAGTTCTTGGAACATCACCAGCTTGCATAGGCAGGAATTCCTTGATTGCTTCCTTGCCAAGTTTCTTCTCAAGTGTCTCGACAAAATACATCAGTTTTTCAGGTTTGTTATTACCAATATTGTAGATTTTGTAAGGTGCGCCTAAACTGTCTGGCTCAGGTGGATTGCAAAGGACATTGCATACACCTGTGACAATATCATCTATATATGTGAAATCACGCTCCATGTCACCATGGTTATATATCTGAATTGGCTGATTCTCCATAATCTTAAGAGCGAACTTATATGCCGCCATATCCGGACGTCCCATAGGGCCATAAACTGTAAAGAATCTAAGACCTGTTGTCTTCATTCCATAGAGCTTGCTGTAGCTGTAAGCCATAAGCTCGTTAGATTTCTTTGTTGCTGCATAGAGGCTGACTGGTCTGTCCACCTGATCATCTGTACTAAATGGGACTTTCTCATTGCCCCCATAGACAGAACTTGAAGATGCATATACAAGATGCTCAACTGGATAGTGTCTGCAACACTCAAGAATATTAGCAAATCCCACCAGGTTGGCCTGAATATAAGAATCCGGATTCTCGATGCTGTATCTTACACCAGCCTGAGCTGCAAGGTTAATCACCACGTTTGGTCTGTACTTGGCAAATGCAGCCTCCAATGTCTCCTTATCCGCTATATCACCTTTGATAAATGTGAACTTTGGATTGTCCTTGATTGCCTCAAGTCTGTGCTCCTTAAGATTCACATCATAATAATCATTCATGTTGTCATATCCGATTACTGTCGCACCCGCTTCCAGTAATTTTCTTGAAAGGTTGTTTCCAATAAATCCCGCCGCTCCTGTAACAAAATATGTAAATTCACTATTTAATGGTTGCATCACTATCTCCTATCTATGTATTAATCTACGCAGTTGTTCTTTAAATAACTTGTTAATGGGCATATTTGTTGATTTACATAATATGCCACGTTTAATATAACACATTTGTTTACATAATGTCTATACATCCTAGCTAGTTTGGTGCTGAATTAAGGATTTTTTAAGGTTTTTAGAGGTATTGGTAGTGAGTTTTGTTGGGATGTTTGTTGTTTTGGGTCTGATTACAGAGAAAAAGCCTTCTATTGTTTTTATCTCTGCTTGTATCTTAGGTGAGCTAGTCTGTTTTACATAGGAAATGAGTTTACATGACCTTTTCTCTGCTTGCTACCTTTACAAGCTAGTCCTTTTTACCCAGAAAACAACTCTACATTGCCTTCCCTCTGCTTTCGTGTCTTTATATTTGCGCATTCCTGCCTAGGAAATATTATCACTAAGCATTTTCTCCGTTTTATGGTACTAAAAAACCGCGGCCAAATGCCACGGTTTAAAACTCTTATAACTTACAAATCAATCTTCTTCAATGTGTTCAAGGCCAAGCTCAAGAATAGATCTTACATGTTCATCCGCAAGTGAATAAAAAATCGACTTACCTTCTCGCCTGTTCTTAACAAGCTTACTCTGCTTTAATATCTTAAGCTGATGAGAAATAGCAGACTGAGTCATATTAAGTGCCTCAGCAAGATCACATACACACACTTCTGCCTCAGATAAAACAAACAGAATTCTTATTCTTGTAGAATCTCCAAACATCTTAAAAAGTTCTGCCAAATCATAAAGTTCTGTTTCTTCTGGCATCTTCTCATTAACTATCTTAAGCAATGCTGGATGAATCACATTGTCATCACAGCACTCGCATCCATGGTTCATAGCCATAACACATCCTCTTTCTTGTATAAATCAGAATTGATTTATACAAATCAATTCTACCTCATGCAAATACAACTTACATCCTGTAGCCTATTATACTACCACTACAGCTTTTTAACAAACAGGGCTCTGATTGCATTGAGCACAGCTATAACCATTACTCCGACATCTGCAAATATTGCAAGCCACATGTTGGCAATACCTACTGCACCAAGCACAAGGCAAATTGCCTTAATTCCTAATGCAAATGCAATATTCTCGTATACTATTCTCATGCACTTTCTGGCGATTCTGATTGCCTTAGAAATCTTAAGTGGATCATCATCCATAAGCACAACATCTGCAGCCTCAATGGCAGCATCCGATCCGAGCGCGCCCATGGCAATGCCTATATCTGCTCTTGAAAGAACAGGAGCATCATTGATTCCATCACCTACGAACGCAAGAGTATCTTTCTCTTTCTTCTTGGCAAGTACTTCTTCAACCTTAGACACCTTGTCCGCTGGAAGAAGTTCACTGTATACTTCATCAATTCCAAGTTCTGTAGCAACACTGTCAGCAACAGTTTTAGCATCGCCTGTAAGCATAATCGTTCTGGCCATTCCAGCTTTTTTAAGTGCAACAATTGCGTCCTTAGAAGTTTGTTTGAGCAAATCCGAAATAACGATACATCCCGCGTATTCATCATCAACAGCAAGATAAACCAATGTACCAACCTTGTCGCAGGTTTCATAGCTGATACCCAGCTTTTTCATCAGTTTAACATTACCTGCTGCGACAGTATGTCCATCAACTTTTGCAACTACACCGTGACCTCCGATTTCCTCAACATCAGTTACACGATTCTGATCAATGTCCTTGCCATAGGCTTTCTTAAGACTCTTACTAATTGGATGTGAAGAGAAACTCTCAACATATGCTGCATATTCAAGAAGTTTGTCATTGTCCCCTGCGGAAACAATCTCACTTACCTCAAATACACCTTGTGTCATAGTACCTGTCTTATCGAATACCACGTAATTCACCTTGGAAAGTGCTTCAAGATAATTCGAACCTTTAACTAAAACACCAGCATTGCTCGCACCACCAATACCTGCGAAGAAACTTAATGGAATACTAATAACCAGCGCACATGGACAACTAATTACAAGAAATGTGAGCGCTCTGTATATCCACTGCCCAACGTTTGCTGGTACTCCGATTATTGCACATACAATTGGTGGTAAAATGGCAAGTGCTAAAGCAGCATAACAAACGGCTGGAGTATAATACTTCGCAAACTTTGAAATGAAATTCTCTGAACGAGACTTCTTGGATGCCGCATTTTCCACCATATCGAGAATCTTTGAAGCTGTCGACTCACCAAATTCCTTAGTAGTTTCAACTTTAAGGAGTCCAGACATATTGATACATCCAGAAATAACTTCATCGCCCACATTACATTCCCTTGGAAGACTTTCACCTGTAAGCGCAGATGTGTTGAGTGAAGATAAACCTTCACGAACGATACCATCAATAGGTATCTTCTCGCCTGGCTGAACAACAATAATGGTGCCAATAGCAACTTCATCTGGATCAACCTGAACAATTTTTCCATCCTTCTCAATATTGGCGTAATCTGGTCTGATATCCATAAGTTCTGAAATATTCTTGCGGCTCTTTCCGACAGCAATACTTTGGAATAACTCACCAATCTGATAGAAGAGCATAACAGCTACTGCTTCGACATAGTCGCCGTTGTCCACGAGCGCTACTCCGATGGCCCCAACGGTAGCAACAGCCATAAGGAAATTCTCATCAAAGACCTGCTTGTTTTTAATTCCTTTCCAGGCTTTCTTAAGAATATCCAAACCGATAACCAGATATGGAATCATGTATAAGACAAACCTAATTATTCTCCCCAGAGGAACCTGTCCTATATAAATGTTTCCGTAATCCACAAATATCTCTGATATCTTAATCAGTACAATTAGCACAATTGCAATTATTATATTTTTTAATGCTTTCTTCTGTTTCTTATTCATCTCATTTACCAACTTCATATGCTCACAGCATATTTTTGCATAATATAGCAGAGCTACCATACGGCCGCTCTGCTAACAATTTACTACTTATATGTATATCTTAGATATAGATTTCGCAATCATCCTCAACCTTCTTGCAGTTTGCAAGAACCTGCTTCATAACAAGCTTAGGATCTGCTCCCTCTTCAAATTCAACTTCCATCTTAAGTGCCATGAAGTTAACTACTGCATCCTTAACGCCTTCAGTCTTCTTGGCAGCGTCTTCCATCTTGTTAGCACAGTTAGCGCAATCTACTTCGATTTCATATTTCTTCTTCATAATGTTTATCTCCTTTGGAATGTTTTTGTTTAAATTTACATATGAGCATTTGTTCATATGTTTAAGTTTATTATACACGCACTCTTTTATATGTCAACAATTTTTCATTAAAAAAGCTTCCCGATTTTCGGGAAGCTTTTTTCCTCTATTTGAATGAAACATATTCTGCGGGAATGTATCTAAGCAGCATCTCGTCCAGGGCATCGGGCTTGATGGGCTTTGAAAGGTAGTCGGCGAAGCCGTTGCTTATGTATTCTTCCCTGGCGCCGCTTATGGCATTTGCGGTGAGGGCGATGACTGTACACTTTGAAGTGTCTACGAGACCTTCGTCTTTAATGCGCTTGAATGTTTCGATTCCGTCCATCTCGGGCATCATGTGGTCCATAAGGATAATGTCATATGAACTATCCTTAAGCATCTCGATACATTTTGCGCCGCTTTCAGCAAGGTCTACCTGAATGTCTGTCTGCTTAAGAAGGCTCTTAACAAGCTTTAAATTTACTTTGTTATCATCAACCGCAAGGATTCGGGCATTAGGTGCTGAAAACTTAAGCTTTTCGTGTGTTCTAACAGGAGTTTCGCTCGCATCAGCGGCACTGCGAATAATCTTCTGTTCGATATCAAACGAGAATACCGAGCCTTCACCATACTTACTTGTAACATTTAATTTACTGCCCATAAGTTCAAGAAGGTTCGTAGTAATGTTTAAGCCAAGTCCGGTTCCTTCAACATTTCTGTTTCGGCGTTCTTCAAGTCTGTCAAACGCATTATACAGGCGTTCAATGTCTTCTTCCTTAATACCGATTCCTGTATCCTTAACTGCCAATGAAAGTGTAACCTTATCTTTACTTACCTTTCCTGAAACCGATAAAGTAACTGTTCCTTTTTCAGTGTATTTAATCGCATTAGAAAGAAGATTAATGATAATCTGCTGGATTCGTCCCGAATCTCCATAAAGGACATGCGGTACGTTACTGTCTATATTCTTAAATAGTGAAAGGCCCTTTGCTTCGGCACGGCTTGTAACCATTCCGATGCAGCTGTCGATAAGATTATATAAATCGTATTCAACAGGTATAATCTCAACCTTACCAGCTTCAATACGTGAGAAATCAAGTACGTCGTTAATAAGCATTAAAAGTGTTTCCGCTGCACTCTTAACATCGGTCGCATACTCAGTAATCGCTTCGTCACTATTTTCGCGAAGGATCATCTCATTAAAGCCTATTATTGAGTTAATGGGTGTTCTTATTTCATGCGACATATT